>JBCBDL010000062.1:0-19220 GCA_038529695.1 Pseudomonadota bacterium | reverse complement strand
CGTCATTTAGGTGACCATCAGCGGCGCACCGGACCAAATGGAGAAAAACGCACTCATCTGCGCCGACGCAAGAACACCCCACATCATGGCGTACGAGAGGGCGTATCGCATTTGCGACAAGCGTTCGGATCAAGTTCTCGAATGCATGGCACTCATTTCTGGCGGAGTCCCCTGACAGTGCTTTGCGGTATTCGTTCCAAACCTGCTGTTGGCCGCAGGGACCCTCGCACCATAGGCGAAGGTTGAGCACGAGATTGGCTTCCCAAGCCTCCATACGGTTCAGAACACCGACGGCGGCGCCACCTCTGGCGTGATGATCCTGGTTCATTTCGTTAAGATCAGTTTGCCTGCACGTGTGATGCGCAAGTAATAGGTCTGTTCGTCCAAAACGATGCAGGCTTGCACGCCGTCTTTGACAAGGTCTCGGGCGTCGTAAGTGTCAATGCTCTGGGTTGGTTTGGCCACTGTGGGCTTGGGAACGTCTGTCATGACATTCATGGCGTCCGCTCCAGATGGTCGAGCATCCGTTCAAGCTGTTGATCGGTTGGGTATAGACCTGAAAGTGCGCCGAAAAGCACTTCACGCCAGCATGTGCTTTCCTCGCGTTCCGCAGGCTGCGGTCTGCGCTCAAGTTGGCTTTGGCCCATCAGTATCTCCTTTTTCGCAAAGGGTCTGGGCTGCCCACCGAGAGTAACGAGGGGGTGGCTAAGACTCGCTACGGTATTGTTGATTGAAATACTCAGATTAGTCAATCCCGACAAAAACAATCAGAACTATAAATATCGGAATTTTCGCGTTAAACCGCCGACAGCGGCACGCAAAAGGATTACGCAAAGCATGGATAGAAAACTGATTTCGGGGACAGCGCTGGCTGTCGCGGCGATCTGTCTGTTGCCGCTCATTGGTGTCGTGGCAGCAGCGACCCTTGGGACGCTCGATACATTGACCCGGCTCGCTGAGACCGTGCTTTGGGACTACACTTGGACCACTTTGGTTCTTGTGACCCTGGTTGCAGTTGGAGCCATCATCATCGGCAGCGTGACAGCCTGGTTAGTCGTTGCTACCGAATTTCGTGGGCGCCGTATTTTGGAAGTGGCGCTTGTCGTGCCGTTGGCGTTTCCCGCTTACGTTCTGGCCTATGCCTATACCGATGTGCTCGATCATCCGGGCATCGTGCAAAGCACGTTGCGGAGTATGATGGGATGGGGGCCACGGGACTACTGGTTTCCGGAAATCCGCTCGCTTGGTGGTGCGGCTTTGATGCTGACGCTGGTCCTTTATCCCTATGTCTACCTGATGGCGCGGACAGCGTTTCGCATGCAGGCAGCCACGCCGTTTTATGCCGCGCGGTCGCTTGGCGCCTCGCCGATGAAGGCTTTTCTGACAATTTCTTTGCCGATGGCGCGTCCTGCGATCGCAGCAGGCGCGCTGCTGGTCGTGATGGAGACGATCGCCGACTTCGGGACAGTCGCGCATTTCAGTGTACAGACCTTTGCAACAGGCATCTACACAAGCTGGTTCGGGTTGGCCGATCGCGCAGCCGCCGCTCAGTTAGCGGTGGGATTGCTGGCATTCGCTCTCTTGGTGGCGGCCCTAGAGTACATGAATCGCGGCAAAGCCGGTTTCGCTGCCAAAGGTCGCCAGGAGGTTTTCGCGCGGTTTCAATTAAGCGGTAAGCGCGCGCTCGGTGCTCAGTTCGTTTGTATTCTGCCGGTCTTGCTGGGGGTTATCATCCCGACTGTCACATTGATCCTGATGGGGATGCGGTCTGAGCAGGAAATCTTTAGCCCGCGTTACATCCGGTTCATTCAGAACTCTCTGTTACTCGCGAGTGTTGCGGCGCTTGTGACGGTCGGGGCGGCTATTCTTCTTGGCACTTTCAACCGTCTCCTGTCTGGCAAGACCGCCCTTGCCACTTTGTTTATTGGACGCTTGGGCTATGCGGTTCCCGGCGGGGTCATTGCGGTTGGCCTCCTCGTCCCCTTTGCCAGGTTTGACAACTGGCTCGATGACCAGATGGAAGCGTGGTTTGATATCTCAACAGGGTTGCTTATTTCAGGCTCAATTTGGCTCTTGATCGCAGCATATATGATCCGTTTCTTGGCCGCCGCAATTGGCTCTTATGATAGCGGTCTGGCGACTGTCACGCCAAACATCGACGCGGCATCCCGCGTTTTGGGGCGAACCGCTTGGGGGACGGTGCGCAGCATACATATGCCGATTCTACGGAGCAGTATTTTGACAGCCTTGCTGATTGTCTTTGTGGACACGATCAAGGAACTGCCTGCTACCCTCATCTTGCGGCCTTTCAACTATGACACCCTCGCCGTGCAGGCGTTTCGGCTCGCGTCGGATGAGCGGTTGGAAGGCGCTGCCGTTCCAAGTCTTATGATTGCCGGTATAGGCCTTCTGCCAGTGATTTTGCTGTGCGCTCAGATCGGAGACTGGCGTTCACAGCGACACACATGAAAAAGGCGCGCCAAACGGGCGCGCCTTCGAGAGTTTGATTTGAAGTGGATCTTACTTCCAACCGGCCTCGTTAAGAATGTTCTGAGCAGCACCGATGTTTGCGGCAATATCGCTGAGTTCAATCGCATCCGGGCGGAAGATCCCAAGCTTCGCCACAGAGTCTGCCAAGCCGATACCTGGAACAGCAGGATATTCATCGTTACCCGCCGAGAAGTACTGCTGCGCACTCTCAGAGGCAAGGTACTCAAGGAACTTGATCGCATTCTCTTTGTTGGGGGCATTCACAGCAACGCCGCCACCGGAAATGTTCATGTGTGCGCCGATATCGTTCTGGTTCGGGAAGACCCAGCCGATCTGATCTATGCTGTCGGACAGTCCGGACACGTCTTTGCGGATTGCTCGGGCAAAGTAGTAAGTGTTCGACATTGCGATGTCACACTCGCCGGACACAATGCCGCGCAGCTGGTCAGTATCGCCGCCTTGTGGGTCGCGCGCAAAATTCGCCACCACGCCTTTTGCCCAGTCACCAATGGCTTCTTCGCCAAGATGCGCTGTCAAAGCGGCGGTGATGTTCTGCGTGTAGACGTTGGAAGACGACCGGATGCAAACCTTGCCAGCGTATTCCGGGTTCGCGAGGTCCTGGTAGGTCATGGGTGGGTTTTCGACATCGTTCTTGTCATAGAACAGGATGCGCGCGCGCTGTGAGAAGGCGAACCATTGGTTATCGTCATCCTGCAAGTAAGCGGGGATCGATGCTTCGAGAGCAGGGCTATCGATGCTTTGCAGCAGGCCGAGTTCCTTCGCACGGGTAATTCGCACGGTGTCTACCGTCAGGAAAACGTCGACCGGAGAATTGTCGCCCTCCGCTTCCATACGCGCAATCAGTTCGTCGGCCTTGCCTTCGATCCGGTTGATGGTGATGCCGGTGGCTTCTGTGAAGTCTGAATAGAGCCGCTCATCCGTGTCGTAGTGACGCGAAGAGTAAAGGTTCAGCTCACCTTCAGCATAGGCGCTGCCAGCGGTCATTGCGACCATCAGTGCCAAAAAGGATGTCTTAGTTTTCATGTGTATCTCCCCTAGGATGCTTTTCTTACTTTTTTAGTCAATTACAGGAAGCAGGCCGCAAATCAACCCTTCCCGACCAAAATACTCAGATTAATATTGAGTTTTCTGAGTGTTTCTGTCAACTAGCTCTTACCAAGCCGCAGATTCCCTGTCAGCCCGGACGAAACGATAGGTAATTGCAGGGCTATGGATCAGGAATTCCAACGACTTTTGAACATGCATGATATGGCCGCGCGGTTTGGCGACGGGCTGAAGCCGGAGCTCCATGAGCTGCTCATCGGACGGCGACAAATAGAATCAGAAACAGTGCGGCTGCTTGATGCTCCACTCGCGTCATCCGGGCCAGCGCATCACGACCTCTCTCCTTCAAAGCTAGATGAACTCGGCATTCCCGTCCTAGATCGGACCTCAACGATGCAACAGGCAAAGGTCGGAACCGATGGATAAGAAGTCATGCCACGCAAGACACGCTGCGGGTGATGTGCCGCTTGCATCTCTCGACACCGACGCCGTTGATTTCGGATTTCTGAGTGCCGCGCGTTACTTTTTCATTTCGTTTTCTGAGTGTGATGCAAGCGCATGGGTTATGACCATGCTTGGCAGCGAAAGCTTCTTTCCCGGTCCCGATAGTGCAGAGAGAATGCGCCGCTCTTTGGCGGTTGTTCATGAAATGCGGACGTCGAGGCGGTCCATGTTTCGGTTTTCAAACCCTCGCTGCCAAGGGTGCTCGGCCATCGTGACACAGGACGAGCGTTACCTCTTGCAGCTTATCCAGAATGCACGGGCGGGGCATGGGTCTCAGGTGGCGTCTTCTGCGATGCTACTTTGCGAAGGGAATTCAACAGAGCGCGTGATCGCTGCGGCTTATGGGTTTGCTGATCTTGTCTCGAAGAGAAAAGCACGACTGTACGCCTAGCTGTCTTCGAATTCCAACAATGCGGGAATGGCGGGGCAGGGCACCAAGCTGTTTCCTATCACATCCTGCAACGTTGTGCGGTGCAGGAAGACGTAGACATGCGCGCTTAGACCTTCCCAAAGCCGATTGGAGAGAGATTGCTCCTTGGATCCCGAGACACCACCTTTGGCGCCCGCGCCCGGCGTAAGGACGTCGATGGCCTCGTCTACAGCGACAAGGATCTCCTCGATGCGGATATGCTCTGGCGCACGCGCCAATTTGTAGCCGCCACCGGGACCGCGCACTGATGTCAGCAGGCCTGCCCGTCTGAGCTTGGCAAAAAGCTGCTCAAGGTACGTCAACGAAATGTCTTGCCGCGCGCCGACCTCGTTGATCGAGACAAGACCTACGTTTTGGTGAAATGCGACGTCGACCAGCGCAACGAGAGCGTAGCGGCCTTTCGTGCTCAGCTTCATATCGATGCCGATCCGGCTGTCAGTTGGGGACTGTTCTGCCGCGCAGCAGTCTGTCTTTTCATCATTCTGAATGGTCCTGTGCGGCAATGTTCTGAATGGACGAAAAGCCCTCGAAATTTGGATGACCCACATAGAGCTTTGTGGTTTGCCCGGCATCGCGATGAGCAGCGCGAAACTGTTCGGATCTTGTCCAAGCGGAGAACGCATCTTCAGACTCCCAAACGGTGTGAGATGCATAGAGGACGTTGCCGTCTGTTTCAGCACCGCGAAGCATATGAAACTCGACGAAGCCGGCCATATCCTTCAAGTGGCTCTCCCGCCCAAGCCAGATCTCTTCGAAGGCAGTTGCATTTTCAGTCGGAACTGTAAAACGGTTCATGGCCAAGTACATGGACAACTCCTTAGGCTGCAGTGCTGCGTTTGAATTCTTGGTGCTCGTCTTCAACCAGGCCAATTTTCCAATAGCCCGAGATGTAAACATCGGTTTTGTCCAGCTTGCGCTCGTTCATCAAATGCCCGCGCAAAGCCTGAATGACCGAGCTTTCGCCCGCGATACAGGTTTGAACGCGGCCTTTAAAATCCGGCAAGGCCCGGATCAAATCAACGACTTTGGTCGATGCGATGTGTGGATCAGGATGATCAAGCCAGTGGATCGCCAGACCTTTGGGTGCGTTGATGTCTTGCCTGTCTTCTGGGGAGGTAATTTCCAGAAATGCGACCCCCTTTGCGTCTCGCGGCATGGCTTCGAGCGTCGCTGCTGCGACGGGGAGCGCAGACATGTCAGCAGCCACAAGATAGCTATCTGCATGGAAGGTCTTCAGTTTGACAGGACCTGGACCGCCGAACCCACAGACGTCGCCAGGCTTGGCTTTTCTGGCCCACGCTGATGCTGGCCCCGCATCTCCGTGATCTACAAAATCAATGTCGATTTCACCGATCCATGGGCGAATGTGCCGGATCGTGTATGTGCGCATGGTTGGACGCGGGCCGGACGCCAACCGGTCTTGAAAAACTGTGGAGTCTTCCTCTGGTTCAGGGAGGTATATCTTGCAATGCGCACCTTCGATCCCTTCTGGCAGGTCGGTTACGAAGCCTGCGCAGAGTGTGACACGGACCATATTGGGTGTGACGTGCCAGGCGTCAGCGACGGTCATAAGATGCGGGATTCGTTTTGGACGTTCTGTGGCCATTGTGTGCTCCGATCTCAGTCTGCTGGCACTTCGGCTTGCAAAACGGGTGTAGTTGAGTATTTCTATCAGAAATAAGGTCGTAAGCCAGCGCTGTCCAGCCGCGACATCACTTTCTCCGTCTGAACGCGGGAATTTTTGCGGAAGGGACCTGCAATGATCAAGAAACTGATCGCGACATTATTGGCAATAGCGCTTGCACTGCCAGTCTATGCGGAGAGTGTATCCAAGATCGCCTCAGCGGGAGGCGATATCACAGAGATTCTCTTTGAATTCGGCGTTGGCGACAAAGTAGTCGCTGTCGATTCAACGTCTATCTTCCCCGAAACTGTGAACGATCTGCCGTCAATCGGGTATGTGCGGGAATTGTCTGCCGAAGGGGTTCTGGCAACCGGCGCGGATATTCTCATAGGCTCCTATGATATGGGTCCCCCCGCCGTGATGGAAAATCTGAAGGCGGCCGGGCTGGATGTCGTCTTCGCACCGAATGGGCAAGGTGCGTCGCGTTTTGCTGACAAGGTCAATTTCGTCGCTAGTGTCTTGGATATGCCGGGTCGCGGCCAAGAATTGATCGCAGCTTATGAGGCTGAGTTACTGACGATCAAAATGCGCGCCGCTGCTTTGGAGCGCAATCCCCGCGTTTTGTTGGTTCTATCCGTGCGTGATGGATCACCGATTACTGCGGGTCAGGACACAACAGGCAATGATATTATCGACATCGCCGGTGGTCAGAACGTTGCCACGTTCGACGGCTGGAAGCCGATGAATTCTGAAGCAATCATCACCGCAGCGCCGGACATTATCGTTATGTCGACGTTGCATGTTGAGCGACTTGGCGGCGCCGACGTCATCATGGCGCGTGAAGACATCGCCGCAACACCAGCAGGTCAAAACCAAAGCTATGTGATCCTTAGCCCTCAACTCATGCTGCAGTTTGGGCCGCGATCACCAGAAGCGATGAACGATCTGATCTCAGCGTTTGAGACCGTTACCCAAGGTTGATCAACATGCGTGCAGATGGTCGCGTGATCCTGTCTTACTGTCTTCTTTCACTGCTTCTTCTTTTGGCTGCGTTCCTGGCACTGACGGTGGGCCCGGCGAAGTTGTCTTTCAGCGACCTTTGGCGATCAGCGACTGGGGAAGGTTCGCAGGTAACAGATACGATCCTGTTTAATATCCGGGCACCGCGAATGGTGCTCGGTGCGATTGTAGGGGCGTCTCTGGCCATCTCTGGTGCGTGTCTTCAAGGCCTTCTGCGAAACCCTTTGGCGGACCCTGGCCTCATTGGCATCACAGCAGGAGCGTCACTTGCGGTGGTTTTTGTGATCGTCTTAGGAGACGTAGTCCTCGTTGGGGTGCCCGCGTTTCTGATGCAAGCGATCCTACCAATGGCTGCGTTTTTGGGCGGCCTGGCCGTGACCCTAATTGTGTTGTTGGCCGCGAGCCTTGGCGGCAGCTTTTCTGCGGGCCGTCTGATCTTGGTTGGTGTTGCAATCACCGCGATAGCGGGCGCCATGATCGGTATCATGGTCTACATGTCGACCGATCAACAGCTGCGGGAACTCACGTTTTGGACGATGGGAAGCCTTGCCAAAAGCAACTGGAATACAGTGCTGACCGCCTGCGCTGCCATGACCCTCGCAAGCCTGGCCCTTTTGAGCTTTCGCCGTGAATTGGACATTCTGCAGTTAGGCGAGCGCGCGGCGTTCCATTCTGGCGTCAACGTGCGCCGCGTCAAATTCCAGATCTGCGCATTGGTCGCGGTCGCCGTTGGCGCAGGGGTATCGGTTGCCGGACCCATTGGCTTCGTTGGACTTGTGGCCCCACACATGACTCGACTGATCGTGCGTGCCAGTCATTGGGTTGTATTACCGATATCGGCGCTTTTGGGTGCGAATATTGTGCTCTTGGCGGATCTTTTCGTCCGCAATGCCATTCCCCCGGCAGAGATACCTATCGGCATCGCGACGGCCACGCTCGGCGGTCCGTTCTTCTTATGGCTGCTTTTGCGAAAGTCCCGTTTGTGATTGTCGGGCGCAACATCACAGTTAGCCTGGGCAGACAGGTTGTCTTGAACGATGTGTCGGTGGAACCCAAATTGGGTCAAGTCACAGCGCTTTGCGGGCCGAATGGTGCTGGAAAGTCCACCCTTCTTGCGGCTTTGGCGGGGGAACATTCCGATTGCGCCGAACATGTTCGTTACGAAGATTTGGCGATCGCCGATCTTTCGCCGCGAGACCTGGCAAAACGTCGTGTTGTTCTGGAACAAAATCCCACCCTTTCGGCAGATTTTTTGGTCACTGAACTTTTGGAACTCGGCGTCCCGATGGATTTGACGCCAAATGATCTGGTGGAAATCAAATCGCAGGTTGCACGAGACCTTGGCCTCGAAGATATCATGACGCGTTTCGTTGGGGAGCTGTCCGGCGGCCAACGGCATCGCGCGCAATTTGCCCGCGTTCTAACCCTGTTGGGTGCGAACTTGCGGTTGGGCTATCGCCCTTTCCTATTTCTCGACGAACCGACTGCCAGCTTGGACCTTGGGCATCAGGTGACTTTGCTAAGGCACGTTAGGTCGCTGGCCAGAGAGGGTGTCGGCAGTCTTGTCGTTTTGCACGATCTCAACTTGGCTGCGGCCTATGCCGATCAGGTTGTTCTACTGAAAGACGGCGAGGTGTTTGAAGAAGGTCCACCAGAGACTGTACTGACCTCGGGAACGCTAAGTGCGTTGTATGAAACTGAAATCATGGTCGATAGAGCAAAGACAGGACAGCAGATCATCCAGCCAGTGCTCACTGCTTGACGCAGCGAAAGCAAAGCTTCCATTTTGTGTATGTGTCCAAGCGCCCGATGTCCGTCGGGAAGTAGTCCGTTGGGGGTTCTGTGGGGATGAAGCTATTTGCAAGAAACCTGCTGATCGAAACTTCAAAACCCTCGGAGCGAAATGCGCTGGCAATGTCTGCAACAGAATGGTTCGGGACGCCAACATTCGAGAACTGCGCGATCTTTGGACGCCACTTCGCCCAAAGGGGACTGTCAGCATGGCAACATGTCACCGCATCATAGTGGCCGCCCGTTTTTAGGACCTTACCGACCTGCCGTGCATGAGCTTGAAGGTCTTCGATCAAGTAAATGACCTCATGGCTGAACGCGAGATCAAAGCCGTCCCCTGCATCTTCAGGTTGGCTCGAGGCGACATATTGGAGAGGCCGGTCGCCTTTGGCTGCATTCGCCAGCGCGACGCGGTCGCGCGCAATATCGATGCCAACGCCCGAAGCAAATGGTCGCTGATCGTAGAGCATCCTTAGAAAACCGCCTTGATTGCAGCCAATGTCCAAGACACGCGCCGACGAAAGATCTGGCTGTGGGATGACGTTAATCATTTCCTGCCAAATCCAGACGTGTTCGTCCGTCATGCTATCTTCTTCACTCGGGTCGGTGGACCAAGTGTTGATCAATTCGGTCATGCTAAGAACCGCCTTTTTCCAGTTGTTCGAGGAGCGCTCGAAAATTCCTACGGGCATCCCCGGGATGCCGGACTTTCTTCACAGCTGCGAGGTTGGAAAGATCATTCCCAACAACGATAAGGCCGACCATGCCCCAATCGTAGTGGGGCAGACAGAGATAACCGTAAATTCCGGGAACTGTTAGGGTAACAACGAGCTCTTCATCAACCGCGCCGTTCCACGGTGCCGCTCCGTCTGGGATCATTCCGCGTTTAGAAGCGGTGTTGTGACTTGGGTCTGTGGCAAGAAACTGAACGCTTTCACCCGGCTCGATATGTAGGATTGCCGGCTCGAAAACATTTACGATATTTGCGTCATTGCAGTCGGCATTGAGCATTAGGACGGTGTGATCCGCGGTAGAGTTGCGCCCAGTATCGGTGCGGGCTAGCAGCGGTGTGGCAGTGGCAAGAGCGCTAATTGATAGTGTGAAGGTGCGGCGGTCATATGTGGGAATAGGCATGGACGACAAGGTCCTCCTTTGGGCCGGTTGTGATGCGAATATCGACACCGTAGGTCTCGGCGATCTCGGAGCGGTGCAGGATGTCGTTGGGTGGTCCTTCTGCAAGGACCTCGCCTTGACGCAGCAGAATAAGATGATCTGCAAACCGGGCCGCAAGATTCAAATCATGCAACGCAACAATCCCAACCGCGTTGCGCTCCGCCACAGCGTCACGGATTTGCCCTAGCACGCGCAATTGATGGTTTAGGTCTAGCGCAGATGTTGGCTCGTCAAACAGATAGACATCTGATGAACGAATGAGCGCTTGGGCAACAGAGACCATTTGCGCCTGTCCCCCTGACAACTCGCTGATATAGGCCTCAGACAAGTGACCGATCCGCGATCCGTGCAGTGCTTCGGCGACAGCGTTGGTATCTTCGGAGGTAACCCGCCATCCGCTCAGGTTCTTGCGCGCCATCATGACAACGTCGAAAACGGTGAGAGCGGCATTTGCTGCGAAGAACTGCGGCATGAAGCATACACGGGACAGCCGCGCCTTGGCCGAAAGCGTGTTCAGGTCCGTGCCGGACAGCGTTACCAGACCGTCAGCCTTCAATAGGCCTGCTATCGAGCGAAACAGCGTGGACTTCCCAGATGCGTTTGGCCCGATTAGGGCAGTCAGGTGACCCTGCCTCAGCGGTGCAAAACCTGCACCTTTCAAGATCGGGCGAGTACCGTAGGCAAAACTCAAATCGCGAACTTCGAGGGTCATTGCCAATGCCTTTTGCGTTGTCCAAGGATGAGGCTGACGAAGAATGGGATGCCGATAAGCGAAGTGATCATGCCTATGGGATAGACGATCCCCGGCGTAATCGCCTTCGACAGGATCGACGTCCCAGACAAGATCAATGCTCCCGCAAGTGCGGACAACGGCAGGAAGCCACGCTGGTCTTCACCCACGATCATGCGGGCAATATGCGGCGCGACGAGACCGACAAAGGCAATAGCGCCGACGAATGATACGGCAACGGCCGCCAAGAGCGAAACGCCGGCTAAAACTGTCAAACGCAGCGCGTTTACGTTCACGCCCAATGCGGCTGCCTTGTCCTCGCCCATGCGCAGCGCCGTCAAAGCCCACGAACGACTGAGGAAGTAAGGAAGAACAATTGCCAGGATCACAACGCAGATCGCAACCTTTGGCCAGGTGGCACGGGCCAGAGATCCCAACTGCCAGAAAATGAGTTGCGCCAACTGCAATTCAGATGCGCCATATTGCAGAAACGCTAGAAGCGCATTGAACGTGAACATCATAGCAATGCCCATCAGGATCATCGTTTCAGGATTTGCACCGCGTAATCGTGTGACCATGAACAGAAGTAGCGACGCGCCCATAGCGAAGACGAATGCATTCACGGTTACAAAGAGCGCCCCGACACCAGGCAAGACCGACCAACCTAGAACGATTGCAACCGCAGCGCCAAAGCTGGCGGCCATCGAAAGGCCAAGTGTGAAGGGTTCCGCCAGAGGGTTGTTGAGGATCGTTTGCAGCTCTGCACCCGAGACGCCCAACATGGCCCCGACGACCACTGCCATCATGGCAACCGGTAGTCGGAGATCCCAAATGATGACCTCCTCTTTGGTCGTGGCTACAGACGGGTTCAATATCACCTGTGCTACGCGCCCAAAGCTTAGATCGGCAGGACCGGTGATCACGTCGAGTACGATAGTGATGAAAAGGATCAAAGCGGCGGCCGCGATAAGCGCGACACGCAAGACCGCACGTTTGCGGTATCCGCCGACGATGGTATCGACGCTCGGAGAGTTGGAAATCTCTGTCATAGGAACTGGCCCCCCCCAGTAAACCGGTCGGGGGGCACCTGTTTTACTGAGTTGCCTGTTCAGCGCTCAACCAGAACTGGCCAGACGCCTCATAGGGCATAAACTCCGCGTGCAGACGATTGAACGTGTCCTGCGGATCGAGATCGGCAAAATCATCAGGATAGAGCCACTTGGCGATCTGCTGCACTGCCACGAAGTGATAGGGTGAGTTGTAGAACTGGTGGTAGATCGAGTGGTAATTGCCTTCTTTCACCGCACGCAACTCGGAAAAACCGGGACGGGATGCAAGGGCCGCGATCTTCTCTGCATTGACCGCCGGATCGCCTTCATAACCCAGAAGCGTTGAGGTGACTTCCGGCTTTGCCTCGGCCCAATTTGCGCCAGTCCCGATGATATGATCGGGGTCGGCGTCCAAGACGCCTTCCATCGAGAGCGTCACGGAATAGGCATTGGCCAGCGTCGAGGCAAAGTTCTTGCCGCCTGCAAGCTCTACAAAGCGCCCGTAATTGTAGGGTCCAAATGACCAGCAGCAGAAATCAGGCTGCCAGCCTGCCGCATTTTCAACCACTACGAGAGGGCGGTCTTCGGCGGGGATCGTATCGACCACATTGGTCACACGGCGCATCTCTGCGATGTAGAAGTCAATGAACTTTGCCGCGCCTGCTTCTTCGCCGAGGATACGGCCGAGGATGAGCAGGGATGGGACGGTATTCTCTGTCGCATTCCGGCGGAAGTCGATGAAAACAACCGGAACTCCGGCTTTGTCGAGCTTTTCTATCAGTCCTGTCTCTTCGGCTTTGAAGAGATTCCCGGAGTCCAGCAAGACTAGGTCTGCATCTGCTTCCAACACGCCTTCGATGCTGAAATCACCAGCGTAAGGATTGCCAAAATTGATCATCCTTTCGGCATCTGCCGGAAAGGCGGCTTCGAATTTGCGGAACGCGTCGGGGTCATATTGAACCAGATCGTCTTTCCATCCGACTATATGTTCAAACGGATTGCCACTGCTGATCGCGGCAATCGCATACATCATGCGACCTTCTCCAAGAATTATCTTGTCGGGACGCTCATCAAGCGTCACTTGCCGCCCGGCAATGTCGGTTAGTGTAAGGGCTTCGGCCTGTGCGGATGTTGCTGGCGTGAGGAACGTCACGGTGGCTGCAAGCGTAAGGGCAAAGCCGCTGATGAAACGAGTGTTCATAGCGTGCTCTCCTATAAGCTATATTTTCTTAATACATCGACTTGCGGATAAAACCAAGTAAAAAACTCGGATATCAGAATGGCCTCGTTGCAAGGAGTGTTTTAATTTACATAAGATGGATCCAGAGCGCTTGGCGAGTTTAGGTCAATAATACTGACTTATCTTAACATAAACTTCATTATGCGTTTTTATACTTAGTGTTGCGATAGTATATTATCGTATGTATGCTGAGCTTTGTTCCAGAGAGTCCTCAGCATGCGTCATCTACTCAAGAAACTCCTCCCCTCGGTCGCAGTCGCTTTGACTGTGACTGGTCTTTCGCTGCCGTTGCCCGCCCGCGCGCAGACATACCCGATCGATTGCGCGATCCTCCTGTGCCTGTCTGGCGGTTGGCCGGCTTCGGTACCATGCGCCCGGGCTCGCGCCGAATTCATCCGACGCATTACGCCTTGGCCGGTGGAACCGCCGCTTCAAATCTGGCGCTGTCCTATGGGTGCGTCCTTTGAGACCGCTCCTGCACCAAACAGTGCAGACCGCATCTTTGAAGCGTACTTTCGAAACAACAGCAATGGGCCGCGACAATCCTTTTCAGAGCACGGAACCGCTGACCCTATAGCGGCTGCTTGGCGCACCCTAGAAGCCCCAGATTACCTTGTTCCCGCCGACCAGGCTCTCCGGCTCGTTCAAGATCGCGCCGACATCGATATCAGCGGACCTGAATTCAACTTCGTGCGGTCCATCCGGGTCTTTGATGTTCGCTATGCCCGGCAGCACGAATCCGGTCGTGATGGTGATTGCAACCGCAGCGCCACCGTGGTCCTCGGCACTTATGGCATCCAAGGTGACTTCGCCTGGCAAAGGTCCTCCATAGCCGCCCTACCAGCCGACCATGTCGGTCTTGAAAGATGGGGCCAGAATTGCCCTGGTATCTATCATCGATCCGTCTTCGTCGATTGGCGCGACTACGAGGGCAACTACGGCTTTGAGCAGGTGAACTACTGACCTGCCACCGCAAAGGCTTGGCACGGAACTCGGCTTCTTTGACTTGTACGACGGCACCGCGTACCCATCGCGGTCCACAAGCAAATTGGCATTTCGGCAAACACTGCGGGCTCTCACTCCTCACCCGCCCTCGTCTCGTCCGATCTGCGTGAGCGCGTCGAAGTCGATTTCCTGTTTCTGTTCCGCAGTGAGATCCGGCCGGATTTCCGACACCTGTTGGGGCCCGTGGACGTCCCACATCACCGCATGCGCGCCTGTAGTCCAGCGATACACCCAACCAACGATACTGCACCCATCGGTCCCGATCAGATTTGCGATCGCGACGCCCTCACCTTTATCATCGTTCACTGTTTACGGACTTCCTGCACTGTGGCTCTAATTTTGCAGCGTGACGAACTACGGTGCTCGCCTGCACCGCATGCCGCGCTTGGGGGGATGTTGGCTAACTGCTCTTTGTTGAGGAGCTCACTTCACATGGGGACGCACGAAGCGGCGCGTCTCAAAATTTCTTTGCTTTCAAATCTTGTGGTCGGGCTCCGTGGCGGCTTCGACAATCGACAGGACTTCATTTTTGTCAAAGCCAATGACCCTCGCCAGAACCGTGAACTCCACGACGTCGATACGACGCTCGCCGCTTTCAAGACGCGCCACAAATGACTGGTGGCGTTTGAGCTTGGCCGCCATCTGCTGCTGGCTGAGACCCGCATTCTGACGTGCATCAACCAACGCACGGACGAGCGCCAACTGGCCATTTGTTCTGATTGTTTTCGCCACGCGTCACATACCTTTTGTGACGTCGCTAGCGGATGAAATCTGTTATCTAAAAAGTAGATATTTGAGGGTGTTATCGGCGTCTGGTTTCCATGGGCTGCAAGTCTGATGCACACCCAATCGCCCATCAATCCCCCACCAGTTCCAGAAACCGACCGTAGTCCTGGCTGACTTCGCGGGCTTCCTCAAAAGCACGCGCACGCTCGTGCTCGAGGCAGCGAAAGTAGTCCTGAATGCCCGAGATGTAGACCTCGAAGTCCCGTCGGATGATGTCGGCATAATCCCGGGCGGCCTGCGAATCGCTTGGAACGAAAGGTCGGATCGGGGCGAGACAGGACCCGGCCTGGCTTGCGACCGGAACGAGCAAAAGCAGTGCTACAGACTGCATGCCCACCCATCGGCTCAACTGCAGGTTTCTGAAACCCCTATTTTCCTTGATAGACGCCAATGGCCGTGCCTAGAGTTTGAGTAGCTGAGATACAGCCGTATCTGCCGCAATATATCTTGCGGTTAATAATATACTATCGTAACTCTGGGCTTCAAGTGGGAATGCCCGGGCGTTGCGTGTTTGAAGAAAGCGTGAGCCGGGCCATGAACTGGGACATCGAAGCACCAAATGTGGTTACGGAAGCACGTTTCCGCGAACTCGTGGAAAGTGGCTATAGCGCTGAAATCCTGTGCCAGGAGTCGGCACACAAGAAGGGCCCCAGCTACTATGGGGTCTGGATCATGCGCGTCGTCTCTGACGAAGGCGTGGAGAAGCTGCTGGTCACGGCCCGTACCCGCACGACCTATAACGACATCAAAATCCGCGAATTCAAAACCATCACGGGCGTGGTGTCCTTCCTCATCGGGATCGGCTTCTCCCATGCCGATGTTCCACTTGAAGAAGGCCAGCGGACAACGCACAAGCTGGCTGCGACCGACAAGGGCGGCAGCAAGTAGCCTTCTCCTCCTCTGGTATCTCGCGGGTCCAGCCTCTGCCCAGATGGTGCTGGTCATGGAGAGCGATGGCTCTCTGACCCCGTCGCGCTCCCAGGACAGCTTTGCCCGCAACTACAATGACGGCATCGGCCAGGGGTCTGCGTCCGACGATCTGGCGATCCTTGGTGACCGAGACGCTGAACCAGAAGACATCGAATTGGCCGCCCTTGCTCGGCCTGCTCCCCTGCCCCGCGCGGATGTCCTCAATGCCATCGAGGCCACCGCCCTTCGTTACGCCGGTCATCCCGGGCTGCGCGGCGCAGACCTCTCGGTTCGGGATTGGCTGACCCTCTTTCGCGCCAATATCGAAATCGAAAGCGCTTATCGACAAAACGCAATCTCAAGCGCGGGCGCCATCGGCCTCGGTCAATTGATGCCAGCAACCGCGCGCGATCTCGGCGTCGACCCGCGTGATCCGCTGCAGAACCTCGACGGCTCCGCCCGCTACCTTGCGATGATGCTGGAGACGTTTGGCGATCCGCGTCTTGCCCTCGCAGCCTACAACGCCGGACCTGATGCGGTCCGCCAGTATGGCGGCATCCCCCCTTACAGAGAAACCCAGAACCACGTGGCCCGCGTCATGGCCGTCGTGACCCGATTGGAAGGATCAAATTTATGAAGCACATATCTAACCTGTTTATTGCGTCGCTCGCGCTCTTCCTGCTCGTCGCAGAGCCTGCGCTTGCGCAAAGCATCGATCTCTCCCCGATCCAAAGCCTGTTGCAAGGCATCGTCGATGCGCTGACCGGTCCGCTTGGTGTTGTGATCGCCACGCTCGCCGTTCTGGGCGTTTTCCTGAGCTGGTTCTTCAACATCATCGACCTGCGTCAAGCACTCTGGGTGCTTGTCGGCATCGCGGGTGTCGCCGCCGCTCCCACCATCGTTGCCGCGGTCTTTGCCGGTGGCTGAGCGCTCGCCCCTCTTTCTGGGTCTCGTGCGTCCGCCGAAGCTTCTGGGCCTGCCCATCATGTACGCGATGGTCTGGCTCTTCGGCTCGGTGCTGTTCTTCGTCTGGGTCCAGCACATCGCGGTGCTGGGCGTGGCCGCCTTGCTCTACCCGGTGCTTTGGAAGGCCGCGGACTGGGATCCGCGCTTCATCGACGTGATGATGACGGCGCTGCAGGAGACACCGCCGACGCGGAACCGCTCTATCCACGGCGGGGACAGTTATGCCCCGTGAAGTCGCGCTCGATCTCCGCACGATGACGCCCGACTGGTATGCGCGCGAAACCCGCCTTGCGCATATGCTGCCTTACGTCAGCCTGGTCGATGACCGCACCGTTAGGACCCGGATGAACGAGCTGTTCCAGTGCATCCGGCTCGATGGGGTCAACAGCTACACAACGGATGATGCCTATCTCGACAAGGTGACCGCGCTTTTCGCCCGGATCATCGCACAGCTGGGACCGGAATTCAGCTACTACGTCCACAAGGTCTCGAAAGCGATCACGCCGGACCTCGAGCCCGTGCGCGAGGACAGTTTTGCCGGAGAAGTTGACCGGCTCTGGCGTGCAAAACTCGAGAGCAGTGGCCTGCGCGACAAGACGCTGACCCTCACCGTCATCCACCGCCCGCCTCCCAAGAGCGTTCTGCCCTTCCTCAATCGCAGCGCCCCGGACCGGCTGAAGGAGGCAACCGAGAAGCGCCTTCGTCGATTGGGCGAGGCCGTGAGCGTGTTCCTGTCAGGCCTGACCGAGCTGAACCCACGGGTGCTGACTTCCCGGAGTGGCGAGTTGATCGGCTTTCTAGGCGCGCTCAACACAGGTCAGGAACTGCCGCTTTATCCGGCCAATACCTATGGCTTCCTGTCCTTCAACGTCGCCAACACGCGAGTGACGTTCCACGGCGATCATTTCGAGCTCTCCGAAGGCGTCGTGGGGCACCGCTTTGGGAAGAGCTTCACCATCGGGGAATATTCCGAGGCCACCTCCTGCACCATGTTCGACATGCTGAACCTGCCGGTCGACATGATCGTCACCCATTCCTTCACGCCGATCAATTCGAACCTCATGGCGAGCCGCATCAAGCGGCAAAAGCGCCAGATGCAGGCGAGCCAGGACGCGGCCCTGTCGCTCATGGAAGCGCTCGACATTGCCGCCGATGATCTCGAGGCCAAACGCCAAAGCTTCGGTGAACACCACATGGTCGTGACGATCTTCTGCGACACGCTGGACGAGCTGCAGACGCTCAGCGCGGAAATCGTCAACGCGGCCGCCGGCGAAGGGGTGAAGATGATCGGTGAGAGGGTTGCCGCCAAGGCGCACTACCTGAGCCAACATCCCGGAAATCAGCCCAAGCGCGTGCGCGCCAGTGCGATCACCAATCGCAACTTCGCGGATTTCGCGGCGTTTCATCGGACCCAGCTTGGCAAGCCTTCTGGGAAGACCCCCTGGGGCCGGGTCATCACCTATCTGCCGACCCCCGAACAGAGCGCCTACCGGTTTTCCTATCACGAGCAGGGCTCGCCCGACAAAGAACCCACCAGTGGGCATACGCTCATCATGGGGCGGCCCGGGTCAGGCAAGTCGGTCCTCTCGGCCTTCCTCATGACGCAAGCCCGTCGAGCAAGGGCGCGGATCTTCGTCTTCGACTACCGTCTCGGTATGGAGATGGCGGTCCGCGCCAATGGCGGGCGCTACGCCTCCCTGAAAGCCGGGCAGCCCACGGGCCTCAACCCGCTCTGGACCGAGACCGATCCGCGCGGCACCGCCTGGCTCTCGGACTGGCTCGCCACCCTGCTCTATCGCGCAGACAAGCCGCTGACGCCTGCGCAGACAAACCGCATTCAGGAGGTCGTGCGCCAAAATGCGCAGGCCACGAACCCGGCCCTGCGGAACTGGCGGGATTTCGCATCGCTTTTTGTGTCCACCGATGATGGCGGCGATCTGCACCAGCGCCTGCTCGAGTGGACCGAAGACGGTCGCTACGGCTGGATTTTCGGACAGACGCTGGAAGACACGTTCTCGCTGGAAGGTGATGTGGTGGGCTTTGATCTCACCGGCATTCTCGACAGCGAGGCCGAGAAAGAACGCATGGCCGTCCTCTCCTATCTCTTCCGCCGGGTCGAGCGCGAGATCGAGGACCGCCGCCCCACGATCATCGTGATCGACGAGGCCTGGAAGGCGCTCGACAACGCGTATTTCGCCGATCGGCTGTCGAACTGGTTGGTGACCGCGCGCAAGCAGAACACCGTCGCGGTGATGATGACGCAATACGCCAGTCAGCTCGAGCGCACCCGGACCGGCAAGACCATCGTCGAGGCGGTGCCGACGCAAATCCTCCTCCCGAACATCCGCGCCCATGCCGCCGACTACGCGATGCTGAACCTCTATGAGAAGGAACTCGATGTGCTTCTCAACACCGGCAGCAACAGCCGCCTTGCTCTC
>JBCBDL010000061.1:0-19482 GCA_038529695.1 Pseudomonadota bacterium | reverse complement strand
AACATCACGGCAATCCGGTCGGACATCACCAACGCCTCTTCCTGATCATGGGTGACCAGAATAAACGTGATCCCGACATGCCGCTGCAGGCGCATCAGCTCCACCTGCATCTGCTCGCGCATCTTCTTATCGAGCGCGGAGAGCGGCTCATCCAGCAGCAGGACTTTGGGTTTTAAGATCAATGCTCTCGCCAGCGCGACGCGCTGCCTTTGCCCGCCGGACAGGGCGTGCGCGGCACGTTTGCCATAGCCCGCCAGCCCAACCATCTCCAACGTCTCATCCACCGCAGTTTTCGGGATATCGGGTCGCTTGCGCAGGCCAAACGCCACATTCTCGGCCACGCTCAGATGCGGGAAGATCGCATAGGATTGAAACACCATATTCGTCGGGCGCAGGTTCGCAGGCACCCCCGCCATATCCTCACCACCTATGGTCACCAACCCACTGGAAACACTTTCAAATCCGGCAATCGTGCGCAAGAGCGTGGTCTTGCCGCAGCCCGACGGACCAAGCAGCGAGAAGAACTCGCCCTCATCAATCGTCAGGTCGATATCGCGCAGCGCGTGGTAGTCGCCATAGTGTTTATTGACGCCTTCCAGCGTGATCAAAGCGGTCAAAGAAAGCCCCCATTATCGGCGACACCCGCGCGGGCCAAACCGCGGCGGCGCAGGATTTCTGCAAGTGTTAACAATAAGATAGAGAGCGCGACAAGGATTGTCCCCAAGGCCATCACCACGGGTAAAGACGCGGGAAACCGCAGCAAGCCCCAGATATAGACCGGCATCGTCGGGCTGACGCCCGACAGAAAGAACGCAATGATGAATTCGTCCAATGAGATTGTGAAAGCAATCAACATCGAAGAAATGATGCCCGGCATCACCAGCGGCAAAGTCACCGATCGGAACGCGCCAAACCGGCTTTCCCCCAGATCCATTGCCGCCTCTTCCATCGACGGATCAAGGTTCTGAAAAGCACCGTTCAGGATCGCGATGCAAAACGGCGTGCAGATCAGCACATGGGCCGCGATGATCGTCCAGTTTGACAGACCCAGATCGAAGATTTGGACGACCACAACCAGCAGCGATACCGCCACAATAATCTCTGGCAAAACAAGGGGTAACATGATGAATCCCATGATCCCTGCCTTCATCGGAAAATGCCCCATCGCCCCCGCACGGGCCGCGCAAATCCCCAGCAGTGTGGACAAAATCGCCGTCATCACAGCGATGAAAACCGAGTTACCAACGGCTGTATGCAGCGATGTATTCGTCCACAATTCACCAAACCAGTCGGTGGTAAAACCACTCAGCGGAAAGGCGATGATTGTGGCCTCGTTGAACGCAAAGACCGGCAGCAAAGCGATTGGGGCATATAGGAAAATCAGATATGCGACGGCATAGACACGCAAGCTCATGAACGTCCTTTCAGCCACCGACGGTTCAGCAGTACAAAGACAAGCGAAATCGCCGTCACACAGACCATCGCAACAATCGCCAGTGCCGCACCCAAAGGCGCGTTATTCAATGCCAAAAACTGCGTCTGGATCATGTTCGCGATCAGCTTGCCCCCGGCCCCGCCCATCAGTTCGGGCGTCACATAATCGCCAATCGTCGGGATAAACACGATTAACACCGCCGCGACGACCCCTGGCATCGCCAAGGGCAGCGTGACGCGAAAGAACGTCATGACCTTGTTTTCACCGAGGTCCTGTGCGGCCTCCAGCAGTGATCTGTCGATCTTTTCGAGCGCGACAAAGATCGGCAGGATTGCAAAGGGCGCAAACGCATGGGCGAGCGTAATAATCACTGCGTTCACATTGTAAAGAATGAAGGTCAGCGGCTCCTCAATCAGACCGATATTGATCAGCCCGGTATTGATCACCCCATTAAAGCCCAGGATCACCTTCCAAAGGAAAACCCGGATCAGGTAAGAGGTCCAGAACGGAATGGTGATCAAAAACAACCAAAGCGATTTGCGTTCGGGACGGACGTGAAACGAAACGAAGTAAGCCACTGGAAAGGCGAGCAAAACAGTCACCAGCGTCACACATCCAGAGACATAGAGCGATCGTCCCAGCAACGTGCCATAAATCGGCTGCGCCACGATTTCACGGTAATTGTTCAATGTGAATGTCGTATCCACATCCATGAAATCCTGCGTCCAGAAGCTGAACAAAAAAATCGCGGCCAGCGGGAATGCCATCAACAGCAATGCATAAAGAAACGGCGGGCTGATCATCAGAGCGCTGCGTCTTGTATCTGTCATGGTCAGGTATCGCCACATCCCACGATTTTGTCCTAAGCCGATGAAAGTGCAATCCTTAATCGTGTCTTCAGCCGATGTCGGGCTGGCCTGCCTGGCAGCTGTTTTGACCAAGGCAACAATCCGTGCTATTATTAGTGATTATTTCCAAGGCGTTTATCGCGTCTAAATGCATTTTATTTGAGGTTTGAGATGTCTTCATTGAAGATTGCCCGGCGGGCTGTTCCATTAGTCATTACCGCCATTCTTGCAACCAGTGCCACCGCCCAAAACGCGCCAAAAGGGTCTTGTCTGGTGCAGGGCGGTCAATGGTGTTGGCCGGTCGTTATTGTCAGCCCAGGACAAGTGTGTCACTGCACCTTGCCAAAAGGCCCTGCACAAGGCGTGATGCAATAATGGCCTATCTTTCGAAGAAATTGGAAAGCAGCCTGGATAAGTTGCGGCGCGAAAGCACGCATTTACGGGACTATCTGCTGCGGATTGAAGGACAGGATTGCTTGGCGCTGGTCATTGCCTTGCGCCCTTTCGACAATCGGCCAACCGATCACGCAGATGAAGGGCAGACATTCGATGACGCGGATGTAAACGAACTCAGCCGGGCCTTCCAGGATGCTTATGACAAGGCGTTGCAAACGGTCGATGCTTACACACTCAACGAGGTGCTCAACGGGCGCTCTCCGCATCGCAACAAGCATCACAAACTTAGCAGCCCACTTCTCGCCATGATCGGTTTCGTACTGGTGCTAGGCGCATTCCATTTTTCATACTGGTCCAACCGCGCCTCTTTCGTCATCCAAGAGGCGCAAGAATTTGTAAACTTCGATCATTTTGGCGCAATGATGCAATTGGTCGAGCTTGAAAACTATTTCGCGCGGTCGCCCGCAACCTCGCAAAATGGCGACCTGGAGCCGCAGCTGGTTTACCTGGAACAATTCACAGCGCTCAAAACCCAATACCATAGCGAAGTCTTGCTACCGCAACGCATGCGCGCGCTCAGTGAGGATTTCAATCCAGTGGCAAAGTGGATCACGACGGCTCGCGATACCTATTGCGGGACCGACAGCGGATTTACAATCTTTTTGGCCTGCCCGGAAAGAAATGAAAATCAACCCCAAGACGACGGGGCGGAGACACCAAACGAGTTCGAAGAAGAGTTGCAGAGCATCGCCATCGATAGCAGTTTCCGCGATAGCCTGTGGCAGATTGAGCAGATCGAACTGGCAACAATGGAGGCCGCGGGGCGCGTGGTCAGCAGCACCTATGCGCAATCGCGCTATTCTGTGGTCGCACGGATGCAGGAACTGCAGGAACGCCTGAACATCGTCCATCTATGGGCGCTGCCAATCATCTATGGCGCGTTAGGATCAATTGTCTATTGCATGTGGCGGATATTGAACACGAATATCTCGGCACTCGGGCTCAGCTATTCGGTGCTGCGCACAGTTTTCGCCGGGCTGGCAGCGCTGACATTTTCAATGCTCCTGGTACCCTCCAACATCCTGACGATGAGCGTCGATCTGAACCGCCCGCTGATTTATCTTCTGTCGTTCATCTTCGGCTATTCAATCGAGGCTTTCGTGAACACGCTGAACATGATCAACACTTATGTCAGTGTGAATTTGCAGGCGCGCAAACGCAAGACGGGGTAAATATGTGCAAGGCGGTTTGGCAGGATCGCCTTACTTCAAGCCCAAACGCCGTTCGATGAGTTGCCAGTTGTCCTCAAAGACCGCGAGCGAGTCGATCTTCAGCGCGACATGTGTCGATTTTGGATTGCGTGGGCGAATGCCGTTGTGTTTCGCCAGCCATGCACCATGATTGTCGTGAAGTATGGCCTGCAAATCCTTCTGTTCCAAAACAAAGAACCGATCAGCGCTCCTGTCGATGCCAATCTTTACAAAGACGTGGACGAGATCGCCGTCAAGCGCATCGTTCAATCCCAATACACTCTGTCTTTCACCTTCAAACACGATGTTCAGATGTTTCGCCGCGTCAAACTGCGTGGTCACATGACGCGTAGCTTTGACTTGCATATGCAGCGTGTTGTTGTTCGCAAATGCCAGGATATCAATATCGGGCACATTGCCTGAAAAAGCTGTTGCCACGATCTCACGCCGACCAAGCTCAGCAACGACTAGACTTTCGCCAATCTGCCAGGCCAATTGCGTTTTGTAGTTTTTTGCCAAATGCTGCCCACCTGATTATTGCCTTGAGAAGCTGCAAAAAAAACGCCCACATGTTGGTGTGGGCGTTTCGTCAAACTTTGTTAAGCAGACAGCGCTTAACGCTTGGAGAACTGGAAGCTCTTGCGCGCTTTGGCTTTGCCGTATTTCTTCCGCTCAACCACGCGGCTGTCGCGGGTCAGGAAGCCTGCGGCCTTCAATGCAGGGCGCAGCGACGGATCGTAAAGCTGCAGCGCCTTGGAAACACCGTGCTTGACTGCACCGGCTTGACCAGACAGCCCTCCACCCTTGACGGTTGCGACCACATCAAACTGACCGGTCACGCCAGCGACGGTGAATGGTTGGGCCAGGATCATCTGCAACACAGGACGCGCGAAATAATCATTCATGTCCTTGCCGTTGACGGTGACCTTACCGGAACCCGGCTTGATCCAGACGCGTGCAATCGCGTCTTTCCGTTTGCCAGTGGCATAAGACCGGCCCAGTTCGTCACGAACGGGCTCACGTGGGGTGGCGGTCTCAACAACAGGCGCCTCGACAGCCTCAACACCTTCGGCGACTTGGCCCAGCTCTTCGAGCGAGTTTACTTGATCGGCCATTATGCAGTCCTCGTGTTTTTCTTGTTCATGGATTTGACGTCCAGAACTTCTGGCTTCTGGGCGTCCATGCCATGCTCGGTCCCTGCGAAAACACGCAGGTTCGTCATTTGCTTGCGACTCAGCTTGCCGCCCGGCAGCATGCGCTGGACGGCTTTCATCACAACGCGCTCAGGATGCGCCCCTTCCAGGATCTCGGCCTTGGTTTTGGATTTGATCCCGCCGGGATGGCCGGTGTGCCAGTAATATTTCTCATCACGCTTGTTGCCCGTCATCTGGACCTTTTCAGCGTTGATGACGATCACGTTGTCGCCCATATCCATGTGCGGCGTGAAGGAGGGCTTGTGCTTGCCGCGCAAGCGCATGGCGACGATCGACGCAAGACGGCCCAGGACCACGCCTTCGGCGTCGATCAGGATCCATTTCTTGTCGATATCCGCCGGGGTTGCGGTAAAGGTTTTCATGTCTCACCAATATCGTTGGGGCGGCCTATGCCGCTGTCATTCGGATTGGGGCGTTATAAAGGGGCGCGATGTGCAGTCAAGCGCGCCATTTAACAAATAAACAAGCAAAATCAAACTGTTAGAATTTAGGTATTATTTTACCCCATTAGACAGCGAGTCTTTCCGGTGGGTTGTCCAACAAATCACGCAGAACCTGTAACGCATCCTGAAAGCGACCGTGCGGAACGCGCCCATTCACCGCGACCCGGACCGAATGAACGGATCTGCCGTCGCGCAGGGAAAAATCTTCAGCCGATTTCACCAAAACGCCCGCCGCTTCGGCCGCTTGGCAGAATTCACCCGCCCGCCAGCCATCTGGCAAGTCGAGCCAGAAGAACGGCACATCTTCCGACCAGTTCATGCGGTAGCAGCCCAGCACGTTGGCAGCCGCACGGATATCCTGCCTGATCCGCGCCCTGATCTGCGCCGTCACCTGATCCAATGTTGGTTGCGCCATGATACGCGCATAGACGTCCGTCACCAACCGGCTGACCCCGAATGACCCAAAAGTCGCCGTGCGCATCAACGCGCCTGCCCACCCGGTCGGCGCAATCGTGAAGCCGATCCGCAATGCCGCCGTGATCGATTTCGATGGCGAGGTCACGTACCACCCCAGTTCTGGCAACAGCATCCGATAGCTTGGCCCGGTATACGCCGTTCCCATCAACCGATAGCAGTCATCGTCAAGAATATGCACGTTATAGCGTTCGGCGACCCGCGCAATCTCTTGCCTGCGCTTTGCTGAGGTCGACAGCACTGTGGGATTGCAAACCTCCGCCGATGTACAAAAGACCTGTATCCCCTTTTCCTTGATCGCCAGCGCCAATGCATCCGGCAGCGGCCCCTGATCGTCCCACGGAATGCCGACAAGCGCCGCGCGGCTGACCATTGCGGCAGACCGGAAGCCACCGTAGCTCAACTCATCCACCGCAACCACCGGGCTGGGGCCGCGCAACAGGCTCTGCAGGATCATGATGATCCCGTTTTGCCCACCATGCGACGTAACCACATCGTCCAATGTAAATGCCCCGACCTGATCGGGGCTAAGCGTTTCGGCAAAAGCTTGCCGTGCGGGAACGTCACTCTCTCGGCTGGGATAGCCGAGCAACGCCTCGGCATCCGTCTCTGCCGCAACCGCATGCATGGCGTCGCGGATCAGCGCGGCCTGTCCCACTTCCGGCATTTTGGGGCTCAGTAAATGAGCGCGTGCATGCATTTCATAGACCGGATCATGCATGACCGGCGTGCCCGGCACCACTGACTGTGGCGCGCGTTGTACACCCGCCACAAACGTACCCCTGCCCACCCCGGCCTCGAGTCGCCCCTCATCAATCAGCAGCTTATAGGCGCGCGCCACTGTGCCAGGGGTCATCCCAACCTCAAACGCAAGGTCGCGCACAGGTGGCAATTTGTGCCCTGGGGGCATTTGACCCGACACAATGCCTTCACGAATGGCCTTCGCCAATGCTTTGTACTTGGATTTCCCGGCGCGGCGCAGGTCATCTTCCCATTTTGTACCCGATACAATCATTCCATAGACCTACGCCGACCACATTTGTATCAATTTTACATAGCATATCGCTATATTGTGTCAATACAATTGTAAAGGAGTAGTCCCATGACACACGCGCTCCACACCGCGCAGATCCAGATCTTGAATGCCGACGGCAAGCTCCCTGTTCTTGCCGGTCTTGCGGTCAAATTCGCGGTGCTGGTTGTAACATGGGACACCCGCCGCAAAAGTCGCCGCGTGCTGAAAGATCTCGCACCACATCTGTTGCGCGATATCGGTTTGGATGCCGCCACTGCCCAAGCAGAGGCTGCCAAACCGTTCTGGCAGGACTAGGATCAAGACCCCGGAGATCCGCCTGCCTTCTTCCTGACTGGGCCGGATACGTTCCGGCCCCTTTTTCATTTGGGCGGGATCGAATAAGTCAGCGACGCGCGCGCGACCGGCGCCTCCTTATCCTCGCTATAGAGCATCGCATCCCCCACCGCCAAAACGCGCCCCAGTTTCAAAAGCCGCGTTTTACAGATCATATCCGCATCGGCCGCGGGTTTGCGCATGAAATCGATGGCGCAATTCGTGGTGACGGCCAGCGCCACAGGCCCCAACCGCGCAAGGATCGCCAGATACATCCCCACATCGGCCAGCGCGAACATCGACGGCCCCGACACGGTCCCGCCGGGTCGCAGATGACGTTCGGCCACATTTAGACGCACGGTTACGCCATCCTCGGTCAGCGCATCGATCGTAAAGTCATCCCCCAATTGCGGAAATTCGCGGGCAACAAAAGCCTGGAGCGCTGGAATGTCCATCTGTGGTTCCATTGTCGCCCTCTCCCGCTTAACCTTGGGTCAAATCAGCAGAAGAGAGCGCCCATGACAATCCTTGACCGCAATGACGCGGCGTCCATTGCAACCTTGACGATGAACGCGCCAGACCGGCTGAATGCGCTGTCGGACGCGATGCTCGCCGAATTGCAGACGGCATTTGATGCCATTGCCGACGACCCAACGGTTCGGGTTGTGATCCTGAAAGGCACCGGCAAGGCCTTTTGCGCAGGCCACGATCTGAAGGAAATGCAAGCCGGGCGTCAGGCACAAGACGGTGGGGCGGCCTATTTCAAGGATCTGTTTGATCGTTGTGCTGTGATGATGCAGACAATCCAATCCATCCCGCAGCCTGTCATCGCGCAGGTGCATGGCATTGCCACCGCCGCTGGTTGTCAGCTGGTGGCCACCTGCGATCTGGCCGTCGCTGCAGATGACACGCGCTTTGGCGTGAACGGTGTGAATATTGGCCTTTTCTGTTCAACGCCCATGGTGGCGCTGACCCGCAACATTCACCGCAAGGCCGCGTTTGAAATGCTCACGACAGGCCGGTTCATCAATGCCCGCGAGGCGCAGGGACTTGGCCTGATCAACCGCGCCGTCCACTCGGATGCTTTGTCGCGCGAGACGACGGAACTGGCGCAGGCCATTGCGGGTAAGTTGCCCAGTGCTGTGAAAATCGGCAAGCAGGCATTCTATGAGCAGGCCCAGATGGCCACGGCAGAGGCCTACGCCTATACCGGCGATGTGATGGTCCAGAACATGCTTGAGGCGGACACCAATGAAGGCATTAACGCTTTCTTGGAAAAGCGCGACCCTAACTGGTAACTTCTTTTGTTCAAAAAATACCGCCGCCGGAGGCACCAAAAGTGTCATGCGGCGCAGCCGCACCTTTAGGTTACAGCCCGTAAATCTCGCCAAACTTGTCTTCGAGATAATCTAGCAACGGCGCCTCACTGGGTTTCGCACCTGTCGCATGTTTGATCGTGTCAACTGGCGTCCGCAGCCCACCATATTGCTGCAAGTTCGTGCGCAGCCACCCTGTTGCTGCGGATGTATCACCTTGCGCCAATTGCACATCCAGATCAGGCACAGCCGCGCGCAATGCATCATGCAGGCAGCCGGCATAGACATTGCCGAGCGTATAGGTCGGGAAATAGCCGAACAGCCCTTCGGACCAATGCACATCCTGCAAGACACCATTTGACGGTTTGTCGACCGGATACCCAAAATCAGCCGCGAAACGGTCGTTCCAGGCAGCTTCCAGATCAGCCACCGCCAGATCATCGGCGATCAATGCGCGTTCCAGATCAAAGCGCAACAGCACGTGCAAGTTATACTGCACCTCATCCGCTTCGGTGCGGATGAACCCGTCATGGACACGGTTCACAACGGCATAGAACGCGTCCTCATCCGCAATCCCGAAATCACCAAACGTGTCGCGCATTTGACCGTATAGCCAACCGGTAAACGCCCTACTTCGCCCCAGCTGGTTTTCGTAGATGCGGCTTTGGCTTTCATGCACACCCATCGATACACCGCGGCCCAAAGGTGTTAAAAGGTGTTCTTCATCAATGCCTTGCTCATAGGCGGCATGGCCCACCTCATGCACGGTCGAATAGAAACAATTGAATGGATCAGTCGCACTTGTCCGGGTGGTGATCCGGACATCCAGACCGGAGCCGGACGAAAAGGGATGCACGGCCTTGTCGATGCGCCCGTTTTTCAGGCTGTAGCCAAAGGCCAGCGCCAGTTTCTGCGAAATCGCAAGCTGTCCGTTCTCGTCAAATGTGCCGGATAGCGATGCGGGTGCCGGCGTGTCCAGAATTGCGGCGCGCAAAGCGACAAGCCGCGGGCGCAGCGCGTCGAACATCGCGGCCAGACTTGCACCCGTTGCACCCGGTTCATAATCGTCGAGCAGTGCATCATAAGGGTCAGCATTGCCCGCAACAGCCGCCGCCTCTTCTTTGCGCAGGTCCACAACCTTTTGCAGCATGGGCAGAAAAGACGCCACATCTTCGTCTTCGCGTGCCTGCGCCCAAACCCGATGGGCGAGCGATGTGGTCTTCGCCAGTTCCGCAGCCAGCCGCGCGGGTACCTTGGATGTGCGTTCAAAATCACGCTTTATTTCCCGCAGGTTAGCCGCCGCTGTTGCATCTGGCGCTTCGGCCTTTTCCAACCATTCACCAACACGCGGGTCGATCCGGCGGGCATGCAGGATATTGGCCATTGCGCCATGTTCTTCGGCGCGTTGCGGTGTCGCACCTTCGGGCATCATGGTTTCCTGATCCCAGCCCAGGCGACCTGCGATTTGCGCCAACGCCTCTGTCTCGCGCTGGAACGCCATAAGCTCTTGATATGCGGTCATTTAACTGCCTCGGATCGACTGCGGAATGGGATATTGCGCGAGGAACCGGGCGCGCAGGACGAGCGCCCACAGGATGACTGCGCCAAGCTGGTGGATAATTGCGATCTGCCACGGTGCAGAGTAAATCACGGTGACAATGCCGATCACCATCTGCAACAGCATCATCGCCATCACCGCGTTAAAGGCGAACCGCGTCTGCCCATTTGCAGATTTTCGGGCACGCAGCCAAACGAAAATCGCAAACAAAAACAACAGGTACCCGGCCATCCTGTGCATGAACTGGACCAGCCCGTCGTCTTCGAAGAAATTGCGCCAAAGTGGTTGTAAATCAAAAGGTTGCGGGGGCAGGAACCCACCCGCCATCAGCGGCCAGTCAGGGTAGGCACGGCCAGCATCAATGCCTGCAACCAGCGCGCCAAGTATGATCTGTAAGAAGGTGAAACCGATCAGCACCGAACCCAGCCGCGCGAGGTCCGTGTCGCCGTTGCGCCGGGCTTGCAAGAGATCGCTTTGGCGTCGTCCCAGCTGATAAACGTACCAGGCGATAAATCCAAAGATAACAAAGGCGAGGCCAAGATGCGTCGCGAGCCGGTAAGAGGCGACATCCAGCATCCCCTCTTCAAGGCCCGACGCGACCATCCACCAGCCGATAAAACCCTGCAGACCGCCAAGCGCACCGAGAAGCAGCAGTTTCGGCGTCCAGCCAGTGGGAATCTTTCGTGCGGCAAGGAAACCAACAAAGCCCACAGCCCAGACCAGTCCGATAAAGCGCCCCAACTGCCGGTGGCCCCATTCCCACCAATAGATGACCTTAAACTCGGCCATGCTCATCCCTTTGTTTTGCAACTGATATTCCGGGATGGCGCGGTATTTGTCGAATTCACTTTCCCACTCGGCGGCTGACATCGGCGGCAGTGCACCGGTGACCGGTTTCCATTCGGTGATCGACAGGCCGCTATCAGTCAGGCGGGTTAAACCGCCCACGACGATCATCACCAGCACAAGGCCAAACAGCGCCATCAGCCACAGCCGGATACCGCGCCGTGCGCCACCCTGTTTGGCGTCAATGACGCCCGGTGCGGCGGTCTGTTTTGGGGTGTCGCCAACCTCTTCAAAGATGTTCCGTTTCGTGGCCATTTGGGACCTTTTTGTCATTTCGCGCGGACCCTATGCCCGCTGCCGCAGACCTGCAAGCGTCAGGGTGACGCGGAATGTGTTAACACGGTGGGCGTGGAGTCGTCGCACAACACCGCAAACGTCGTTAACCGCCTGATTTTGTGGGCGTTGCTGCTGTACAGAAGTGATACAGATTGCGTACAGAAACTATATGTACACTTGTGCAGAATGACCGGCTTTAACCTGGCGTTCGGTCATCAAGGTTAACACCGCTTAACCTTTCTCTTTCCAGCGCACCATTTGCCGCATGATCCCGTGCAAGACCTGCGTATCCGCCCGCGTCAGGGGCATCCGCGACCAGAGATTACGCAGGTTCAGTTTCATGTTGGCGGCTTTGTGTTCGGGGAAAAAGAAACCGGCCTCTTGCAGCCGCTCTTCATAATGTTCGGCGAGCTTTTCGATCTCGATCTGTTCGGCCCAGTCGCCGACGGCATCGGTACGCGCAGCCCCCGCCGGTACGCTGTCACGCCGCCATTCATAGCCTGTCAGCAGGACACATTGTGCAAGGTTCAGAGATGGGAAGTCCGGGTTCACGGGCACCGATATGATCGCGTTTGCCCGGGCGATATCTTCGTTCTCCATGCCGGATCGTTCGGGCCCGAACATCACCGCCACTTTGCTGCCTTGCGCGATTTTTATGCGCGCCTCTTGCATCGCGGCTTCGGGGGTCAAAACAGGTTTGGTCAGCCCGCGTGGCCGTGCCGTGGTCGCATAGACATAATCGCAATCGGCGATGGCGCCGGGCGTGTCGTCGAAAATCTGCGCCTCATCCAGCAGCCGCCCTGCCCCGCTGGCCATGGCCACCGCCTTTTGATTGGGCCAGCCATCGCGCGGGGCGATGATCCGCATCCGGTCAAGGCCAAAATTCCACATACCGCGCGCTGCTGCACCAATGTTTTCGCCCATCTGCGGGCGGATCAGGACAAAGGCGGGTTGAGGGTCGGGGCTGGGCATCGGGGTTCCTTTGATATCGCGGCGCGTGATACGCTGGCGCAGAATACAAGGCAAGGAGCCGCCGATGGCTTATGACGAAGGCTATGCAACCCTGATCCGCGAAGCGCTGTCGGGTGAAGCAGGGATCAGCGAAAAGAGGATGTTCGGCGGACTTTGTTTTCTCAAAGACGGCAACATGATTTGCGGTGTCCATCAGGGTGGCGGTATGGCCCGTGTGGGTAAGGCAGCCGAAGCGGATGCCTTGCAGATGGATGGGATCACGCCACTGTCGTTCACTGGACGCAAGATGGGCGGCATGGTTGACGTGTCCGAAGATGTGTTGGGCGATGATGACCGGCGCGCGCAGATCGTGGGCATGGCGCTGGATTATGCGCGATCCCTTCCCCCCAAAGCATAGCCAAGCCCGCCAAACCCGGCTAGAAGTCCGGAACTGTTGAAGAATTAGAAGAAAGACGCCCCCATGTCGGACGCGCCGGAACTGCCTCAAATCTATCTGATCACGCCGTCTGAATTCGATCTTTCAACATTCCCCAACCAACTGGCCGCCTGTCTGGATCAGGTTGATGTCGCCTGTGTCAGGCTGGCTCTGGGTACCAAGGATGACAGCCGCATCGTCAAGGCCGCCGACACGCTGCGTACGATCACCGATGCCCGCGATGTGCCTTTGGTCATCGACAGCCATATCATGATGGTCGAACGGTTGGGTCTGGATGGCGTCCATCTGCCCGACGGGTCGCGGTCCGTCAAAAAGGTGCGCAAGGACTTGGGGGCGGATGCGATTGTTGGCAGCTATTGTGCAAACTCCCGGCATGACGGGATGACGGCCGGTGAACTCGGCGCAGATTATGTGAGTTTCGGGCCAGTGGGTGTGACATCATTGGGTGATGGCCGTCAGGCAGAGTTGGAGCTGTTTGAATGGTGGTCGCTGATGATCGAGGTCCCAGTGGTTGCCGAAGGTGCGCTGGATATCGACCTGGTCCGCAACCTGGCGCCGCATACGGATTTCTTTGGGATCGGGGAAGAGATCTGGGGAGCTGATGATCCGGCAGAGACCCTGTTAACCTTGCGCCGCGCGATGACGGGAAGCTGACATGGTTGACGCAGTGCCATGCGGTACGGCAAGCTGCAGGCCAGATTAAAGCCCAAGAGATTTCGACAATGACCAGACAGCTGCAGATGTATGGTCTTGCAGCGACACCGCTTGTCTTTTATGCGGCCGTCGAATTGCTGACCTTTCGGTTGAACAACCCTGTTATCGGCGGCCTGACGCCCATCTTTGATGCGGCCAGTTCCTATCACGAAAACGCGACGCGCTACACGCTGCAGGCAGCGGTCGTATTCTTGGTCTGGGTGGCTGTCGGCGCTGTGGGGCTGCTGTTTCGCGATATTCTGACGGGTGTTGGTCTGCGCGGTGTGCTGCGCCCAAGCACCGATGATGACCCACGACCAGGAATGGCACGCAAGGATCTGGCGTTTTTCGCAGCTTATCTGGGGCTCGCGATTGGGGTCAGCATCGCCTTTGGCAGCGTCGCAGGCGAGAACCGGAACTTTCAAAACCTTGGCACGGCGTTATTCACAGAGGTCATGAACCATTGTCATGAGGTGCTGAACCAGCCCGAAAGCTGCGTATTTGGCGTGTATCGTGCGGGCGAAACACCCACCGGTCTGGGACTGTATTTGAATTTGATCACATTCGTGACGATTGTGGGGCTTGTCGCATCGGCACAAGGTTGCAGCCGCGCCGTCATGCTGACGCAAGATGATATCGCGCGGCATCCGGCCAGGGATGTTTTTCAAGGTCCCAAACTTTATCTATATGTCTCGTCGACATTGTTCACTGCAGCAACGCTTTGCATCTACGGGTGGAGCGGCTGGCCCGTGCCGTTTTTGGATGATAGCGCATTGGCTGCCTATCGTTCTTTGCAGAACGGGCTGGCGCTTTTCTGGGCGACATCGTTTTCGTTGATCGTCCTGACATTCTACCTGCCGGTGATGTTCGTGTTACACAGCCGCCTTGCAAATCGCCCCAGCACGGATGCCGACACGCCAGAGGCACCACGATCGATGGTCAAACTGCTTGAGACCGCGCTGGCGATCCTGGCGCCGGTCATTGCGGCCTTATTGTCGCATGCCGGTGCATCATTTGTTGATGGGTTGTAACCCGCCACGGACGAGCGCTTCGGTCGCTTTGGCCAGTGCCTTGCGATCTTTGAAATCGCGCACCTGAACAGGCGCATGATAGGTGACGCTGACACTTCCCTGCTGTTTGGCAGCCAATGTACCAAGCAGATGCGGGCCAAAATCCATGTCGCCCCACCAGCCATAAAACCGCGGATCAGCGCCGGTAGGCGCTGCGTAGTTCACCGTCACCGGTTGGATTTGCAGTGTTTCACGCAGTTGATCATCAAAGAATGCGGCAAACAGCGTCGGTTTGAACGGCAAGACCTGCAATCCGTCTGTCGATGTGCCTTCGGGAAAGAACAACAGCTTATGCCCTGCTGACAGTCTTTCGCGGAAGATTGCGATCTGGGATGTGGCGTCGCGACGGTCACGCCGGATAAAGACAGTGCCCGTCGCACGGGCGAGCCACCCGATACCCGGCCAGGCGGCAACTTCGGATTTTGAAACGAAATAAATTCGTTTGCGGGCATTGAGCGCAAAAATATCAAGCCATGAGCTGTGATTGGCTACCACCGCACCGGGACCGGCCATGGGTGTACCAATGCTGCGATACTTGATACCTAACAGAACAAATGCAGTCCGGCACACAAATTGCGTAATATGGGGCGTCACCGGACGTCTGACCCCGTAAAGCGGGCGCTCGACCAGCCGGATCAGCAGCAATATCATCAGGCCGCCAAAGACCAGCAACACCAAGGGGATCGCACGCGCTGTGACGCGTAGCCAGTCGCTTGGACCAAGCGGCGCGGGCGGGGGTGTGTCATCGCTATACCAGGTGTCAGCCACGGGCGCGGGTGCCCTGCTCAAATCGCTGACGTTGCCGGTCCGGCACAGCGGCGGTCGGCAGGATCAGACAGACATCCGTGGTGTTGAATGCATGATCAACAAAGGCGCCCGCGCCCACCGTCCCGCCAAGCCGCAGATAGGCCTTGATCAGTGGGGGCATATCGCGCATCACAGCGACCCGATCGATTGCATTTGCCGGCATGATGTCCATCGGATGCGCTGTCGGGCCAATTGCGTGGACACGATAGCGTTCGGGGGCGCGGTAATGGTGATGTAGCAGACTAAGCTGCGGCGCCTTGGCGGTCACGTCGGTGCCGTGGAACGACGCCACACCGAACAACACATCAATCCGATTGGCGCTGACATATTCCGACAACGCCCCCCAAAGATGCACAAGGCCCGCACCGCCGCGATAGTCCCGGTGCAGGCACGAACGTCCGAGCTCGAGCAGCCGCATTGGGCCGTTTTTCAAAGATGTGAGGTCATATTCGTCTTCGCAATAGAACTGCCCCGCGGCCTTTGCCCCAGCCGAGGTTAAAACCCGATAAACACCGACGACGTTGTCGTCTGGGCGGCGCGATAGATCGCGCAGGAGAAGATGGGTCGCATATGGGTCATAGCGGTCCCGCTCTTGCCGTTGCTGATGGTCCACTTCCGGTCCATCTCCGCCAAGTTCGGCCACAAAGACATCGTAGCGCAGCCGTTGCGCCTGATGCAGGTCCGCATCATCCTGCGCAATGTCGACCCGAAAATTCTGGCCGGTGATTGAGTTCATATGCTGCATCTTGGACCGCGTTTACTTTTCCCGGAACGCATTAACCTTTTGCTAACCGTTAAACCACTACCACTGTCTTACACGTTGTCAGATTTTGGTGTTTTTCTCCCATGGGTTGTGTTTATTCTTCGAATACCAAAACAAGAAGGACACGCGATCCGTCTATGACAACCTTACCCTCCTCTCGGAAATTGACCGTGATCTTTCCGCCGATATTCGACTGCACCTGCCCGACCCCCCATCCGGGACGGTCAGGATGGCGCACGAGCATACCGGGTTCCAATATTGCATTGATATCTGACACTTCTTTTCCTTTATCAAAGGAGCTTTAAGAATGACCCCTGATCTGGCTGCCCTTGTCGGTTCGCGTATCTGTCACGATCTTATCAGCCCAATCGGCGCGATCGGCAATGGTGTCGAGCTTTTGTCGCTGACAGATGGCGATACCGGCCCCGAAATGCAATTGATCAGCGAAAGCGTGGAAAACGCAAATGCGCGCATTCGCTTTTTTCGCATCGCGTATGGGGCCTCGGCCGAAACCCAAATGATCGGCAGAACCGAAATCGTATCGATCCTGGCAGCGACGGCACGTGGCGGACGGTTTACGTATTTCTGGAATGTTGATGGCGATCAACCCCGCCGCCTTGTCCGTTGTGCGCTCTTGCTGATGCAGTGCTTTGAAGCATCGCTGCCGATGGGTGGTGACATCCATGTTGTTCAGGAGGGCGATCAATGGCGGCTGAGCGCGGAAGGCCCCAGACTAAGTGTGGATGGTGCGTTATGGGACACGATGACGCGGCCCGTTGTCGGATATGAATATACAGCTGCGCAGGTCCAATTCGCCCTGATCCCCGGCGTGATGGCAGAGGCCGGTCGCACACTGCATCTTTCGATGGATACCGACAAACTCGTCGCGCTATTTTAGGGGCGGATCGTCCCGTCCCCGGTGACCAGATATTTGAAGCTGGTGAGTTGAACGGCCCCGACGGGCCCTCGTGCATGCAATTTGCCCGTGGCGATCCCGATCTCGGCACCCATGCCGAATTCGCCGCCATCTGCGAATTGCGTTGAGGCGTTGCGCATGAGGATCGCGCTGTCGAGTTCGCGGAAGAATTGAGCGGCGATCGCATCGTTTTCGGTGATGATTGCGTCGGTGTGGTTTGAACCGTATTGGCGGATATGGGAAATCGCCTCATCCACCCCGTTTACAACCTTCGCGGCGATGATCATGTCCAGAAATTCCTGTCCGAAATCATCCGGTTGCGCGGACTTGGTACCTTTCAGGCCATCGCTGCGCACCTCGACCCCTGCGTCAATCAGCGCGTCGCTTAGCACGTCGCCATATTTGTCATGGAACGCCTGGTCGACCAGCAGTGTTTCGGCTGACCCGCATATGCCGGTGCGGCGGGTTTTTGCGTTCACGATGACGGCTGTGGCTTTTTCGAGATTGGCATCACCGTCCACATAGACATGGCAGATGCCCTCGAGATGGGCGAAGACAGGGACCCGCGCCTCGCGTTGAACCAGACCGACAAGGCCCTTACCGCCGCGGGGCACGATGACGTCGATATGGTCAGTGGCTTGCAGCATGGCGGAAACGGCGGCGCGGTCGCGGGTGGGGATCAGCTGGATGGATGTTTCGGGCAGACCTGCAGATTTCAGACCAGCGGCGAGGCATTCATGGATGGCCTGACTGGAGTGAAAGCTCTCCGATCCGCCGCGTAGGATGACCGCATTGCCAGATTTCAGGCAGAGCGCACCGGCATCCGCGGTGACGTTTGGGCGGCTTTCATAGATCACGCCAATCACACCAATAGGCGTGCGTACGCGCTGAATGTGTAATCCGCTGGGTTGGGTCCATTCCTCGGTGATTTCGCCGACAGGGTCGGTTTGCGCAGCAACGGCGCGCAAACCGTCGACCATGCTCTGAATGCGGGCTTCATCCAGCATGAGCCGGTCCATCATCGCAGGTGACAGGCCCTTATCCGCGCCGAATATGAGGTCTTTCTTGTTCGCGTCGATGATCACGGCGCGTTGCGCCCAGACCTGATCGGCGGCGGCGTTGAGCGCATGGGTTTTTGTCTCCGCGCTGGCTGTGGCAAGCAACGCGGCCGCGGCCCGTGCGTCGCTGCCGATTTGCGCCATCATGGGGCCGATTGTGTTTTGTTCGTTCATATCTGCACCTTCAGAGAACCATATCATCGCGATGGACAAGTGCCGCACGCCCTTCATAGCCCAGAATGTCGACAATGTCAGCGCTGCGGCGACCCATAATCTGCCGCGCCTCGGCGCTGGTATACCGGATCAGGCCTTGGCCAAGCTGCGCGCCGTCGGTATCGATGATCGCCACAAGATCGCCGCGCCCGAAGCTGCCATGGATTTGCGCGACACCGGCAGGCAACAGGCTTTTGCCGCGTTGCAGGGCGTCCTTCGCGCCCGCGTCGATCGTGATGGTGCCGCGCGGTTTCATAGCTGCGATCCAGCGTTTGCGGGCCGCCTGCGGATCCGTTTGGGCTGTGAACCAAGTCGCCTTGGCGCCGTTTTCGAGTTTGCCCAGTGGATAAAGCGCAGTGCCAAGGGCGATGGCCATGGCACACCCCGCCTCGGTCGCGATGCGACCCGCGATGATTTTGGTGATCATGCCGCCTTTGGACAGGCCAGAGCCTGCGTCACCGGCCATCGCCTCGATCTCTGCCGTTATTTTATCTACGTTATCAATATGTTTTGCGCTGCTCTTTATCTTGGGATTGGCCGTGTATAGCCCATCTACATCTGACAAGAGGATCAGTTGATCGGCGCCGATTGTAACGGCGACTTGTGCTGCAAGCCGGTCATTGTCGCCATACCGAATTTCATCCGTCGCGATGGTGTCGTTTTCGTTGACAATTGGCACAACGCCGAGGCCAAGCATGGTTTCCATGGTGGCACGGCTATTCAGGTAACGACGGCGATCCTCGGAATCTTCAAGTGTCACAAGGACTTGGCCAGTCGTGATGCCGTGTGGGGCCAATGCCTCTTCATAAGCGCGTGCCAGTTGAATCTGGCCTACTGCCGCTGCCGCTTGCGATTGTTCCAGCGCAAGGGAGGTCAGCGGCAGACCCAGCACGCCCCGCCCCAGCGCGATAGAGCCCGAGGAGACGATGATGACCTGCGTGCCCCGCGCCTTGATCCGGGCCACATCACTGGCAAGCGAGGTCAGCCAATCCTGCCGCAGCTTGCCGGTCTCGGCATCTACAAGCAGCGCAGAGCCGATTTTGACGACAAGGCGTTTGGCATCACTTAGGGCTGCCATGGCGCGGTGTCCTCTTCGCTTTCGGCGTCCTTGCGATGGCGCAGGCGGTCTTCGTCGATTTTATCGCGCAAG
>JBCBDL010000060.1:0-19882 GCA_038529695.1 Pseudomonadota bacterium | reverse complement strand
TGATGGCAGCCAAAGCGCGGGGTGCGGCCATTGTTGGGATTTTCCATGATGAGGCGGCGCGCGCGCATGTCTGCGACCGGGAGATTGATGTCTCTGCCTTTGCGCCACAGGTTGCGGAGTGACGGGGCGCTTTATCGCGGTTGTTGGCCCCTCTGGCGTGGGCAAGGACAGCGTGATGCGTGGCATGTCGGCAGCGGAGCCGAATATGGTGCTGGCGCGCCGCGTGATCACGCGACCTTCTGATGCCGGGGGTGAAGAGTTCGACGGCGTCAGCGAGGATATTTTTGATCAGATGTTGCACGATGATGCGTTCGTGCTGTCATGGCCCGCCCATGGGCTGCGCTACGGCGTCCGCCGGAATGTGCAGCGTGATCTGAGTGCCGGTCGCGATGTTCTGGCAAACCTGTCGCGCAAGGTTCTTCCCGACGCCGCTGCACACTTTGCGCGTTTCGCGATTATCCAGCTTTACGCCTCGCCCGCAGCACTTGAGGCGCGATTGCGCAGCAGAGGACGCGAGGATGAGGCAGAGATCGCGCGCAGGCTGGCGCAAGCGGATTTTGCGGTGTCGCCCGATCTGAACCCTTACCTGATCGACAATAGCGGGCCGTTGGAGGACACGATTTCCGCCGCCTTACGCGCCCTTCAACCGGCAAGGGCGTAGCGTTGGATTTCATGAAACATCTCATCCTCCGCCTGTCCCATCAGTGTTATGTGATCAATCGGGAAGGGCTTGGGGACCAGCGGACGCAGCATCGGGCCCATCTGCGAGATGACGGTCTGCGCCGTGTCCGCATCAATCCGCCCGCTCAGCGTCAGGTGAAAATGAAAATCCTCCATCACATAAGGATAGCCCCAAGTGATCAGGTTATGGTCCTGACGCTCGCTCAGCCGCGCCTGCCTGCGGCGCGCCAGTTCAGCCTCGCCCGCAGGGGCGCGGAAATGATCAAGGTTGGTCACGATCCGCGCCGACAACGCGTCAAGCGCCGTGGTATCGCCGACCGGACGCAAAGCCAGAAAGCCGCGTTCATGCTGCAAGGCCATGCTTTCAACGGTGATAGCGGGCGTGGCACTTGCAAAGGCGGCAGCAGCCGCTGTCAGGTCATCCATGTTTTGCCCGCCCGCCAAACGAAATGGCGCCTTCAGCGTGCCGTGAAACCCGTATTTTTGCGGCACAGCGGTGATCGTGGCAACATCCACGCTGCTTATCGCAGGATGGGCCACGGCGCGGCCCAAGCGGCTATCCCAGCCCAGCCAGCTTGCACAGAAATCGGCGAAGGGGCCGGGTGGTGGTGTGTAGAAAATCGCGTAACGTCTGAACATTCCAAGGCTTTTGCCAATGCTGCATGACAAATCAATGACACAAGACATCATTCTCGCCAATGCGCAAGTCATCCTTGCCGATGAGGTCATCGCGGGCGGGCTGGTGCTGCGCGATGGGAAGATTGCCGATATCTTTCAGGGTGCTTCGGTGCCCAAGACGGCCATGGATTGTGCGGGCGACTTTGTCTGCCCCGGCCTGATCGAATTGCATACTGACAACCTCGAACGACACATCACGCCACGCCCCAAAGTGGACTGGCCCCACCGTGCTGCCATTGTCGCGCATGATCGGGAGCTTGCCGCGACCGGAATTACCACTGTCTTTGACGCGATCCGCGTGGGGTCCATCGTGTCGGATAGCAACAAACGCTATGGCAAATATGCCCGGCAAATGGCGGATGAGATTTTGCAGATGCGCGCTGCCGGGGCGCTGAAAATCTCGCATCAAATCCATCTGCGGGCCGAGATTTGTTCCGAGACGCTGCTCGAAGAAATGGACGAGTTTGGCGAACAGGATCGCGTAGGTATCGTGTCGCTGATGGATCACACGCCGGGGCAGCGCCAGTTCCGCGATTTGCAAAAGTTCGAAGATTACGTTTGCGGCAAGCACAATCTCGACCGGGCGGGTTTTGCTGACTACATGGATTTTCTTTACGGGCTGCAGGACAGGCTAGGCGCGGCGCATGAGGCTGGGGCCGTTGCGGCAGCAAAACGGTATGGGGCGACGCTGGCCAGCCATGATGATACGACCGCAGAGCAGGTCGCGACCAGTGCTGCGCATGGCGTCACGATTGCAGAGTTCCCAACGACGGTGGAGGCGGCAGAGGCATGCCATGCGGCTGGCATTGCCACCATCATGGGGGCGCCAAATCTGGTACGCGGCGGGTCGCATTCCGGCAATGTCGCCGCCCATGAATTGGCGCGACTGGACCGTCTGGATATTCTGTCCTCTGACTATGTTCCGGCGGCTTTGCTGATGGGGGCTGTCCAGGTTTCACAGATTTGGGATGACTGGGCCAAAGGCATTGCGACGGTTACAGCAAATGCCGCGAAACATGTGCATCTGGACGACCGTGGTGTGATCGCCCTGGGCAAACGCGCAGATATCCTGCGCTTTTCGGTGCTGCACGACGTGCCAGTTGTGCGCAATGTCTGGGCGGATGGCCGTCAGGTGGCGTAGCCGGATCCGATTGCAATCTGGAAATTCGTCTTTAGGGTCATCTGACGGAACCCCAAGACAGAGCCGCCCATGCAGTTCACCCTGACCGATGAGCAAGAGATGATCGTCTCGACCGTGCGATCATTTGTTGAGAATGAGATTTACCCGCATGAGGAGCTGGTTGAACGCACGGGAGAGGTGCCCGGTGAAATCGCCGACGACATTAAACGCAAGACGATTGATCTGGGGTTTTATGCTTGCAATTTCCCAGAGAGTGTTGGGGGTGCGGGGCTGAACCATCTCGACTTTGCGCTGGTTGAGCGCGAATTAGGGCGCGGGTCCATGGCGCTGACGCATTTTTTCGGGCGTCCCCAGAATATTCTGATGGCCTGCGAGGGCGAGCAGCGGGAACGGTATCTGCTGCCTGCGGTGCGGGGAGAGCGGATGGATGCGCTTGCCATGACCGAACCTGATGCCGGATCGGATGTGCGGGGGATGAAATGCAGCGCCGTGCGCGATGGGGGCGATTGGGTGCTGAACGGGTCAAAGCACTTTATATCCGGCGCCGATCATGCGGATTTCTTCATCGTCTTTGTGGCGACCGGCGTTGATGACACGCCGCGCGGGCCGAAAAAGCGGATCACGACATTCCTTGTGGATCGCGGGACACCGGGTTTTGCTTTGCGCGATGGCTACAACTCTGTCAGCCACAAGGGATACAAGAACTGCATTCTGAGTTTTGACGATTGCCGGCTTCCCGATGCGCAGGTGCTGGGCGAGGTCGATGGCGGCTTTGCAGTGATGAACGAATGGCTCTACGCCACGCGGATCACGGTGGCGGCCATGTCTGTCGGGCGGGCGCGGCGGTGTTTTGATTATGCGCTGCGGTATGCCGCAGAACGCGAGCAATTCGGCCAGCCCATTGGCAAGTTTCAAGGTATCGGGTTTCAAATTGCCGATATGATCACCGAAATTGATGCGGCAGATTTCCTGACGCTTGCCGCCGCGTGGCGTCTGGATCAGGGCCTGCCTGCGAACCGCGAAATCGCCTCTGCGAAGCTCTACGCGACAGAGATGCTGGCGCGCGTGACCGACGCAACCCTGCAAATCTATGGCGGTATGGGGCTGATGGAGGACTTTCCCATTGAACGCTTTTGGCGCGATGCGCGGGTTGAGCGGATTTGGGACGGCACATCTGAAATTCAGCGGCACATCATCAGCCGCGAATTGCTTCGGCCCTTGGGTGCCTGAATGGCGCGGTTTGACCGGCTGCTGCGCCCGCGTTCGATCCTTGTCGTGGGTGGTGGCACCTGGGGTGCGGAAGTGCTGCGCCAATGCCAGAAAATCGGATTTGCGGGTGATCTCTGGGTCATTCATCCGTCCAAGGATCAGATCGCGGGTCTGACACCGTTTCGCAGTCTGGATGACCTGCCTTACGCCCCTGATGCGACCTATATCGGCGTCAACCGGAATGCGACGATCAATATCGTGCGCGACCTATGCGCAATGGAGGCGGGCGGCGCGATCTGTTTTGCATCGGGGTTCTTGGAGGCCCAGCAAGAGGATGCGGCGGGTGCAGATTTGCAAGCGGCATTGCTGGATGCTGCCGGTGACATGCCGATCATTGGGCCGAATTGTTATGGTCTGCTGAACTATCTCGACGGTGCGGCGCTCTGGCCGGACCAGCATGGGGGTGTGCGTGTTGAAAGCGGTGTGGCGCTGATCACCCAATCCTCTAACGTCGCGATCAACCTGACGATGCAGGCGCGGGGCTTGCCGATTGCCTATGTCGTGACCGTTGGAAACCAGGCGCAGACATCCTTTGCCGAGATCGGTTTGGGCCTTCTGGAGGATCCACGGGTCACCGCGCTTGGGCTGCATATCGAAGGGATCGGCGATCTGCGTGGGTTCGAAAACCTTGCACAAGTCGCCCGCGAAAAGGGCAAATCGATTGCCTGTTTGAAGGTCGGGCGATCTGAACAGGCGCGGGCGGCAACCCTGTCACATACGGCAGCACTCGCGGGGAGCGATGCGGGCGCGCGCGCCTTGTTCGCACGCCTTGGTGTGGGGCAGGTGAGCAGCCTGTCCGCTTTCGTCGAAACGCTCAAACTCTTGCATGTTGTTGGGCCATTACCGTCTGCGAATGTCGCCTCAATGTCCTGTTCCGGTGGTGAGGCGAGCCTGATGGCCGATGCGGCGCATGCGACCACCGTTGGCTTTCCAGCGCTGTCTGCCGAACAAGTCATGGCTTTGCGCACAGCACTTGGTCCGCTGGTGGCGTTGGCCAACCCATTGGATTACAATACATATATCTGGGGTGATGTGGCGGCGATGACCGCAACTTTTGCGGCCATGATCGATGATCGCATGGCGCTGGGCCTCGTTGTTCTGGATTTTCCCCGGGAGGATCGCTGTTCCGCAGCGGCTTGGGCGCCTGTCGTTGATGCCGTTGCGGCGGCGCAGGCACAGAAGGGTAAGCCGATTGCAATACTCAGTTCACTTGTTGAAAACATGCCGGAAGACGTGGCTCGCGAAATGGTCGCGCGCGATATCCTGCCGCTTTGCGGGATACCTGAAGCGGTGGAGGCGGTTGCTGCTGCGGCAGAGATCGGTAAGCGCGATGTACCCGCCGAAGCCTTGTTGTTGCCAGGTCACGCCGCGCCAGAGCATGAGGTTCTGAGCGAAGGGACCGCCAAACAGGCGCTGCAGGCGTTTGGGTTGCAGGTGCCGCAATCGTATCGGGTGGAAAACAGGGCCGATTTGGCTCTTGCCACGGCTCAGTTGGACTTTCCTGTCGTTCTCAAGGGCGAGGGTTTTGCCCATAAAACTGAGGCTGGTGCGCTGGCGCTGAACTTGACATCGATTGAGTGCGTTCTGGCCTCAGCAGATCAAATGACTTGCGACGCGTTTCTGGTTGAACAGATGATCCTAGATGGCTTGGCGGAACTATTGGTTGGCGTCGTGTGTGACCCCGCGCATGGTTTTGTCCTGACGCTGGCGGCTGGTGGCGTGATGACCGAGATCATGCAGGATCGGGTTTCGCTGCTGGTGCCATCTGATACCAGTGCAATAGAGGATGCACTACGGCAACTGCGCATTTTTGCAATTCTTGATGGCTATCGCGGCGGTGCGTCAGCTGATGTCGGCGCGATTGTTGACGCGGTGCTGGCGATCCAATCCTTTGTGGTGGCCCATCGTCCGCAAGAGGTTGAGGTGAACCCACTGATCTGCTGTGCTGACAGAGCCATTGCGGCAGATGCATTGATTATCACAGGAGTGTCCGATGGTTGATGGACCGATTAAAACCCAGCGGCTGGGGCAGGTGCTTGAGGTGACTTTGGACCGCCCCAAAGCCAATGCGATTGATCTGGCGACCAGCCGGATCATGGGGGATGTATTCGCCGATTTTCGCGATGATCCTGATCTGCGCGTCGCCATTCTGACAGGCGCGGGCGACAAGTTCTTTTGCCCCGGTTGGGATCTCAAAGCTGCCGCTGATGGTGATGCGGTTGACGGGGATTATGGCCGTGGTGGCTTTGGCGGATTGCAGGAATTGCCGCGTATGAACAAGCCGGTCATCGCGGCGGTGAATGGGATTTGTTGTGGGGGTGGTCTGGAACTCGCATTATCGGCGGACATCATCCTTGCTGCTGATCACGCGACTTTCGCGCTGCCGGAAATCCGCTCTGGCACAGTCGCGGATGCGGCGTCCATTAAACTGCCCAAGCGCATTCCGTATCACATCGCGATGGAGATGCTGCTGACCGGGCGCTGGGTGGATGCGGCAGAGGCGGCGCGTTGGGGATTGATCAATCGGGTGATCCCCGCGGCTGATCTGATGCGCGAGGCACATGATATGGCATCCCTGATCGCCTCTGGCCCGCCTTTGGTGAATGCCGCGATCAAAGAAATTGTGCGTGAGGCGGAGGATATGAAATTTCAGGATGCGCTTAACAAAATTACCAAAAGCCAGTTTGAGACGGTTGAGACGCTTTACACCTCCGAAGACCAGTTGGAAGGCGCGCGTGCTTTCGCTGAAAAGCGTGATCCGGTCTGGAAAGGGCGTTAAGCCACTGCGTGAAGCATATCGGCGACACGTACTTTTGCCTTCAGGCGATTGGCCAACAGAAACATACCCGCGAATTTGCGCTGCAAAAACAGGATGTCGATGGGCAGCGGCGGTGGCACAAACCCGGCATCGGCAAGGGCCATGCCCCTGATCTGCATCTCTTGCGACAGGCTTGTATCCGCAAAATCGAAAACCGGATCTTTCACCAAGGCGCGGAAAACCAGCAGCATCATATCGATAATCTGGCTGCTGTGCTCGGGTGATGTCCGATCATCGAAAAAGCCGATTTCAATCGCGATCTCGCGCAGTGTCGTTGGGTCATCCGCCAGTCCGGCACGCATCAGCCGCTGGTATTGGCTGACGATCTTTGCCGCGATCTGCCGAGTTGCCCCGAAATCAAGCAGGATGATCCGTTCTGATGCCGGGTCATAACGGTAATTGGCAAAGTTTGGATCGGTCTGCATCCAGCCAAAATCAAACAGCTCTTTCAGCATCAGATCGATCAAATCACGGGCGATCCGGTCGCGCCGGGATTGGGAAAGCGCGGCGGCATCCTCAATCGGGATGCCGCTGACGAAATCCATGGTCAGCACTTGGTGCGTCGTCCATTCCGGGATCAGAGATGGCAGATGAAAACGGCGATCATGTTGCAGCAGATCGTTGAAGCGGGTCAGATGCGCACCTTCCAGTGCGTAATCGGTTTCTTCGTGCAATTGTTGGCATGCCTCATCAAGATAGGGGGCCAGTTCAAAGCCCTTGGGCAAAAGGCCTGACATCTTGATCAGCGCACCCACATTCGCCACGTCGCTATCGATGCTTTGTGCAATGCCGGGATACTGCACCTTGATGGCCACCTCGCGCCCGTCCTTCAGCCGGGCATGATGCACCTGCCCGATAGAGGCTGCCGCAATCGGGCGGACATGAAATTTCGCGAACTCACGCAGCCAGTCGGCAGGCCATTGTGCATTCAGCACCTGTCTAAGTTGCGCAGGCGGCATATAATGCGCATCCGCCCGCAGGCGCGCCATGATCTCAGCCAGTTCGGGGGGCAGCATCTCGCCAGTATCCATGGATACCAATTGCCCGACTTTCATCGCCGCCCCGCGCATCTTGGCCAGCTGATCGGTGATCTTGTGCATGTTGCGCGGCGTCAATAACAGGTTGCGCAGCGACGGACGCTGTCCTTTGCCCAATTGTGCGACGCCGTTGATCGCCATTGATCCGGCGACACTCGCCGTCATTGACCCTAATTGGGTCAGGCGGGCGGCCCGACTTGATGGCAGCGCAATGGGGCGCGCATCTGGCTGATCTGGTGAGGTGGAGGCGTTATCATCCATGCCGCAGAACTAGGTGGAAGCGGTCAACCGACAACACCGAACCCGGCATGATCGTCGATCATACCGGGCATTTCGCTGCGGCTTAGTAAGCAGTTCCGCAGCCGGACAGACAGGCAGGAGCAAACCCCCTATGTCAGTTCGGTCGATACGTCCTGCAAGAAGTCCAGCAGGCTATCAACGCTGATCGCCTCTGGGTTCACGTTGTTGCTGGGGAAGTAGCGCAAGAAGATCTGCTTGGTTTCTTCGCCCATACCTTCATGCAAGCCCATCGACCATGTTGGGAAGATGCGTTCGCGCACGTCGTTGCATGACATCAGGATGATGTTCACGTGGCGCGGATCCGCGGCGATACGGTGGTAGATCGCGCTGACCTCGGCACGGCCGCCTTCGAGCACCTGCAAAAAGTAATTGCCGTTATAGTGCAGTATGCCGGTAACATTCATGGCAGAGTTGTTGCGTTTACACGTGGCCAACAGCTCTTCCATGTTCAGGCTCATGGATGGGTTGCGCTGACTGTAATAGACTAAGCGAGTAAGATTCATGATGTTTGCTCCAATTTCGTCTGAGTATTTGAAGGAATGGGTGTCGCCTTTGGTGCTGGTTTCTTGACCAGTTTCGCACCGATCATCCGCCGTCTGGCGGCGTCGCTGCGGCCATATTCGCGACGGCGTTTTTGTCTTTCGCGTTCAAGCTCCATATGGGCCTTGCGCAAGTCAGCTTGCGCTTGATGCATGCGGCGATTGGCCAGTAGCAATTCGGCCTGATACAGGTTTTCAACATCTGCGCGCACCTGGTCGGTTGCACTGCGATGGCCGAGTCTGATCGCATAGGCGGCCAACACGAAAGCCAGCAAAAGCGCTGCATCCGGTACCGGCAGATCGAAGGCAACCAGGCGGTTAATCCCGTCTGTGAGGGTGGATAATGCGGTCTCTAGGCTGGGCAGGTTTTCCATTGATCGGCCTCCGGTCAGTGTACGATGAATGCGATAGGTTGCCCGTCATCTGTCAGAACCACATCTGACGCTTCGGGTGCCATGCTATCGACGATTGTGAAGGCCAAATGGCCAGCGGTGCGATCCCACTGAACGCGCAGGTCTGCGAAGTCAGTCGCGGTGAGTTCAAAATCACCTGCAAAGCTGACACCGGCGCCTTCGCAGTTCAGGGCGGTCTGTGCTGCCGCGCGAATACGATCGCGCTTGACCTCCCAGGCGAGTGATTGAATGTCGGCGCGGTACAAGGCAGTCAGATGATCTTCGACCCTTTCAAAGCAGGGCGACAGAGTGGGGCGTGGGGCGAATGATGGCGCGGGTTCCTCGGTGATATCCACCGGCGCCTGCGTGGGTGGCGGCGTCTCGGCAGATGCCGTTTGAACGTCACTGATGACGGCGTTGGTGTCGCCAGTCACTTGCGGCAATGCGGCGATCGTAATGTCTTGCACAGCAGCTTCGGGTGCTTGGGCGCTGCTGTTTACAAACACGACACCGCCGCCAATCGTTGCCACGATCGCCAACACAACAAGCAAAGTCGACGAGGACGTGCTGCGTTCTTTTGATGCTGCTTTGTCGGACAGTCGTTGGGCACGCGCCAGCGGCATGCCCGCGCGATTGCGCGCACCATCTTCGATTTGTGGCTTCGCGACCATCAGTTTCGCCGCTTGAACTTGAACAGCACGCTGCCATCGGCGGCAACGACCTTTTTCATGTCGACACCCAGCCCGTTGGCCACGTCATTCAACATGGTTTCATTGTCAATCAGCGATACGGGCGAGGTTTCGTCAGACAAAATCATGTCGAGCCCAAGCTCAACCACCATTTGCTGAATGATGCCGGAAAAACGGTGCGAATAAACAATCATTTGCGGGACTACTCACTTTTCGGTTTCAGTTATGGCCAGTTGCGTCACGGCGCATTGAGCACTGTGATGTTGTGGCATGTTCGCGTGTTGGGATGCGGCCTTGTCTGGATGCGACGGCCACTGATCCCCTCTCATTTTTTGTTCTGAGAGTAGGGCATTAAGATTTGGTGTGCGCATAAGCAGAACGGTCCCCATTACAAAAGCAGCGCCTTGTTCAGCAGGTCTGATGCCTGCTCCACATCCGTGTCGTTGCCCTCTGCTGTCGGGCTGGTGGCTGCAGTGGCAACAGGGGGTGCCGGGTTTGGGGCGGTGGGCAGCGCAATCGGGTCATCGCGGATCAGTTTTGTCGCAATGATCGATACGTTGTCTTGCGTTTCTTCTCCTTCGTCCAATACCGCCTGCATCAGCGCATCCACAATTTGGTCGCTGTCCGTGCGATGCTTTTTTCGCAGCAGGTGGCCGATTTTTTCGTCCGATAGTGTCTGAATACCGTCGCTTGCCAAAAGCAGCACATCGCCAGATGTCAGCGCAAATGAACTGTCAGGGCAATCCAGATGGGTCAGGTCACCGCCGCAGACGGCCGACAGCAATTGGTTGCGCTGCGGGTGGTCGGCGGCATCGGCAGCGTTGATAATCCCCGATTGAACCATCGCATCGATCTGAGGCCCCATTGAGTGATCCTCATTCAGCCGTGTCATGGTTCCATCACGGAAAAGATACAGGGGGGAATCGCCGACAGAGGCCCAATAAAGCTGCGATCCGGCGATGACACAGATGACGAGTGTCGTACCCATTCCCGCCAATCGCGGATGCGCATGGACATGTTCCGCGATCGCATAATTGGCGCGATCCACCGCAACGCCAAGGGCCTGTGGGATCGACATATGTCCGGCGCGCACATGGACCAGCTGCAGTTTCATTTCTGCGAACGCCACGCTGAGCGCTGCGTTACTGGCAACTTCACCGCCCAGATGGCCGCCCATCCCGTCGGCCAGAACGGCAACGCCGATGTCGTCACCCTTTGGAAAATTGGTCACGACAGCATCTTGCTGATAATCCCGTGCGCCGACATGCACAAAGCTCGCCACGTCAAAACGCGGCTGAGCTTTGGTTGCAAATGCCGGTTTATGGCGCTGTCGCGCGAACGAATAGGGTGTGTTCATTGTATCTACCCTTGATCGCCAGCGACGGTCAGATCGGCGATCCACAGCGCGTCGTCCCGGCGCACGGCAAATTTCAGGTAATTGCGATCTTGCATGAGCGCTTCGCTTGTAATCTCGGCAAGCGATGCGCCGCCACTGATGCGTTCATTGTCTGGCACCAACGCGACGATCTCATCCCCGACCTGTAATTCCATATTCAGATCAGACGGTGCATCGACCACTTTGGTAACCCAGGTTTGATCTGCGTAATGGGTCTCAAAAGCCAAACCATTCTCGAACGCTGTATGATAAATGATAGGCGCGGCCAGTTTGGTGATCATCTCGCTGTCGCTGTCCGCGCCCACCCATGCAAGCGACAATGGGGCCGACATACCATCGGACACGCGGGCGACGGCGGCGATGGTCGCCTCTGCCTCTGCCAGATCATCAATGGGCTGTCCATTGATCGCAGTAATCCGCGCCCCGGATGGGACTGTATCTGCGCCGCGGGTCACGGTCGCATCGCTGCCGATCGTAAAGGGAAGATCCGTGCGCCAGTTCAGTTCAATCAGACCATTCGCCCAACTTGTCGCCAGAGTTTCAGGATCAACGGCATTTTCCATTGTGGCTGCCGTTTCCGCGATAGGTGCTGCAGCTGGCACGGGCAAACCTGCGGCAGGTAATGCCTGTGTGACCACCTCGGCCGCCGCGGCGATCGGAGTTATTGGTTCGGCTTGGGCAACAGGCTCTTGCAGCGCTTGTGCGCTCTGCGTCGTCTCTGTCGCATCACTGGGTGCCAGATAAGTACCGCCAACCAGCACCAATACAGCCGCACTGCCCATCAGCATGGCGGGAATATGGCGGCGTGCATTGCGTTTTGGCTTGATGGCGCGCCGTGGGCGGCTGATCGCTAGGGTCTCTTTTTTTGGTGGCATGCTGACCGCCTTTTGTGCCGGCTTCACCTCTTTTGCCGGTGCTTCTTTTTCTTCTTCTTTGGATTCGATTAGGGGTGCTGCCTTTTCGGCCACCTCCACTTTCAGCAACTGCTTCCAATCTGCAGCGCTTTGCACGCGGTCTTGGGGCAGGATCGCAAGTGCCCGATCAATCGCGGCGCAGAAGGTTTCATCGAAATCTTTGGTGCGCTGGGCAAGCGGAATATACGGGTCGGCCTGCTCTGCCACATGGGATGTAATGCGGATCTGGCTGTCTGGCGGCGCCTCGCCTGCAATCAGGTGATAGAATGTTGCTGCGAGCGAATACAGATCGCTGGATGGAGCCTGTGTGCTTCCAGCAAGGTAGAATTCCTGCGGGGAATACCCGTCCTTGACGACACGCAATGCTGACAGTGCTTGCGTCGCTTTGGTGGCTTGTTCACGGGCGGCGCCGAAATCGATCAGGATCGGCTCCAGTGCCTCGGTCAGGATGATGTTGTCGGGTGAAATGTCACGATGCAGCAGACCTGCATCATGCACAAACCGCACTGCGTCCAGCACTTTTTCAAGGACGGTCTTGATCTGCGCAGGCGACAGCCGTCTTTCAGCACCATCAATATAGCTGAGAAGATCCGAGCCTCTGACATAGTCAAGCGCCATATAGGCCGTCCCGTGATCTTCGAACACCTGGTGAACACCGACGATGTTGGGGTGTTCCAGCTTAGACAGGGATTTTGCCTCTTTCACAAAGAGACGCACAACACCTTGCAGATCCTTGACATGCGCCCGTGACCGGGCCTGAACCGCCAGCCTGCTGCGACGACAAAGTGTACCAGGAAAGCATTCTTTGATGACCACTTGGCGCGACAAGCTGTCGGTCGCAAGATACGTGATGCCAAAGCCACCATGGTTCAGATAGCTTTCGATCGTATATTGCCCCGACAACAGCTGCGTGCCCGCAGGCAACTCTTCCGAAAAGTCGGGGTCAATATCCACTACTGAATGACTGCTCATCACTGCACCTTTACCACTACAGTCATTCTTATATTTTAAGATAATGTGCGAATTATGGCGGATTTTAGCATCATTTATGTTCAAAAAATAAGATAAACTGGCCTAATGCTTGGAAAATGGCTACGAACTCCCGTATGACGAGAGTCGGCTGAAAAATGCGGAAGTTTTTTTAGGGGCCTGATCTTATGGTTTATGACGTGTAAACGTTATGGGGAAGGGGCGAATCCGATGAATGACATGATTGGCGATCTGGAGCAGACGACAACCGACGACGCGTACACGCATGTGGGGCGCGCATTACGAGGCCTACGGTTGGAGCATGGTCTGACACAGGCACAGGCGGCGCGCATCATCTCGGTCAGCCCGCAACAATACCAGAAATACGAAGATGCACAGTCCAAATGCAGCCTGAATTACCTTATCGCACTGGCTGATCACTACGGTGTCAGCGTCAATGCACTTTTGCCCAGAGGAGAGGTTGAAGCACCTGCTGTCCAACAAAAGCCCGAAATTGCTACCGAGGCGGATTTGCTTGCTCGTTTGGTGACCGCTTTCGTGCGACTTGATGACCCGGAGGAGAAATTACGTTTCGTTCAGCTTGTCGAAGCAGTAGGATCGGCTCACGATAATGGTGATTAAACCGTTTCAGGTATGTGTGTTGTGCAAAGTTACGATCGTTTTCTCAAAGACCATGTTGATGATTCCACGCGTGCTGCGGCATCCAACCATTCAGCAGTGATCTGTCTGGCTACGCAAGGTGTACCGGTTATCTATGTATCGGACGCATTTGAGGCGCATACTGGCTACAAGCCAAGCGAGATTATCGGAAAGTCGCTTTCGATCCTGCAAGGACCGATGACCGAAGCACAGGCTGTTGAGGATTTTCGGTTCCTGATCAGAAATGGCGTGCCGGGCACAGTACGGATTACCAATTATCGCAAAGACAAGACCCCATTCGTGCACGAATGCGCGCTGCGTCCGATCAAGGGTACCAATGGCGTTGTCAGCCATTTCATCGCTATCCAAACACCTGTGAAGGAATAGGCGCTCCGGGTATTCGGAGCAGTGCCGCTGTGGTGCTACGCGCTCCAAATTCTAGTGAAGTGATGAACAGGGCCGTTGCCTTGCCCGACAGAAAGCTCGTCAGCGGCTGCAATTGTCCGAGCAATATAGGATTTAGCGCCCTGCACCGCGTCCGTGACGGACGCGCCCTTGGCGAGGTAGCTTGCCAAAGTTGCAGATAATGTGCAGCCGGTTCCGTGGGTATTCTTTGTCGCAGTGCGTTGGCCTTCGAACCAGTGAATGTCGCCATTGGCAAACAACACATCCGGGCTGTCATCACCTGAAAGATGCCCGCCTTTGACCAAGACAGCATCTGGGCCCAAAGCGGCCAGAGCCTGCGCCTGCGCGGCCATCTCGTCGCGGTTTTGTGCCGCCGAGGCATCTAGCAAATGCGCAACCTCTGGCAGGTTTGGTGTCACGAGCGTGGCTAAGGGCAACAACTTCTCGCGCAGTGTCGCAATTGCATCATCGGCCAATAGCGGGGCACCGCCCTTTGCGATCATGACGGGATCAAGGACGACCGGAATATCGGACTGATTGCCGACCGCATCAGCGATCGCGGCTGCAATATCGGCCGTCGCAATCATGCCGATCTTGATGGCATCAACGCGTATGTCTGCAAACACGGCCGCGATTTGCCTGGCAACAAAATCAGGTGTGACACGTTCAATTCCCATCACGCCTTGGGTGTTTTGCGCCGTCAACGCGGTGATCGCTGCCATGGCATAAGCACCATTGGCCGATATCGCCTTGATGTCCGCCTGAATGCCTGCACCCCCTGATGGGTCAGACCCGGCGATCGATAGTACATTGCGGATCATGTGGTGTCTCCCATGTTTTTCAGGATGTCTTGCGCGGCTTTGGTTGGATCAGGTTGGCCGCAGATTGCGGACACGACAGCCATGCCATCCGCCCCTGCGGCAAGCACCTGCGCGGCATGAGTGGCTTTCAATCCGCCAATGGCCACATTTGGTAAAGGTGACAGAGCGCAAAGCTCGGCAAGGCCATGCAACCCAATGGCTGGCTTGTGGTCCGATTTGGTCGCGGTCTGAAAGACAGTCCCGATGCCCAAATAATCGACAATCGCGGGATCGACCGCGCGGATATCAGCGGCGCTTTCGCAAGACAAACCGATGATCTTGTTGGGCCCCAGTGTGGCACGCGCTTGCGTCGCGGCCATATCGCCTTGACCGACATGGACGCCGTCGACATCCGCAGCCCTCGCGGCCTCCACGTCATCGTTGATGACCAAAGGCACAGGCGTCCCATGTAATGCGCGTTTCAAAGCAAGGGCCAGTGCCACACGCTCTGCGGTCGTGGCGGTCTTGTCGCGCAGTTGCACCAAGCTGACACCGCCGGCAATCGCCGCGGCGACAGTGTTTACGAGGCCGTAGGCGGCGCAGAGATCAGGATCAGTTACAAGATAAAGCCGCAGATGCGCATGCGTCAGCTCCATGTAACGCGCCCTTCATTCAGATCGCCGGGCGTTATTTTGGCCAGATTGTCCAGAAATTCTACTGCAAAGCTGCCGGGTCCACGGCTTGCCGGTGCTGCACGGGCGCCCGCCTCTGCGAAATGGGTCAGCGCAGCGACTGTCGCTTCGAGCGCTGGGCAGATGGCGGCATAAGCCCCCACAAGCGCCGTCAGCGCGCAACCAAGAGCAGTAACCTTGGGCATGACATCTGCGCCGCCGGCAATATCGGCGTGGCGGTTGCCATCAGTGACGAAATCAACCTCTCCGGTGACGGCGATGATGCAGCTTTGTGCCTGCGCCAACCTGATTGCCGCATCACGCGCGGCGGCAACGCTGTCGCCGCTATCGGCTCCTTTGCCCGATGCTCCCTCACCCGCTAAGGCCAGAATTTCCGAAGCATTCCCGCGGATGATGGTGGGCTTGAGGACAAGCAGATCGCGCACCACCGCAGTTCGATAGGGCGTCACAAAATGCGCCACCGGATCAAGCACCCAAGGCACCCTGGCTTGCTGTGCGGATTGGGCCGCTTTTTGCATTGCTGCGACCCAGGATGGTGACAATGTCCCGATGTTAATGGTCAGGGCACCGACGATGGGCACGAAGTCCGCCACTTCCTCGGATGCATGCAGCATTGCAGGCGATGCACCCGCGGCGAGCACCACATTCGCAGCGATGTTCATTGCGACATAGTTTGTGATGCAATGCACCAATGGGGCACCATCACGCATCCTTTGCAGGGCATCATTCGGGGACATGGCTTCTCTCCGTTTCGGGGCAGAGAGAACTGGCCGGACAGGTTAAGCTGGCCTGCCTCCCTCCGCCAGCATTATCTGGTTCAGGTTCAAAGGGTGCATCTCAGCCTCACGGCGCCCCTGGCTTCGATGCGCAGGGTAAGTGACCTGACGGAAGTGTCAACATTCCAGACGGAGATGCTCCTCTGAGGCCATGTTCAGACTGAACAAGCGCATGATGGTTTCGATACATTGACTCTGCAAATGGCATTGATTTCATTTATTTTTTGGGTGTTTATGAAGGTGTGACGCGACGTCTTCGACTACGCTCCGTCCGAGATGACGGTGGACCGACGCCCCGACCGTCGCTGTATGAATTGATCTGACTTCTCGCGGACTTCGTGCGTGTTGCTGCGTCTATGATAGACCCGGTGAAGAAGTCTGTTTTTTTCCGTAGAATGCCCGCTTTTCTGCTGTTTCTGCGAGAATACTCGACATCACGGAACCGCAATAACTGCCTCGCATGACGCTACAGGGACGTCAACGCTTTGCCAGGCCCATTAGGCGGCAAGGTGAGGCTGAACAAGAGGAATGGTCGTGATGAGTGCACCAAAGAGAAATTTGGTGGAGCCTAGGTCTGTCTAACTAGCCTAGCATGCGGTATCAGCGAATATCACAAAGCGCATATTTTTCAAAAAGTTAGTCAGTCAGTATTTTCATTCTATCGCATGTCGTGTCATACAATCTCACGCGAAATGGCCTAGCAGATGGCCCAGTTTTGAGATTTGACATTGCCCAAACTGAATGTCCGTAAAGTTGAGACCGCAAAGAAGCCCGGCGAGTATGGCGACGGTGAAGGTCTTTTCCTTCTCGTCGGGCCAACTGGATCAAAGTCATGGGTCTTGCGCACCATGGTTCATGGCAAGCGTCGCAAGTTTGGGCTGGGTGGCGCTTCGCTGGTCGGGTTGGCCGAGGCTCGCGAGAAAGCGCGTGAATTGCGCAAGGTCGCGCGGTCTGGAGGCGATCCCGATACGATCCGCAAACGAGAATCACTGACATTCTGGGATGCAGCAGAGCGGGTGCACGCGCAGCTCTTGCCGACATGGCGCAACGAAAAACATGCAAGCACCTGGCTGGCGACCGTGGGAACCTATGCAAAGCCTGAGTTCGGTGATCGGCCACTGGATACCGTCGGCACCTCTGACATTCTGGGCGTCCTGTCGCCAATCTGGATCGACAAGCACGAAACGGCCAAACGGCTGCGGCAACGGCTCAGCACAATTTTCGACTGGGCTAAAGGGGCAGGGCACTATCCTCACGAAAACCCCTGCAATGGCCTAAAGAAGGCCTTGCCGACTGTGAGGCGTCGGGCCGAGCATATGCAAGCCATGGATTGGCAGGACATTCCTGAGTTTATGTCAAAACTCGCGATACGTGATGGTGTGTCAGCTAGGACACTAGAGTTCATCATTTTGACCGCAGCGCGATCCGGCGAGGCGCGAGGTGCCAGATGGGACGAGATTGAAGGAAATGTGTGGACCGTTCCTAGCGAACGCATGAAACGCGGTGTTGCGCATCGAGTGCCGCTCTCCGACCCCGCAATGATTGTATTGGCCGCTGTTGGGGGTCTTGATGCTGATCTTTGCTTTCTGTCGACTACGAAAGACAAGTCCGGCGGATCCCGGCGACAGTCCGTCATGGTGTTCAAGTCGCTCTATCGCAGGATGGGTGTGGACGGATTCACGACACATGGCTTTCGTAGCGCATTTAGGGATTGGGCGTCCGAAGCCGCGCAGGTCCCCAGAGAGGTTGCCGAAGCGGCACTGTCCCACGCGACTGGCAGTGAAGTGGAACGGGCTTACGCAAGGTCTGACCTGTTTGAGCGGCGTGTGGAGTTGATGGAGGAGTGGGGACGATTTTGTTTTGGCCAATGATGTTGCCGCAGAGGCTGGATGCCTTGCATAGGCGGGCGATGCTTGTTGCGTCCTCAATGCAGCAAACAGACTCCGATGGCGTGGTTCAGATGCATGCGAGAAGGTGATGGATAAGGCCGAGTTGTTTTTGCGCAAACCTGATCTTCTGCAAGCGTTGAAAGATGAGGAGATTGCGTTTGAGTTGGCCAAAAAGTCCGCCAATATGAGCGAGTATGAGCCGACATCGGGCAACGTCTTAAAGGCACAAGACTGTTTTCAGGCTTCCGCGCGTTTTTTAGCGGAGATTGAGAAGGCCGAGTATCAGGATTTTGAACGTGCTGCTGAGTGTCTTCGTAGAGTGCGAGTTCTATTGGAGCACTTGTCTCTTGGCAAAATGATGGAGCCAATAAAGCTAGCTACTTACTCAGATGGAGGTAGTTGGTGGCCAGCGGAGCGTAAATGCATAGCAGTTGCAGTTTTTTATATCGACGCCGTCAGGAACGGCGAAATCTCTGACAAGGCATTCAATAAAACAATCCGCGAGGCTTACTCCGTTGATGCACGGACTGTAAGAAGATGGTGCGAAAGAGCGGATCAAATCTGCGAAGGCGTCCAGCGCCCTCTTCCGGATCATTTGCTAAGTGCTGTCAAAAACATGGGTGCCAGATACAAGGCGGCAAGGTCCGGTCGAAAAGCAGCCCCAGAGTAAATTACACAAGGGCGGACATAATACCCCACCGGTAGTGTCCTACCACACTCCCGAGCTAGTGTGTGACCATCGCAATCAGTTTCAAACTGATGCGAGGCGTCCAAAATGACAATTTAGACACGAGACCGTCTTGTCTCAGTCCGTGACACGGCTGCGCTCTTTGGGTGCAGCGTGGCCACGGTCTGGCGCAAGGTATCCGAAGGCTCGTTCCCCAAGCCGCTCAAGATTGGCGGTATGACCCGATGGTCCGAGACCGAGCTTTTAGGCTTCATCGAGGATGCCAAGCAAACACGCGAAGCCGCCTAAAGAAAACCCCCGTAAACCACTTCCGGGTTAGCAGGGGCCGTATTTCTTTGGTGCAGAGTAAGAATAGCGGATGCGACCCGGTCAAACAAGCCAAAGAGGCATTAATGACCGAGCAGAACACTAAACCAAACTTCCAGGCCGAACCGAAACCTAAGTGGGTTTTGTCGGTTAGGGATCTTTCCAGTCCCACCAGTTTGCTGACCTACGAGATCACCACCGAGGATGGGCAGACCAAGCAAGTTGCCCTCAAAGGACGCAAGCGCCAAGTGACCCAGCCCCCTGAAATCAGGCCATTGAGGTGCTAGTAATCCGTCCAAGCAAAGGATGGACTATGAAACGCAGATTTTCAGATGAACAGATCATTGGGATGATCAAGGAATACGAGGCTGGCGTGAAGGCGCAGGATCTGTGCCGGAAGTATGGGATCAGCGATGCCACGTTTTATAAGTACAAAGCCAAGTTCGGCGGGATGAACGTATCGGACGCAAAGAAACTGCGGGCGCTCGAAGACGAGAACAATCGTCTTAAACGCATGCTTGCAGATGCCATGTTGGACAATGCCGCACTGAAAGACCTCGCGACAAAAAACTACTGACGCCCGATGTCAAAAGACGGGCCGTGTCGGATGTGATGGAGCGGCACGGCTTGTCTGAGCGTCGGGCGTGTGAACTGGCTGATCTTCACAGGTCTGTCTTTCAGTACAAAAAGCAGGACCAAGGCGATGATGCCCTGCGCAAGCGGCTGCGTGAATTGGCAAATGAGCGTCGCCGGTTCGGGTATCGCCGTCTGGGCATCTTACTGGCTAGGGAAGGCTTTGAGGTGAACCACAAGAAGCTGTTCCGGCTGTATCGCGAAGAAGGG
>JBCBDL010000059.1:11492-20756 GCA_038529695.1 Pseudomonadota bacterium | reverse complement strand
AAGACGGCAAAGCGGACTATTCCGCCGAAGTCGGCGCGCTTGCTTCTGCTGGGGGCGAGGTTCTGGTTGTGGCCGGTTACGTTGACCAAGGCGGCTCTGGCATTATCCGGTCAGCCCTCGACACTGGTGCGTTCGACACATTCTACCTGCCGGACGGCATGGTCGGATCGGTCCTGAACGACAATTTCGGTGAGGAACTCAACGGATCCTTCGGCGCCTATCCCGGCACCGACAATGCGGGTGCAGGCAAGTTCGTAGAACTGGCCGAAGCGGCTGGTTTCGATGGAACGGGCGCGTTTTCACCTGAATCATATGACGCAGCAGCCCTGATCATGCTGGCCATGCAAAAGGCCGGTTCCGCAGACTCCGCCGATTTCAAAGATCATGTCTTTGACGTCGCAAACGCCCCCGGCGTTGAAATCATGCCGGGCGAGCTTGCGCGCGGTCTGGAATTGATCGCGGCGGGTGAAGATATCGATTATGTCGGCGCATCCGCGGTCGAACTGATCGGCCCCGGTGAATCGGCAGGCAACTATCAAGAGATTGAATTCTCTGATGGGGTCTATTCCACAATCAAGTTCCGCTAAGGAGCACGATTGATGTTGAAACGGCGCGAGGCGCGGGCCTCGCGCCGTTTTATCAGAAGGGGACTCTGATGATCGTTGTCGAAGATCTGGTCAAAACCTTTGGTGGCTTCCACGCCGTGGATGGCGCTTCCCTGACTATCGAGGAAGGCACAATCACCGGCCTGATCGGCCCGAATGGCGCCGGAAAGACAACGCTTTTCAATGTGATCGCTGGTGTTCTTAAACCAACATCAGGCCGCGTCACCATGCGTGGCGAAGACATCACCGGCCTGCCGCCGCATGAGCTGTTTCACAAAGGTCTTTTGCGCACCTTCCAGATCGCGCATGAGTTTTCGTCGATGACCGTGCGCGAAAACCTGATGATGGTCCCCGGTGACCAATCAGGTGAACGGCTGTGGAACGCCTGGTTTGGCCGCCGTCGCATTGCAGATGAAGAACGCGCGCTGCAGGCAAAGGCCGATGAGGTCATCGAATTTCTGACCATCGAACATCTGAAAGAGGAAAAAGCCGGCAACCTCTCTGGCGGGCAGAAAAAGCTGCTAGAACTCGGCCGCACTATGATGGTCGATGCCGAGATCGTGTTTCTGGACGAGGTGGGCGCAGGCGTGAACCGCACGCTTCTCAACACAATAGGCGATGCGATTATCCGGCTCAACAAAGAACGTAACTACACATTCGTCGTGATCGAACACGACATGGATTTTATCGGCCGCCTCTGTGACCCTGTGATTTGTATGGCGGAGGGCCATGTGCTGGCCGAAGGGACCTTGGACGAGATCAAGGCCAATGAACAGGTGATCGAGGCCTACCTTGGCACCGGATTGAAGAACAAAGACAAAGTGAGTGCGATATGAAATTCTTACTGACCGTTTTGTTTGGGGCGATCTTGGGCGCAGCAGGCACGCTCTATTACATCTATCTCAACCACGCAGACCCGACGGAACAAGCGCTGATGCGCGACACACTGCTGACTTATGCCCCCTTCCTGGAAGAGTATATCGGCCAGTGAGTGATCCGTTCCTGATCGGGGATGCCATGACCGGTGGGTATGGCAAAGGACCTGATATCCTGCATTCCTGCACCATCGCCGCCGAAAAGGGCGAAATTGCCGTGATCGTTGGCCCTAACGGGGCGGGCAAATCCACCGCGATGAAAGCCGTTTTTGGCATGCTGAATGTCAACGAAGGGGCAGTACGTCTGGATGGTGAGGACATCACCCACCTCTCCCCGCAGGAACGTGTGGTCAAGGGCATGGGGTTCGTGCCTCAAGTGGCCAACATCTTCACCTCAATGACCGTCGAGGAAAACCTCGAAATGGGTGCTTTCATCCGCCGCGATGATTTTTCCGACACGATGGCACAGGTCTATGACCTGTTCCCGATCCTGAAAGAAAAGCGCCATCAGGCGGCGGGTGAGTTGTCTGGTGGCCAGCGTCAACAGGTCGCCGTGGGTCGGGCGCTGATGACCCAACCCAAGGTGCTGATGCTGGACGAACCCACCGCCGGTGTCAGCCCCATCGTGATGGACGAACTTTTCGACCGCATTATCGAGGTCGCCCGCACAGGCATCCCGATCCTGATGGTCGAACAAAACGCCCGTCAAGCGCTTGAGATCGCAGACAAAGCCTATGTGCTTGTGCAGGGCCGCAATGCACATACGGGGACCGGTAAAGAGCTGCTGGCTGATCCGGAAGTGCGGCGGAGTTTCTTGGGCGGATGAGGATGGCGATGGTTCTGTCTGCACTCAGCACGCCCGCGATGGCCGAAACGATCACCTGCGATCTGCAAGGCACGCCCGTCAACTTCACCATCGACCGCACCCAATTCGCCCCTGCTCACAATGCAGGCGAACCACCCCGCCGAAAAGTGACAATGGTGCAGATGGGCGACGCCCAATTCCCAGCAGAGCCGATCCTGATGGGCGATGTACGTGGCTTCTGGGGTGAAGGTTTTGGCGGGTCAAACGTGATGTTTGTGGTGCAGCCTAACGGGTCAGCAGTTTTTACCGACATGCGCGCAGGTCAGCGGCTGACAGGACAATGTGAGGTTTCTAAGTGATGGACTTTCTCAACGCCCTCGTGGCCTTCGCCAATTTTGTCTTCGTCCCCGGCCTTGCCTACGGCGCACAACTGGCTATCGGCGCGCTTGGCGTGACGCTGATCTACGGCATCCTGCGTTTTTCGAACTTCGCCCATGGCGACACGATGGCATTCGGGACCGCGATGACAATCATTGTCACAACCGCGCTCACCGGGTTGGGCATCACGTTTGGGCCCTTACCCACCGCCCTGCTCGCCCTGCCCATCGGGATTGGCGCGACGATCCTGTTGCTCTTGGGCACCGACTGGGCCGTCTACAAATTCTACCGCCAGCAAAAGGCCTCTCCTGTCATCCTCGTGATCGTCTCCATGGGCGTGATGTTCGTGATGAACGGCATCGTGCGGTTCATCATCGGCGTGCGCGAGGTGAATTTTGCCGATGGCGAACGGTTTCTGATCACAGCACGCGAATTCCGTACGATGACCGGCCTTGATGAGGGGCTGGCGATCAAGACCACGCAGGTGATCACGGTCGTCGTGGCCTTCGCCGTCATGGCGTTGCTGTTCTGGTTTCTCAACAAGACCCGCACCGGCAAATCGATGCGGGCGTTTTCGGATAATGAGGATCTCGCCCTCCTCTCCGGCATCAACCCCGACTGGGTGGTCAAGGTCACCTGGATGATCGTCGGGGCCCTCGCCACCACAGCAGGTGTCCTTTACGGCCTCGACAAATCCTTCCGCGCCTTCACCTATTTCCAGCTGCTGCTTCCGATCTTCGCCGCTGCCATCGTGGGTGGTCTCGGCAACCCGATTGGGGCCATCGCAGGTGGTTTCGTGATCGCGTTCAGCGAAGTCACGATCACATATGCTTGGAAAAAGGTGCTGACCTATCTGCTACCGGAAGCATTGGAACCGGACGGTTTGGTCCAACTTCTCTCCACCGATTACAAATTCGCCGTCAGCTTTGCGATCCTGATCATCGTCTTGCTGTTCAAGCCGACCGGCCTGTTTAAGGGGCAATCCGTATGAACCCTGCTGTCAAAAACACTGTTCTGTTTTCCCTTGTAGGTGTTCTTCTGGTCGGAACCGGCATGATCCAGGGCTGGAATTCCGCCCTTGTGATCCTGAATATGGGATTGATCTCGGCCATCATGGCGTTGGGCGTGAACCTGCAATGGGGGTTTGCGGGTCTTTTCAACATTGGGGTCATGGGATTTGTCGCGCTTGGCGGGTTGGCCGCTGTGCTGGTCGCGACGCCGCCTGTGGCCGAGGCGTGGCAGGCAGGCGGCCTGCGTATCATCGCAGGGCTGGTACTGGGCGCGGCGACAATCGCTGCGGCGATGGTCGCCCAGAAGCGCCTGGACGGACGCCTGCGGACCCTTGTTACGTTGGTCATCCTGATCGGCGGGTTCTTTTTCTACCGTGCCGTCTTTGATCCCGGCAAGGTCGCTGTTGAGGCCGTGAACCCCGCGGTCAGTGGCAATCTGGGTGGATTGAACCTGCCAATTATTCTGGCCTGGCCCATGGGGGGGCTTCTGGCCGCCGGGGCAGCATGGGTGATTGGCAAAACGGCTTTGGGGCTACGTTCGGATTATCTTGCCATCGCGACGCTGGGCATTGCCGAGATCATCATTGCCATTCTGAAGAATGAAGACTGGCTCGCCCGTGGCGTGAAGAATGTGATCGGCCTGCCGCGCCCCGTGCCCTACGAAATTGATCTGCAAAACGACCCCGGTTTTGTCGAGCGCGCAGCAAGCCTTGGTCTCGACCCGGTCACGGCCTCGACGCTTTACACAAAGATCGGCTATGCAGCCCTGTTCACCATCGTGCTGCTCATCATCCTTTGGCTTGCCCAGATGGCGCTCAACAGCCCCTGGGGTCGTATGATGCGCGCGATCCGGGACAATGAAACCGCTGCCGAGGCGATGGGCAAAGACGTCACCGCGCGCCATCTGCAGATCTTCATCCTCGGCTCTGCCATCTGCGGCATTGCAGGGGCCATGATGACGACCCTTGACGGGCAATTAACCCCGGGAACCTATCAACCTTTACGCTTCACCTTCCTGATCTGGGTGATGGTCATCGTCGGTGGATCGGGCAACAATTTCGGCGCGATCCTGGGCGGTATGTTGATTTGGTGGTTGTGGGTGCAGGTTGAACCCCTTGGTCTGGGACTGATGAACATTCTCAGCGCAGGTCTGGCCGAAGACAGCGCATTGCGCGACCGTCTGATCGACTCTGCGGCCCATATGCGCCTTTTGACCATGGGCCTGATCCTGCTTTTGGTGCTGCGGTTCAGCCCGCGTGGCCTGATCCCCGAACGCTGACTTGCCCTGACCGGCTGCCTTGCTAAAACGGGGCAACACATCGCTGAGGGACCCATGGCGCGCATTTTTCGCTGGCTGGTGCGGCTGGCAACAGGACTGATCTTCCTTTGCTTGGCGCTGATCGCGTTGGCCTATTATTTTGCTGCGAGATCCTTGCCGGACTACAATGCCGAACGGATCGTCGCCGGGATCACGACCCCGGTTGAGATTGTCCGGGACAATGCCAATGTTCCGCATATTTTTGGCAGCACTGATAATGATGTCTACTTCGCGCTCGGCTATGCCCATGCGCAAGATCGGCTTTGGCAGATGACCATGCTGCGCCGTACAGCCCAGGGGCGATTGTCAGAGCTTTTCGGCGAACGGACATTGGGCATTGACGAGGTGCTGCGCCGCTTTGATCTTTACACACTCGCCGTGTCGTCGGTGGACGCGCAGGATGAAAGCACCAAAGCAGCACTGGACGCCTATGCAAAGGGCGTGAATGCCTGGTTGGATGAGGTGAATGCAGGTGCGCGCGGCCGCGGCGCACCTGAAATGTGGCTTTTCAATCATCCGATATCGCCCTGGCAACCTGCCGATTCCATCGCTATCCAGAAACTGATGGCGCTGCAGCTGTCTTCCCATCTGGAAAGCGAGGTGCTGCGCGCCCGTACCTCATTGATCATCGACAATGAACGGCTTCGCGACATCCTGCCCGACGATCCAACAAGCGGTATCGCGGCGTTGCCAGAATACGCGGCGTTGGTTCCTGGCTTGCGCACATACACCGCCAATATGCGGCCGGCAGATGATCCGTTGGCACCGTTCCATCGTCCCCCGTTGGCTGGCGCATCGAATGCGTGGGCGGCAGATGCGACGCGCTCTGCCACGGGATCAACCCTGCTGGCAAGCGATCCGCATCTGGGTCTGACTGCCCCCGCTATCTGGTACCTGGCGCGATTGCAGCTGTCGACAGGCGGTGTGATTGGGGGGACCATCCCAGGCATGCCGATTGTACTTGCCGGGCGCAGCGATGCGCTGGGCTGGGGCGTGACATCAGCATATGTGGATGATCTGGATATCTTTCTTGAAGAGGTGAACCCGGACAATCCCAACGAATATCGTGGCCTTGAGGGTTGGAACACGTTTCGGTCGCGCGACAGTATCATCAATGTCAAAGATGGGGCGGCGGTCACGCTGCGCTTGCGCTGGACGGTCAATGGCCCTGTGATGCCCGCCGACCAGTTTGATCTGGGAACGATTACCCCGCCCGGTCACGTGACTGCGATCGCGTGGAGCGCGCTTTCGGACCGCGACACCTCCATGTCTGCCGCGATGGCGATCATGCGGGCGCGCACCGTCGATAACGCGATTGAAGCCGGCGCAAACTACATCGCCCCTGCCCAAAATCTTGTCATCGCCGATCGCACCCGGATCGCGATGAAAACCATCGGTGCCCTGCCCGCCCGCGATGCGGCCCATCAAAGCCAGGGGCGGTTTCCGTCCTTTGGATATCTGGCCGAAAACCGCTGGAAAGGTCGGTTTCCCTACGAAGACAACCCCGAATTCACCAATCCTGAAGGCGGGATCATCGGCAACACCAACAACAAGACAATCAACCGGCCGTTCCCCAACCATGTATCTTTCCTCTGGGGCGATACACAGCGGATCAACCGCTGGCGCCGCCTGATGCAGGCGCGCGAGGTTCATACCCGCGACAGTTTTATCGAGGCGCAGTTGGATACGGTCAGTTTCACCGCGCGCACCCTCTCTACATTGATGGGGGCCGATCTGTGGTTCACCGGGGATGCAGCACCTGAAGGCACGCCCGAACGCCAACGCCAGATCGCACTCAACCTGCTGTCGTCGTGGAATGGCGAGATGAATGAGCATCTGCCAGAGCCTTTGATCTATTCGGCATGGGTGCGGGCTTTCCATCAACGGTTGATCCGGGATGAGCTGGGGCCGCTCGCCGCCGAATTCACCCATCCCAACCCGGTCTTCATCGAACGGGTCTTTCGCGATATCGAGGGGGCCGGCATCTGGTGCGATGTGATCCAATCCGCCCCGGTGGAAACCTGCACCGACATCGCACGCCAGGCACTGGATGACGCGCTGCTCTGGATCAACGAAAATCATGGTGAGGCGGTGGAGGCCGTGCGCTGGGGCGATGCGCATGAGGCAACACATGACCATCCCGTATTAGGCCAGACCCCGATCCTCGAATGGGTCGTCAATATCCGGCAATCGACCAGCGGCGGGGACCACACGCTACAACGTGGCCGGACGTCCGGCGCAGGGCCAAATCCGTTTCAGAACGTCCACGCTGCAGGCTATCGCGGCGTCTATGATTTCGCCGACCCTGACAGTTCGGTCTTCATCATCTCGACCGGCCAATCCGGCCACCCGCTGTCGCGCCACTATGACAATCTGGGCGAGCTTTGGCGGCGGGGAGAGTATATCCCGATGTCACTTGATCCAGATTTGGCGAGGGCGGCGGCCGTGGGAGTGACGGTGCTGAGGCCTGAGGGTTGATGGGGTTCGCAAAGGTGAACGGACCGGCCCCGAAACACCGCCTCTGATCAATTGCGCTGATCACCGGCAGACATTCTGGCAGCTGATGTGCCAAATAGGACAAAGTGCTTTGGCTGGGCCGACTATGCTGAAATCCAATAAGCAGGATGGAAAGGCTTTGCGGATGTCAGGTGGATCAAATGTTAGTCTGAATAGTGGCGCAGCAACAGGCAGCATCACACAATTCAGCGATAATCAAAGCGACACCAACGGCGCTGATGGTCAGTTTGCTGGCGGGCGGTTTACCGGATGTTTCGGCAGACGTCCAGCAGCCGCTGTGCAGAAATTTCGGGATTTGATGGACATGGCTTTGACCAAAGCCAAATCACTGTTCCGCATATCGGCTGGCCGCACCCCGCCGCCATCGCAATCGTTGCAGATTGGGGCAGACAGCAGTTCGCGTGGATCGCTGGCTTCGGGGGGGTCTACCGGCCTCCGCAATGAAAATGGGCCGGGCAGACGAAGCATAAATGATGGCGAAACGCGTGACGTCGAAATGCCACCAAGAAAAAGTACACGTTTCTCGGATTACTCCGTTGGAGGCAAATATGAAAACGCCTGGCCTGTCGGTGACCCCGACGGATCAAAGTGTAAAAAGCGTGAAAGAGAACGCGAAGCCACAAAAATACTGCTCAATCGTGAAGAGGCTGTGACTGTCATAGATGGCGGGAAGTCAACTGCCGCCAAAGATGGGGATCAGCTTTTCAACAGCCTGGAACGGATGAATAATGAGTTTGCAGGTGATGCCGCTGACAACAAAAAGTACGATGCGCTCCTTCGCACGCAGGCCGACGATGAAGACAACGATCAAGTGAAATCGAGTGGATTGTTGGGAATTGATCCGGTTGAGCCCGCGGATGACCATGACGTGCTTGACGCTCTTGAGCATCCACATCCGCATGTTGCACCTGTGGACAGCGAAGGAAGTGATTTTGATGACTCTGGGTACCTTGAGGATGGAAAACTAGCGGACTACTGGAACAAACCTGAACCCAAGCAGGAATGATCGATAAGATGTATAGCGTTTGACGAAGTACCTGAAACAGCGCTTATCATCTGACGCGTTGAAATATGTGATGTCAGGCAGACATCGGATGCTTCGGTGTTTTGCGCGATGCTTTAGGCGGCGGCAGCGGCAGTGAGGGGTTCAAAGCTTCCCAAACCGTTCCCTCTGCAACTCTGTCCAGAACACACTTATCTGGTAGCCATCCTCGATCTGCTTATCCTCGGTCACGATCCCAGCCTCGAACAACCAGGCGCGTTTGCGCCCTTCTGCAAAACCCAGATGCAGGGTCTCAGATGTCCTTGGGTCTTTCAGCTTGTCGGGGATCGCCGCAAGCAGCGGGTCCAGCCCCTGCCCTGTGATCGCTGAAATCGCAAAAAGGTCCTCCCGCCGCGCCGCTTGGGTTTGGGCTGCATCGAGCGCATCGCCTTCCAACAGGTCGATCTTGTTCCAGACCTCGATAATCGGGGCCTCTTCGGCCACGCCAAGGCTTTGCAGGATCGCGTGCACATCGGCCGCCTGTTCCTCGGTCTGCGGATGGCTGATGTCGCGCACATGCACAATCAAGTCGGCGTCGAGCACCTCTTCCAACGTCGCCCGGAACGCGGCGACAAGTTCAGTGGGCAGCGCGCTGATAAAGCCCACCGTGTCGGACATGATGACCTCGTCGCCCGTCGGCAGCACGATCTTGCGCATGGTCGGGTCAAGCGTGGCGAAAAGCATATCTTTGGCGAGCACCTCTGCCCCCGTCAG
>JBCBDL010000059.1:0-11392 GCA_038529695.1 Pseudomonadota bacterium | reverse complement strand
CGGTTAAACAGGGTGGATTTGCCCGCATTCGTATAGCCTACTAGCGCCACAATCGGGAACGGCACTTTCGCGCGCGAGGCGCGATGCAGTTCGCGGGTTTTGACAACCTTAGCCAGTTGCTTACGCAGCCGGTTCAACTGTTCGTCGATGGCGCGCCTGTCCGCCTCGATCTGCGTTTCACCCGGACCACCGACAAAACCAAAACCGCCGCGCTGGCGTTCAAGGTGTGTCCAGGCGCGCACCAGCCGGGTGCGCTGATACGACAGTGCGGCCATTTCAACTTGCAGGACACCTTCGGATGTGCGGGCACGATCGCTGAAAATCTCCAGGATCAGCCCTGTCCGATCCAGCAGTTTGACGCCCCATGCTTTTTCCAGATTGCGTTGCTGGACGGGCGTGACGGGGCCGTCAATCAGGACGAGTTCAACCGTTGCGGCCTTCAGGACGGATTTCAGCTCTTCAATCTTGCCCTTGCCGAACAGCATGCCCGGCTGAACACGCGACACACGCACGATATCCGAACCAACGACCTGCAAATCCGGCAGCGCGGCGGCCAACGACACAGCCTCTTCCAGCGCAGGTTCGGCGTCTCGCCGCCCAGCATTTGTCTTGATATCAGGATGCAGCACCCAAGCCCGCGTGACCGGGCTGGCATGTTCAAGCAAGGTTACTCTTCGCCTTCGTAAAGGCTGATAGGCTGTGCCGGCATGATCGTGGAAATTGCGCTTTTGTAGACAAGCTGCGACTGTCCATCGCGGCGCAACAACACACAGAAGCTGTCAAACCACGTGATCACACCTTGGAGCTTCACGCCATTGACCAAAAAAATCGTTACCGGAACCTTTGTCTTCCGGACATGATTCAAAAACGCGTCTTGCAGATTCGCTTTGTCGGCGGCCATTACGACACCCTTTTATTGTTTTTACGGCCGCGCATCGGCCCCCCTGGTTGAATGGTCAGTATGTCGCGTGCTTTTCAGACTTTCCAGCCCAAAAAAGCTAAACTGTTATCGGGGCTTATCGTTGCCAAATCTCCGGGTTGAAAAGCGCGATAATGGCAAGCGTTTCAAGCCGTCCCAGCACCATCGCACCAGCAAGGATCGCCTTGGCGGCATCGGGAATGCCTGAATAGGCAATCGGCGTTTCAGCCGCCACCGAAGCCAGCGGACCTGTGGTCGAAAGCGCCGAGACAGCCAACACCATCGAGGTTTCAAACTGTACCCCCGTTAGTGACAGCATCAGCATCACCGCCGCAATGCTGAGCGCAAAGAGCATGAAAAACACCCATGAGATAAACGCGCCCTGTTTGCGCACACGCCGTGCCTCGCGCCCGCCGCCGCCAACAGATGAGGGGTGCAACAGCCGCTCTTGTTCACGTTCACCGTGACGGTACAAGGCATAAATACGCAGTAGCTTGACCCCCCCGGCGGTTGTTGCCACCCCACCACCGATCAACGCCATGCCGATGAGAAACAACCCTGGTGTCTGCAATCCAGACCAATCCGCCGCACCATCCCAATAGTGGGATTCAAATCCGGTGGTTGTCAAAAATGAGGTCACGGTAAAAAGCGCGCCCCACAGGGCCGCGCCAACCTCTTGCGCGGTGGCAGACTCTTCCTCGGTTGCTGCACCAACAAAATGCCGCAAAAACAAGAGCGCCGTGACGCTCGTGATAAGCACCAAGGCCGTGATAAATTCCGGATCGCGGCGAAGTCCAGAACCGCCCTCGCCGATCGTCCCTCTGCTGAATGTTAACCGGGACAGCGCAAAGACAAAGAAACAAAAAATCAACAGCTCGCCCCAAAAGCGGGAGGCGGCGAAATAAAGCCCATTGATCGGTGAAATGCCAGACGTCGACAATGTCGACATCGCATGTATCAACGCGATATAGGGAAACTCTCCCATCACCACCAAACCGATCCACAATACCAGCGTCAGCCCCACATAGATCGGCGTCAATGTGATCGTATAGCGCACCAGCCGCTCAGACGGGTCCGCGATTTTGTCGATCTGGGAAAAAGACCGGGCCGCACCTTTTCCTGCACTTGCCGTCGCGCGCACTTCAAACCCACCAAGGTTCATGGGGGCAAAGATCGACACCGCAGTCACCCAGATCAGCAGCCCACCCAGCCATCCCACCAGTCCGCGCCATAAATGCAACGACGGTGTCAGCCGCCCCGCAGTATCATAGACAGTGGCGCCAGTGGTCGTAAAACTCGACACCATTTCGAACCAGGCGTTGATGTAGGTCGTATTGCCCACCGCAACATAGAATGGGATGGCGAACATGATCGGCAGAACCGTGAAGGCCGACAAAAGCCCCACAAGCTGGCTGCGCGCCACATTGTCCGGGGCATATCCAGCTGTTGCCAGGCCAATCAGCAATGTGAGCACTGAGAACAGAATGAAGCCATAAAAGAAGATGCGCATGGTGGTAAAGTCTTCCATCACCACGGCGTGTCCGGCCGGCACAATCATCGCGATTGCGCCCAGCCCCATGAGGACCACGAAAAACGGCAGGCGAACGACCCAGGCCATCAGAAGAAGTCGATCGAGACCTGCAACAGGCGTTCCACTTCTGGCACATCCTCCGTCATGGCAAAAATGGCGATCACATCACCTTCTTCGATCCGTGTCTCGCTGGTGGGCTTGATGACCTTGCCCTGTTTCATCACGCCACCAATCAATGTGCCTTCAGGGAAATCCACCTCCTTGATCTTTTGCCCGGCAATGGGCGATGTCCCTAGAACCTGCGCTTCGATCACCTCGGCCTCGGCATCGCCGATAGAATAGACACCGCGCACCCGGCCATGCCGGATATGGCGCAGGATCGAACTGACCGTTGTGGCGCGGGGGTTGATATAGGCGTCGATATCCAAGGGGGTCATCAACGGGATCAGCGTGGGATCATTGATCAGCGTAATTGCCATCGGACAACCCATTTCCTTGGCCCGCACTGACGCCAAAAGGTTGGTCTTGTCATCATCGGTAACTGTGAGCACAGCATCCGCCGTCGCAATATTGGCCTCTTCGAGCAGACCGCTATCCAGACCGTCACCGTTCAATACAATTGTCCGGTCGAGTGCGTCTGCCGCACGTTCAGCGCAGACGCGATTACGCTCGATCATCTTGACGCGCACCCGCTCTGTCCGCGTCTCCAGCGCCTGGGCCACGGCCAGACCCACATTACCACCACCAACAATGACGATACGCTCTTGTTTTGACTGGGTTTTGCCAAAAATCTCCAGCGTGCGGGTCATGTCGTCTGTATGCGCGAAGACATAGCATTCGTCGCCCGCGAAGATCTGATCACCTGGTGACGGCACGAACAGCGCGCCCTCGCGCCGGATACCCACAACAATTGCCCGCAGGGTAGAGAATAGATCCGTCAGTTGTCGCAAGGGTGTATTGATGACCGGGCAATCCTCATCAATCGTGATCCCCAACAGCTGCGCCTTGCCTTCCAAAAAGCTTTCTGTGTCAAACGCGGCTGGCGCAGCCAGCCGTTGCAGGGCAGCATCGGCCACCTCTTTTTCCGGCGAAATCACCACGTCAATCGGCAAATGATCGCGGCGATAAAGGTCGGAATAAATCGCATCCAAATAGCTCTGCGCGCGCAGCCGCGCAATCTTGCGCTGGACAGCAAAGACGGAATGCGCGACCTGGCAGGTGACCATATTCACCTCGTCGGAATGGGTCGCCGCAATCACCATATCTGCATCACGTGCTCCCGCCCGGTCCAGGATATCGGGATAGCTTGCAAAACCGGCGATCCCTTGTACGTCCAGCGTATCGGTCGCGCGGCGCACCAGTTCGGGGTTGTTATCAACGACGGTCACATCGTTGTTTTCACCTGATAAATGGCGTGCGATCTGCCAGCCGACCTGACCGGCGCCGCAAATGATCACTTTCATCAGGCTTCGCCTTCAACGTAAGCGACGCGGCCGCCCGCCTTGTTCGTCGTCACCACACCCAGTGATTTCAGCTTACGGTGTAGGGCTGATCGTTCCATGCCCACAAAAGACGCAGTACGGCTGATATTGCCGCCAAACCGATTGATCTGGGTCAACAGATACTCCCGCTCAAACAGCTCGCGTGCCTCACGCAATGGCAGGGTGGCTAAACCACCTGCCAGCACGATCCGGCCTTCCTCACCCGCCGCATCTTCGGTGGCAGGCAGTTCCTTTGCCTGGATATCACCAGTATTTTCTCCAAGGATCAGAACACGTTCCACAACGTTCTTTAACTGCCGCACATTACCTGGCCAAAGCATGGTTTGCAGCAAAGCACGTGCGTCATCGGCAAGTTGGCGCAAGGGCAACCCTTGTGCCTTGTTAAACACTTCGATGAAGTATTCCGCGAGGACCGGAATATCCTCGCGCCGTTCCTCCAATGACGGGACCGCGATTGGGACAACATTCAGCCTGTGATAAAGTTCTTCTCGGAATGTGCCGGTTTCAATTGCTAACGGCAGATCACGGTTCGTGCTGGAAATCACCCGCAAATCAACCTGTACTTTGTCGGTCCCGCCCACACGCTGAAACCGCTGATCGACCAGCACACGCAGTATTTTTGACTGCGTTCCCAACGGCATATCGGCCACTTCGTCAAAATAGATGACACCGCCATTGGCCTCTTCCAACAGCCCCGGCTCAATCCCGCGCCCGCTATCCTCGCGGCCAAACAACACCTCTTCCATCCGTTCCGGTTCAATGGAAGCGGAATTGACGGTAATAAACGGTGCACCCGCGCGGTTCGAATTGGCGTGGATATAGCGCGCTGCGATTTCCTTGCCCGCACCGGCAGGGCCCGTCAGCATCACGCGCCCGTTTGACTTCGTGACCTTGTCCAACTGCGATTTCAAGGTTCTGAAAGCGGCGCTATCCCCTAGCATCTCAGCACTTGCGACTTCACCACGTTTCAGCTCCAGGTTTTCGCGCCGCAGGCGCGACGTCTCCATCGCCCGGCGAATGACAACCAGCAACTGATCGATGTTGAAAGGCTTTTCGATGAAGTCATAGGCGCCCTGTTTGATCGCAGCGACGGCGATTTCGATATTCCCATGCCCCGAAATGATGACAATCGGGATATCCGGGTGATCACGCTTCACGGCCTTCAGGATATCGATCCCGTCCATATTGCTGTCTTTCAGCCAGATATCGAGGATCATCAGCGCGGGCGGCTCAGCCTCGATCTGTGCCATGCATTCGTCCGACGTGCCTGCAAGACGGGTTGTAAACCCCTCATCCTGCAGGATTTCCGAGATCAGCTCGCGGATATCACGTTCGTCATCAGTGATCAGAATATCGCCCATATCGCCCTCATTGTGCTGGTATTTTTGTGGCCTCTGCCCCGGCGGACAGGGCAGGCAGTTGAATGATGGCACAGGCGCCTGCGTGATCCTGGCCCTCAAAAATGTCGGCATCCGTCAGCGTCAGCGTGCCGCCATGTTCTTCGATGATTTTCTTCACAATCGGCAGTCCCAGACCGGTGCCGCTGTCGCGCGTCGTGACATAAGGCTCAAACAGTCGCGCACGGTCTTCCGGCAAACCAATCCCGTTATCCGAGATCGTGATGGTGATCCCCGTTGCATCATGGGCCATGCCCACCCGCACCTCAGGCCGGTAGCCCCGCGATTGATGCTTTTCGATATAGGTCTCGGTCGCCTCACCGGCATTCTTGATCAGGTTATTGAGCGCCTGGCTGATCATGGTTGAATCCATATCAGCCAGTACGGCTTCGCTGGGCAGATCCGCGATGATCTTGACCTTGGGCTGCCCGGCCTTTTGCAACGTGATCGCATCTTTGACGAGCGTTGTGATATCAGCGACCGTCAATTGTGGCTCTGGCATACGTGCAAATTTCGAAAACTCATCAACAATCCGGCGTAAATCGTTGGTCTGACGAACGATCACATCGGTCATCTGATCGAGCTTATTTGCCTCATCCCCCACGTGCGCGCTGAATTTGCGTTTGATCCGCTCAGCAGACAGTTGGATCGGCGTCAGCGGGTTCTTGATCTCATGCGCGATACGCCGCGCGACATCGCCCCATGCCGCCATCCGCTGTGCGCTGACAAGGTCAGTGACATCGTCAAACGCCACAACATAGCCTTCCAACGCGCCGTCTGCGTTACGCCGCGGGGACATCCGCACCAGCAGGCTTTCCTGTTGCCCCTTGCGGATCAGATTGACCTGTTCCTGCACGCCGTCGCCGCCTGACCCGCGCACCTGATCAAACAAAGCCGCAAATTCCGGGATCGCGACCGACAGCGCGGCATCCGCCTGATCCTGCCCGACAGAAAGCAGCCGCCTGGCCGAGGGGTTCACGAATGTCACCCGCCCATCCGCATCCAGCCCGACAACGCCAGAGGTCACAGAACTCAGCACGCTATCAAACAACCGACGCCGCCTTTCGGTCAGTCGGTTCGTCTCCAACAACTGATCCCGCTGCCCCTTCAGACGGCTGGTCATCTGATTGAAATAATGCCCCAGTTGCGAAATCTCATCATCGCCATCATCTTCAATCACGCGCACATCCAGGTCGCCAGACCCGACCCGTTGTGATGCTGATACAAGCCGTCCCACAGGCCGTGATAGGCGCTCTGCAAACCACAGACCGCCCCAGATCGACCCTAGGATTAGGATCGCGGCAAAGCCCAGATAAAGCAGCCCAAACTGGAACAGAATCTGCCCACGTTCGGTCGCAAGTTCTTGATATTGCTCAACCGTTTCTGTCGTATCATCAAGAAGCGACAGCACGTTGCCGTCAACAGGGCGGCTGACGTAAAGATACCTGTCACGGAATGCCGAAAGCGGCAACAGCGCCCGAAATTCGTTATTGTCGAAGTCTTCGATCAGTACGATGCCCTCTTCGCGTGCTTGCGCGAATGCACCATCGGGCGGGCGTTCATAGTCGAAATCATAGCCCAAACCGCGCGCGGCAATGTTGCCATCGCTGTCCAACACAAAGGCCTCGCTCAGCCCCCGTTCGATCTGCGGCTGGATTGTGCCCAGAACGCGACGCACCTCACCATCATCCATAAACAGGTTCGCCTGCCGCTCGCGGTTCAGATAGGCCGCCAGACCGCGGCCATCGCGTGTCAGTTCCTGTTTATGTTCCTCTTCATAGGCTTGTGCTGTGGTCAGCGACGTGCGCAGGACGTTCCCCACAGGCTCCGAAAACATCCCTTCAAGTGCGACCGAGATCAGCAGGACCGAGAATACCGCCACCAGAACGGTTGGGATCAGCGCGGCAAGCGCAAAAACACCCGTCAACCGCAGATGCAGGCGCGATCCTGCGGATTTCGCGCGGCGCGCGGCAATCATCCGCGCCACCTGCCGCATGAGCAGCGCCAAAACCACCAGCACGTAGATCAGATCGGTCAGCAAAACCAATTGCAGCAGCGCCGATGACGCTCCGCGATCCATCGGCACAACAACGATATAGGTCAGCACCGCCAACAAAGGTCCGGCGATGACAAGGCCGACGGTCAGCGCGCTTTGCACATGGCGCTGCCGTTGCCACCGGCTGAACCGGTTCAGGTTAAGGCCCAAAAGGGTCCGCTGCACGCGTTACGCCCTGCAATTCAGGTGGGACAAAGCCCACAAATACCGCCATTCGCTGTGGTCTTGCCGACACGCTGACGCACCGGAGCCACGGTTCTGTTGCGGTTTTACATCAATTTGCGGCGGCGTGTCACGCGGATATCGAGGTCTGTGATCTTCTTGCGCAGCGTATTCCGGTTGATCCCCAAAAGGTCGGCGCATTTCGCCTGATTGCCGCCGGTGGCATCCAGCGCAATTTCAATCAGCGGCCCCTCCACCTCTTTCAGGATCCGGTTGTAAAGACCCGGTGGCGGTAGCACCCCACCATGCAGATCGAAATAACGGCGTAAATGCTTGGCAACGCTAGCAGAAAGTTTCTCTCCCTCTCCACCTGACCGCAGCGGCTCGATGGCCGGCTGGTTACCGAGAACCATCTCTACCTCGGATCGCGTAATCTCTTCCTCGGCGGCGGTAAAGACCAGCCTACGCACGGCATTTTCCAACTGCCGCACATTCCCCGGCCAGCTATACGCACGGACCAGATCAAGTGCTGCATCACCAAAGCGACGCGCAGGCGCACCATCGCGCTCGGCGCGCGCCAGGAAATGCTCGGCCAAAAGCGGGATGTCGTCCACGCGTTCACGCAGGGATGGGACATCAACAGTGACCCCACCCAACCGGTAGAACAGATCTTCACGGAACTTCCCCTCTTCCATCCGCGCCATTAGGTCAGATTGCGACGTCGCCATGATCCGCGGTGCGTTATCACCCAGACTATCCAGCATCCGCACGATGCGCGCCTGCGCCTCGTCTGACAAATCACTCACCTCATCAAACAAGATTGATCCGCCCTTGGCGCGGCTAAGCACGGTGGATGGCCCATCCATCCCTTCTAGATCAGCGGCCGAGACAACGACAAATGGCAGGCTCCGCCTGTCCGAAAAATCATGCACAGCACGCGCGATGAGCGACTTGCCTGTCCCACTTTCGCCGGTAATCAGCACTGGCAATTGCGTATTCATGACCCGTGCGACAAGGCGGTAGAGCGCCTGCATCACCCCGGTGCGCCCCACAAGCGGCAGATCCCCGCCCTGCTCTGTTGACGCAATGTCCGGCGCGCGCGTGACCGGCGCGCGGCGTTTCACCTCTAACGCACGCGCCGCCCGTTTCATCAGGTCCGGCAGGTCAAAGGGCTTGGGCAGATAATCATACGCATCCGCCTCTGCCGCCTGAATGGCCGTCATAATCGTGTTCTGCGCAGAAATCACGATCACCGGCAGACCTGGCCGCGCCTCTGATATCTGCGGCAACTGATCCAGGCCGTTCCCATCCGGCATCACCACATCCGAGATCACCAGATCGCCCTTGCCCTCATCCACCCAGCGCATAAGCGTGACCAGTGACGATGTCGCATGGACCTTGCAGCCCGCGCGGGTCAGGGCTTGGGTCAATACCGTCCGGATCGTCCGGTCATCATCTGCAACAAGAACGGTTCCGTCCATCAGTTCTCTCCTGTTTGGAAATCTTTGGGGGCCAGCGGCAATGAGATGCGAAACACCGTGCGGCCCGGCACGCTATCGACAGAAATCCAGCCGCCACCATCCCCGATCAGCTTCGACACCAGCGCCAGCCCCAGCCCGGTGCCATTTTCCTTGCCCGACACGAACGGCTCGAACACATCATCGGCAATTTCCGGTGGCAGACCCGGCCCATCATCGATGATTTCGATCTGCAGCGGCAGCCGCGCCTGCGTCCCGTCCGACCTACGCACGCGCAAGGATGTGTCGTAGAATGTGTGCAGGCGGATTGCACCGCCTTCTTTGTTGGCTTCGGAGGCGTTTTTAAGCAGGTTCAGAAACACCTGCAGCAGCTGATCGGCATCAGCCATGGTCTGCGGCAAAGACGGGTCATATTCCTCGACAAACAGCATATGCGCGCCAAAACCAACAGCCGCCGATTGCCGCGCACGGTCCAGTACATCGTGGATATTCACCGGCTTCAGGACCGGTGGGCGCAGATTACCGAATTGTTCCACCTGCTCTAGCAGCTTTACGATCCGTCGGCTTTCCTCGACAATCAGATCGGTCATTTCCTTGTCTTCGTTGCTGAGCCCCATCGATAAAAGCTGGGCAGCACCGGTGATGCCGGCCAGCGGGTTCTTGATTTCATGCGCCAGCATTTCGGCCATACCAATCGCGGATTTCGCAGCCTTTTCTGACGAATGGTTCTGATTGATCCGGCTGGCAATCTCGCGCGGACTGATCATGACGATCATCGTGTCATCACCGCCTTGAAGCGGCGCGAACTGCAGATTGCACAGCCGCGGCGCGCGTTCACCGCTGCCGACATCCACGTCGTTCACAAACAGCGAGGTCCGGTTTTTGCGCGCCCGCGCAAACGGCGCCTCAAGCGGGGCATCGATCATGACCGTATCCCACAGCTTTTGCCGCGTCAGCGCCCGCGTGGACATGTTCAGGAAGGTCTCTGCCGCCGGATTTGACGAGATGATAAGGTCATCACCGTCGAGCAAAAGCGCGGGTACCGGGAGTGAATTCCAAAGGGCGGTGTCAACGATCATGCCGCCACCCGCTCGCCCAATGCCTCTGGCAGATCACGCAGCACATCTGCCGGCGCATCATGTGTCAAGATCGCCTTGCGCAGCGTGGCGGGCGTGCCTGCATCATCCATGTACCAACCCAGATGCTTCCGCGCGACTTTCCGACCCAATTCAATGCCATAGAACGACAACATCGCTTCGTAGTGGGTGCATACCATATCGATAAATGCCGCACCCCGCGGAATGCGCGGTGGCTTGGCGCCATGTAATGTCGCCGCGATATCCGCGAGCAGCCAAGGCCGCCCCTGCGCCCCGCGCCCGACCATCACACCATCCGCACCTGACAAGGTCAAAGCCTGCCGCGCGGTATCTGCATCCACGATATCGCCATTTGCAATGACCGGAATGGAAACTGCATCCTTCACCGCACTGATCGCCGCCCAGTCCGCGCTGCCTTTGTAAAACTGACACCGGGTCCGCCCATGGATCGTGACCATCTTGATCCCGGCATCTTCGGCGCGGCGCGCCACATCGGCGGCATTCAGGCAATCATCATCCCAGCCCAACCGAGTTTTGAGCGTGACAGGCACGTCGACGGCATCCACCACAGCTTCGATCAAGGTCAACGCGTGATCAGGCGTACGCAGCAATGCGGAGCCCGAGTAACCATTCGTCACCTTCTTGGCAGGACAGCCCATATTGATATCAATCATCGCCGCGCCATTGGCTTCGATCATGCGTGCAGCTTCGGCCATCCAATACGCCTCGCGCCCGGCAATCTGCACCGCTGTCCCCGCCTGATCAAAGCCAAGCTCCGCACGTTCACGCACGCCGGGCTTGGCCTGCACCATTTCCTGGCTTGCCACCATTTCGCTGACGACCCAGCCCGCGCCAAAACCGCTGACAAGCTGACGAAACGGCAGGTCGGTAATGCCCGCAAGCGGAGCAAGCGCAACAGGTGGCTGCAGCGCCACATCGTCCAAAACCAAAGATTCGCTCGTTGCCAACGGAGAAGTCATTCGCTCAAAGGGTGTGCGTTAGTATTCAATTAGGTCGATTTTCACGCCCTCACAATATTCGCGGAAATGATTCGTCCCTGAAAATCATCACCTGCACATAAAATAGGCAAAATATCGCAAAAACAGACGAATTGCGGAAAGCGGTCACGCAGCATAGAACGGCTGCCATAACGACAACGGACCCAAAAGATGCACGTCACTGCCATTATTGTCGCCGCTGGTCGTGGTATACGCGCAGGGGGTGACGTGCCAAAGCAGTGGCAGTTGCTG
>JBCBDL010000058.1:0-20917 GCA_038529695.1 Pseudomonadota bacterium | reverse complement strand
GGAATGTATCCTCGGCGAGGTCCTTCAGTGGCGTGTCACGCGGATGGCTGAGGATGCGGCCCAGCGTGACATAACCGACCGCCTTCAACCGAGGATCAATGAGAATGATGTGATAAAACTGATCCGGCAGCACCACATCGGACCGCAGATAATCAATCGCCTCACCCACATTCCAATGTTCCGGCGCACGGACAAGCTCCGACTGCATGTGCCGCCCGGCGGATTCCTCGGGGTAAGACAACGCCTGTTCGACAACGACCCGGTCGCCTGCATCCAGCGCATCCAGGACCGCCTCTTGCTGATCTTCATCCAGATACTCGACCAGATCGACAACATCGTCGCTGTCCAGATCGCGCACCGCTTCGGCCAGTTCGGCGGGCGCCAGCTGTTCCATCACCTCTTCGCGCAGGTGGTCATCAAGTTCCGACAGAACTTCGCCATCGACCCTGTCCGACCAGACCGCCAAAAGCGCGCGCCTGTCGCGCTCGTCTATCTGCTCGAGCAGGTGCGCAATGTCAGCGGGATGGAGCGGTTCAAGAATTGCATCAACCGCTTCGCCGTCGCTGCTGCCAACAGCCTCCATCACGTCGCTCAACAGCGCTTCGGTGATGCCGAATGCCTCTTCGTCGGTGCTGTCTTGCGGCTCTGCCATGATGCGCCCTCACTTGCCCGCAACATAATGGATCAGCGCGGTTCTACAACGCGCATTCGGCGATTTACGCCCTCTCACGTCCACCATATGCTGATCACATGACAGCGCAGTTACTTTTAGGACAAACCCTTGGATTTTCTGGCAATCCTTTGACTGGGGATTGGGCGGATGCCGTGCAGTTTAACAGCGCCGGCGGGGTGCTGATTGAGGGTGACCGCATCACTGCCATAGGACATGGGGCAACGTTGCGCGCGGCGCATCCCAATGCACATGTCACCGATTATGGCGATGCGCTGATCAGCGCAGGCTTTGTCGATGCGCATATGCATTACCCCCAGACCGCGATGATCGCGAGCTGGGGCAAACAGCTGATCGATTGGCTGAACACCTATACGTTTCCAGAAGAGGCGCGGTTCCACGACCCTGCCTATGCTGCCCGCATTGCCGGACGCACACTAGACCTTGCCCTTGCCCATGGTACGACAACACTGACGAGCTTTTGCACGATCCATCCTGCAAGCGTGGATGCGTTTTTTGAAGCCGCAGCAGCCCGCAATATGGCCGTTGTCGCCGGCAAAACCTGCATGGATCGCAACGCACCCGATAACCTGCGGGATACAGCGCAATCCGCCTATGATGACAGCAAGGCACTGCTGAATGCCTGGCATAGCAAGGGGCGCGCAACTTACGCCATCACGCCGCGTTTTTCGCCCACCTCGACCCCTGATCAACTGCACGCCCTCGGCGCACTTTGGGCCGAACACCCCGATTGCCTGATGCAAACGCATCTGAGCGAACAGCATGCCGAAATCGCCTGGGTCAAAGAGCTGTTCCCAGATGCACGAGATTACCTCGATACATACGAGGCCTACGGTCTGCTTGGCGCGCGCGGCCTTTATGGCCATGCAATCCACCTCGCCCCGCGCGAGATTGACAGGCTACGCGAGATTGGCGCCGCCGTGATCCATTGCCCCACGTCTAACACCTTCATCGGATCCGGATTGTTCGATCTGATGGGGTTGGCGCGGGCAGGTCTACAGATTGGGCTTCGCCACTGATACAGGCGGCGGATCGTCCTTTTCGATGCTGCGCACCATGGCGGCGGCTTACGAGATCGGGCAATTGCGCGGTGTCGCTTTGCACCCGGCCCAATTAATGTGGCTGGCCACCGCAGGGTCAGCGCGGGCGCTGCATATGACAGGCGAAATCGGCAGCCTGCAGGCCGGTGCAATGGCGGATATCACCGTTCTTGACCTTGCCTCGACCGCTGCCATCGCGCAACGCTACCATCAGGCCAACCACATCTGGGACGCACTGTTCCCAACGATTATGATGGGCGATGACCGGGCGATCCGCGATGTCTGGGTCGCTGGCAAGCGCGCGCTAACACCCGCTTGAGAACACCAGCACCCAGGTATTGCCGCTGCGCCCCAGCCCATACTCGGTGTAGCGGGCACCCAGCATGTTCCTGCGATGGCCGGTTGAGTTTTGCCAAGCGGCAAAAACGGCCGCCTCTGACGTCTGGCCTTGTGCGATGTTTTCAGCACTTGCACCGGACTGGCATCCGCTTGCTGCCAAACGTTGCGCCATCGTGTCGCCATGCGGCCCGCCACGCGACTGATGCGAGAAATAGCCGCGCGCGACCATGTCGTCTGCGTGACGCTGTGCAGCGCGTTGTAGTTTCGGGTCGGGCGCGACAGACCCCCGGCCCTGCGCCGCACGAAATGCATTCAGGTCAGTGCCGAAACTACCCGTTATATTTGCCGGTGCGCTCGATACCTGAACAGGAACACTCGTTTCGGCACAGGCGGCAAAGGCGCATAGCCCTAGAAAAAAGAGTATCTGTTTCATTGCCTCACCTCCCTCATCGGCCAAGGATAACGCCAAACGTCTGAATGAACAGGCCATGTTCGTTATACGGCAAGACGTTGCGCAAGCGTGTTCTGGCGCTGGATGACTGATTGCAGGTCAATCGTCTGCATCTGCCCGTCCCGCACAATCTGGCGCCCTTCGACAAAAAGGTCCCGAACCTTGTTTGGCCCGGCCAGCAGCAACGCCGCAGGGTCCCATGACCCGGCGTTTTCAACGACCCCCATATCCCAAAGCGCGATATCGGCGCGTTTGCCAACCGCAATCTGCCCGCAATCATCGCGACCCAGCACCTGCGCACCGCCGCGCGTCGCAATCTCTAATGCTTCTCGCGCTGACATCGCGTCCGCCCCGTTTTGCACCCGTTGCAACAGCATGGCCTGTCGTGCCTCTGCCGCCAGATTGCCGATATCATTGCTGGCTGATCCATCCACGCCCAAACCAACCGGCACGCCCGCATCGCGCATCGCACGCACCGGCGCGATGCCAGAGCCAAGCCTGCAATTCGAGCAGGGGCAATGCGCAACACCGGTCTTGCTGCGGGCGAACACATCAATCTCGGCACCGTCCAGCTTTACGCAATGGGCATGCCAGACATCATCGCCGGTCCATCCCAGTTCTTCGGCATATTGCCCCGGACGGCAGCCAAATCTTTCCAGACTATAGGCGATATCCTCGTCATTCTCGGCCAAGTGTGTGTGCAGCATAACGCCTTTGTCACGGGCCAGGATCGCAGCATCGCGCATCAGGTCGCGACTGACCGAAAACGGGCTGCAAGGCGCGACACCGACACGGATCATCCCGCCCGGTGACGGATCGTGATGCGTGTCAATGACTCGGATGCAGTCTTCAAGAATCGCCTCTTCGTCCTCAACCAACGCATCGGGCGGTAAGCCGCCGTCGCTCTCACCAATGCTCATCGCGCCGCGCGTCGCGTGAAAGCGCAGGCCAACCTCCGCCGCCGCCGCGATCGTGTCGTCCAAACGCGCGCCATTGGGATAGAGATACAGGTGATCAGATGTCAGCGTACACCCCGACAAAGCGAGTTCGGCCAAGCCAATCTGTGTCGAAACAAACATCTCCTCTGGTCCAAACCGCGCCCAGATTGGATAGAGCCGCTGCAGCCAGCCAAAAAGCAACGCATCCTGCGCACCTGGCACGGCGCGGGTCAGCGTTTGATAGAGATGATGATGGGTATTCACGAGGCCGGGCGTCACCACGGCACGGCTACCATCGACGATCTCGGCCCTGCCAGCGGTCAGGTTGGGTCCGATCTGCGCAACCACTCCGGCCGACAGCAGAATGTCGTGACCGGTCAGTTCGCGTCGCCCATCGTCCATTGTGAGGATCTGTCGGGCGTTACGGATTAGGACATCAGGCACGCATCGCCTCGTGCAGGATCGCCAAGGCATTGGCGTGTATGTCCGGGTTGGCAGCGGCCAGACAGCGCCCACCGTCATGTGCCGGGTTACCATCCCAGTCGGTTACCACACCGCCCGCCGCGTGCACGACGGCAATTGGCGCGTGAATGTCATAGGCGTTCAACCCCGCCTCGATCACCAGATCAACCTGCCCTGCCGCCAGCAAAGCATAGCCATAACAATCCATCCCATAGCGGGTCAGCTTTGTCTGACCAGCGACGGCGTGAAAGGCACGACCTTCCTCAGCCGTGCCCACTTCGGGAAAAGTCGTCAGCAGAGTTGCATCGGCAAGGGTGTGGGTTTTGCGACATTGCAGCGTGCGCGTGCCCAAGGGACCAGTCACCTCTGCCACACCAAAGCCACCTGCAAAACGTTCCGAAATGTAAGGCTGATCAATCAATCCAAAAAGCGGGCCAGTCTGATCAGCGACCGAGATCAGAACACCCCATGTCGGTGTGCCGCTGATATAGCCACGGGTGCCATCAATCGGGTCCAACACCCAGGCCAGACCGGATGTACCCGGCGTTGCACCATATTCTTCGCCTAGGATCGCATCATTGGGGCGTTCGCGCGCCAACACGGAGCGCATCGCTTGTTCCGCAGCGCGGTCTGCCACGGTCACAGGATCAAAAACACCCCCGCCCTTGTCATCAGCGACAAGCGCGGAGGTGCGAAAATGTGCGAGTGTTTCTGGCCTTGCTGCATCCGCCATCATGTGTGCCACGCGGATCAGTTCTGCCTGGCTTGTCGCATCAAGTGCCATGATGGTTGTCCTTGTCGTCGCCGGGTTCGCGTGTTGCGGTAACGCGGCGCGGTCAGGACGGTCAAGGGTCGTTTCAGGCCGCCTCGCTGAGCACCCGTGCCAGATCAAACAGACGGCGCCGCTGGTTTTCCGGGATCGCGTAATACGACCGGAGCAGTTCCAGCGCCTCTTTATCGGTCAGGATATCACCAGGCATATCCCCATCGCTCTGATCTGTTGCAGGTTGCGCATCAAGCCCTTCGAAGAAAAATGAGACTGGCACGTTCAGCACTTTTGCAATGTCCCAAAGACGCGAAGCGCTGACGCGGTTCATGCCGGTTTCATACTTCTGAATTTGCTGGAACTTGATCCCCACATTTTCAGCCAACTGTTGCTGCGTCGTTCCGCTCATCCAACGGCGATGACGGATGCGCTTGCCTACGTGGACGTCGACTGGATGTTTCATCTTACTCTTTCCTTAGTTTGGAAGCTCTCGGCAAGTGTGACGCCGGTGCCTGTTGCAAAACTGCTTACGCTATACTCGTGCGTCATTTCTTGCCACACAGCGAGTGCATGACACCATTACCATATAACACGCAACGGTTGCAGCCACCGACCTGAACTAAAGGATAGGTTCGCAACGCAACATTTCTTCAGACCGCATAAAAAGCAGCCCTTTCGCCGTAGCTGATGATGTGATGATAAAGGTTAATAAATTAATACCGAAAGGAATCTCCCTGATGCGCGCTTTTCAAGTTCAGTCATTTGATGACGCACCAGCGCTGGCAGACACGCCCGAACCCACCCCGAAACAGGGGGAGGTGACGTTGGACATCGCGGCGTGCGGGTTGAACTTTGCCGATCTCTTGATGGCGCAAGGCAAGTATCAGGATACCCCTGAACCACCCTTTACGTTGGGGATGGAAGTCTGTGGTACAGTTATCGGGCACGGACCCGACGTCACAACCCCCGCCATTGGAACGAAAGTAGCCGTATTCGGCGGCCAAGGCGGGATGGCCGAACGAGGCGTCTTTCCCGCTGCTTTGTGTCGGCCTGTCCCCGATGACATGCCAGCCGAAACAGCTGCAGGCTTCATGGTGGCTTACGGGACATCGCATCTTGCACTGGCGCGGCGGGCGCACCTGCAAACGGGCGAAACGCTGCTGGTGCTTGGTGCCGCAGGCGGCGTTGGCCTGACCGCTGTCGAAATTGGCAAAGCCATGGGCGCGACAGTGATTGCAGTCGCGCGCGGGGCGGAAAAGCTTGCAATCGCCAAAAACGCTGGCGCTGATCATCTGATTGACAGTGAGACCGACGACATCAAGGCACGCGTCAAGGCGTTAGGCGGTGCCGACGTGGTCTATGACCCAGTCGGCGGGGATGCGTTCAAAGCAGCACTTGGTGCCTGCAACCGCGAAGCGCGCGTGATCGTCATTGGTTTTGCCAGTGGCGACGTCCCGCAGATCCCGGCCAATATCCTTTTGGTCAAGAACATCAGCGTCATCGGGTTCTATTGGGGTGGCTATCTGAAATTCAACGCCAAGGCGCTCACTGACAGTCTTGCTGAACTGATGGCATGGTACGCGGACGGGCGGCTGAAGCCGCATGTCAGCCATATCCTGTCGCTGGATCGGGCCGGTGAGGCGCTGGAATTGATGCGGACGCGAAAATCAACCGGCAAAGTCGTGGTCAAGCCGTAGCAACAGCGCGTAAGGGCGGTGGGCTGGCATAGATATGACGTACGATATCGGCCAGCGCGCCGCTGACAGCATCATCAGGTTTCAACACATACATGTTGATTTGCTGCGATGGCAGCAGCGGCAACAGACCACCATGCTGGATCACCTCGGTATGGGGCGGTAGACACCCCTCAAGCGCCACATGCACGCCCAGATCAGCGCTGACTGCTGCCTCAACCGCATTGTCCAATTCTGAATCCACCGCCATTTGCCAGACAATGTCGCTCTTGTTCAGCGCTTGCAAAACACTGCTGCGGAAGATGCAATTGCTGCAAAATGCAACCGGCAAGGGCCGTTTCCGCCAGGCTGTGCCATCCTGGGCACCGATCCATAAAAGCGGCAGCTCAACCAGTGCTTGCCCGCCGGGACCGCACTTTTCTTCTGTCGTCAGGATCAGATCAACCTCACCTCGCCCGTACATTTCAAGCAGACCGCGCGTTGGCGCAGATACCAGCTTGACCTGCATGCGCGGAAAATCGGACGCAAACCGGCGCAGGGCCTGCGGCACCCATGGATAAATGATGTCGTGCGGCACGCCCAGCTTGATCTCGCCTTCATATTCGGTTGCTGTCAGCCGGCTCAGCGCCTCGTCATTCACACTCAGAATTTTCCGCGCATAGCCCAAAAGCTGTTCTCCAGCGGGTGTCAGGCCGATGGTCCGCGCGCTGCGGTCAAGCAAGGACAGGTTCAGCGCCTCCTCCAGGCGTTTCAGCTGCATTGAAACGGCAGATTGGGTCAGGTTCAGCACACCGGCCGCGCGGGTCACCCCGCCCATCTCGGCAACGGTCACAAAGGAGCGAAGTGCAGTCATATCCAGATTTCGCAGCATATCACGTTTCCTGATATTTGATATGTCAATCATTCATTTTTATTATGCATCGCCTTGCCCTACATATCAAGCATCAAGATGATTCAAGGCAAACATATCACGAAAGGACAGGTTATGACCGTAACAGTAAACCCCACTTGCGTTGACCAGGCGGCACGCAAGACCAACACAAAGAGCCTTTGGACACGCATCGCAGACATGCTGAACACGCGCCACCAGCGGAAGGCGCTGAAAGATTTGGATGAACACATGCTGCGAGACATCGGCATCACACGCCAAGAAGCCGAAATCGAAGCGGAAAAACCCGTTTGGGATGTGCCGCGCCACTGGTCGCAATAGGACTATCCTTGCCGCGTCATTCAGCATCCTGCGACATTCCCGCCCAAAATGATCGGAAATGCGCAATTTGAGCAAAGATAGGCTTGAAAAAACAGGGGCGCACGCCAATATCAGCCACCAAGGATGCCGATTTGCGGCGCCGCTGTTTTTAACTGGAGGTTTGAATGGCTCAACAAGAGGCAATTAGAACGGTCGGCGGGGTCCGCGCGGCCGAAATCGACGAGGGCCTGCGCGCCCACATGAACAAGGTCTACGGCATTATGTCCGTAGGTATGCTGGTGACATTCGGTGTCGCTTGGGCCGTCGGGACAGCGCCGGCGCTTCTTGCGATCTTCCGCGATCCAATCACCCTGCAGCCTAATATCTTGGGCTGGATCGTGATGTTTGCACCGCTCGCCATGATCTTCGGCTTCGGTGCGATGATCAACAGATTTTCAGCCGCTGCGGCGCAAACGTTCTTCTATGTCTTCGCAGCGGTCATGGGTCTGTCCATGGCATGGATCTTTGTTGCATTCACGGGCTTCTCGATCGCGCAGGTTTTCTTGATCACAGCGATCGCGTTCGCGGGTCTAAGCCTGTATGGTTACACGACCAAAAAAGATATCTCTGGCTGGGGCGCGTTCCTCATCATGGGTGTCATCGGGCTGATCGTAGCGATGATTGTGAACCTGTTCCTGCAATCGCCAGCGATCATGTTCGCCATTTCGATCATCGGCGTGCTGATTTTTGCGGGTTTGACAGCCTACGACACACAGAAGATCAAGAACGACTACATTGCTCATGCGGCGCATGGCGACCAGGAATGGTTGGCGAAGTCTGCAATCATGGGCGCGCTGAACCTGTATCTGGACTTCATCAACATGTTTATGTTCCTGCTGCAGTTGTTCGGTAATCGCGAATAACGCACTGAACATATGAATTCCGCGCCCCGTCAGACACGTTCTGGCGGGGCTTTTTTGTGGTGCGGCCGATCATACGACTGCTAGTCTGGCATCGTCTGATTTGGAGGAACGGCATGACGTTGGAATTAAAAGAAATCTGCAGCGGTCTGGGTTTTCCGGAAGGTCCGGTTGCGATGAACGACGGGTCGGTTCTTTTTGTCGATATCAAAGAGGAAACCCTGGCACGCCTCTACCCTGATGGCGATGTCAGCGTTGTCGCCAAAATCCCCGGCGGGCCGAATGGCGTCGCCATCGGCCCTGACGGCGCGGCCTATGTCTGTAACAATGGTGGTGTCTACACCTTCGTGACACATGAACATGAAGGGCAAGCTGTCACAGTCCCCTCTGCCGAACGGCCTCATTACAAGGGCGGCTACGTGCATCGGGTTGATCTGCAAACCGGCGCGGTGACCGACCTTTACGACAATTACAATGGCGAACGCCTGATTGCACCCGATGATATCGTTTTTGACACATCGGGTGGCTTTTGGTTCACCGACACCGGCATTCAAGATGAAAGCAGCACGCGCTACGGGGGGCTTTACTATGCGACCACCGATGGCGAGACGTTGATCAAGGCCGCAACCATTCCTATGCCGAACGGTGTTGGCCTGTCGCCTGATGGCAAAACCGTCTATGTCTCTGACACAGTTTTCGGGCGGCTTTGGGCGATGACGATCACCGGCCCGGGTCAGGTTGCGCCCGGCGCCATACCAGGGACACCTGGGAATGTTGTGCAAACGCTGCCGGGCTATCAATGGCTCGATAGTCTGAAGGTCGAAGAAGACGGGCGCGTGTGTGTCGGTACCATCTTCAACGGCGGCATCACCGTTTTCAGCCCAGATGGTTCGACCGAACATGTCACTGTGCCCGACATCTTTACGACTAATATGTGCTTTGGCGGCGACGATATGCGCGACCTATGGATCACAGCGTCTAGCACCGGTAAGATATATAAGACCCGATGGCCACGACCCGGCTTGAAACTCGCATATAGCGCCTGAAAAGTGAAAGCGATCAACGCAAGGTTGCGTTATGCTGGTATTTAAGCTGCGATCCAGATTTTCCTAATGGCATGTCACCCGCCAAAGGTGGCAGTGCCGGACCCGCTGATATAAATGCTTCTGTCGAAATGAAGGACGCAAAACCAATATCCCAGAAGCAACCGACCGATCTGGTGCAACGCCGCCAGGTTTCGGTCCTGTTTGCTGATATGGTCGGTTATACTGCGACCGTTGCGCGCCTTGGCGAAGAGCAAAGTCTGGCCTTTGTCCGCCTGGTTTATGAGACGCTCGCGCGTGTCGTCGAAGACCATGGTGGAGTGGTCCGGGATTTTGCCGGCGATAGCATCATGGCCCTCTTTGGGATCCCCGATGCTCTGGAAGACCCGGCATTGCGGGCCGCGCGGGCAGGCATTGCGATCCATGCGGCTTTCGCATCGGCCGGTGATCAGATTGAAACGCAGTTCGGCGTGCGCCCCGTCATGCGCATAGGTATCAGTTCCGGCACGGTCATCATGGCACCGGTCCAAAGTGGCGATGGCCCAACGACCGCTGTGGGCAACACGGTTAACCTCGCCTCTCGCATCGAAGCATTGGCCTCACCCGGCGCCACGCTTATCTGCGAAACAACCCAACAATTGATCGCATGGGTCACAGATTTGGCATTTTTTGGCGAGCACCAGATCAAGGGCCTGCCGGACGCACAAAAAATCTGGGAAATCAAAGCGGTTCATGATCGGTCAACCCGGTTTGATGCCTCGATCGCGCAAGGTCTCAGTAGCTATGTCGGACGGGACGACGAATTAGACAAGATGTCTGCGGCCCTCGCACGCGCTGAAAACGCGTTGGCAGTGGTTGATCTGGTTGCAGAACCCGGTCTGGGCAAAACCCGCCTTGTATTCGAATTTCTGCAGCGCGTCGCAGCCGACAAAGTCCGCGTGCTAACGGGGCATTGCTTTTCTGACCGGCAACAAGTGCCCTTCCTTCCGATCATAGAAATCGTTCGAAGTGCATTTCAGATCAAAGAGCGCGATGATCCCGAAAAGATTGCGTCCAAGCTGACATCCGGACTTACGAAATGGGGCAGCCACACGGATGAAAACCTGGCACTGCTGCTGAACCTGTTGGGGCTAAAGCCGTCAACCAGCGTGCTTGATGGGCTCGACGGTGTTTTGATCGGGTTACGAACGCGCGAATTGCTGCCAGAGCTGCTGAGGGCGCGATCAGCAAACCAACAGGTCATCCTGCTGATCGAAGACAGTCATTGGATCGACTCCGCCTCAGAGACTCTGCTGCGCGAACTCATCAAACGCGATGATCTGAAAAACCTCTTGATCGTTCAGACCAGACGACCTGAATACCAACCTGACTGGTTGTCGAACCCCGCGATAACGCGCATTGCCTTGCGACCACTTGGTTTCAGTGATTTGGCCCATCTGGCACAAAAGCGATTGGGCGTGGATACGCTGCCGGACACGCTTGCCAGCCAATTAAATGACCGTGCCGGTGGCAACCCGCTTTTCGGGGAAGAGATATTGAGCTTCCTTCTTGAACAGGGCGCTTTGCGCGTTGATGCGGGCACGGCCTATTTTGATGCAGATTTGGGGGCCAGCGGGCTGCCAATCACCATGCGCAGCCTTCTGACGGCCCGACTGGAACAGCTGCGGCCAGATGATCAGCAGCTTTTGCAAGCAGCGTCTGTCGTGGGCCGCCGGTTTAGCCCCGGTCTTTTGTCCGAATTGGTTCAAAATGACGACAGTATTGAAGCGGCACTGGAACGTTTGCAGACCCATGACGTCCTGTATCGAGAGGCCAATTCCTCAGATTACATCTTTAAACACGCGCTATTGCGGGATTGCGTTTATCAAAGTCTGGTCGCATCTCGCCGGACAGCTTTGCATCTGGCTGTTGCTGATGCCTTGGCGGCCCGCGCTGCCAATCGGCTGCAGGAAGCTGCAGAAGCCCTTGCATTCCACTATGGGCAAACCGACCGCAACGATCAGGCGTTTCGCTACAGCACAATGGCAGGTGACAAAAGCCTTGGCGTCTATTCACTGGACGAGGCGAACACTTATTTCACTTCGGCCTTGGCGCTTTATCAAAGCGACCCCGCCTGCGCCACGAAAGAGGAATTTGCAGCATTCCTTGCCAGTTTCGCGTTGTGCGCAAATATCTCGCTCAGGGTCAAAGATATCATTGAGCTGGCCGACACGGTCCGCCCGATCCTTGCACAGGTGGGCGACAATAGGGATCATGTTCTCTTCCTGCATCACTATGTGTCTTGCCTTGTCTGCAATGGCAAATACCGCGAGGCCTATTGGATCCAGCAGGACCTGACAGCGATGGCTGACCGGCTGGGCGATCCGGCATCACAGGTCTATGGTCTGGTCAGTGAACTGTCGGTCTCAATTTACTTTAAGCCCATCGACAATGCGGAATTCGCGGCCAAGGCGCGGCAGGTCGAAACCTACCTTGAACGCATTGACGACGCTTATATCCAGAACTTTTTTCTGGCCACGCTTGGCTGGAATGAACTGACGCGCGGGCGGGTCGGGAAAGCACATGCCGCGTCTGACAGGATGATCGCAACGGGGAAAGCTGACAACAATCCCCGCGCAATGGGATATGGCACCGCCATGAAGGCGCTGATCGCGATGGTCACCGACAACCACGAGCTAGCCCTGCAAAAAGCCGAAGAGGCAAGCCGGGCCTCAAAGGTGGAATTTGAACTGGCCATTGCCGAAGCTGCACGCGTCGGTGCCATGGTGCCACTCGAAAAACCCGGTGCAATTGATGTGGTCAAACAACACATCCAGTCATGCGAAAAAAAGGGCTGGTCGCTGTTTACATTTGGACCCGCGACGATGCTGGGGGTTGCCTATGCACTGCAGGGCCGCGTGGGTGACGGCTTGCGCCAGATTGAAACGGCAATTCAGAACCGCAGTGACGAGGGGACAGAGGTCGCCGCCGATTGGGCACGGCTGTTCCTGTGCGAGCTGTATCTGGCGATCTTGACCGGTGAAGGCGGCTTTTCACCCGGCGTTCTTTTCAGAAATTTTCGCGCGATCCTGTCGGTCGTGCTCTTTGGCGAAAAACGTCTGATCGCGACAGTCGACCAGATACGCAACAATCCGCAATTCGATGAACAAGGGCATTACATCGCGCGTTGTGACATGATTATGGGGCTGCTTTACAAGGCAAAAAAGAAAAAGCAGCTGGCGCGGGAACACCTGTCAAAGGCCCAAGTGATTGTCGAAACTGCAGGACGATCACCAATGCTGACCCGCATCAATGAGGCTTTGGAAGAATTGGCCTGACCCAGCTTTAGCCGGTCAGTTCCGACAAATACTTTATCCCGGCGATGCTCGGCAGGAATGTATATGCACCACCTCGCGCACGGATCAGGCGTGGAAATCCGTGCAGCCGGATCGTATCGCCATGGGGCACGGTCATATCAAACCAGCTTGTTTCGGGTGTGTTTGCACCCAAAAGCGGGTCATTCGCGCCCGTAATATTCGGATCCTGTAACCCCAGATTGATCCAGTCACACATCACGGCCTCAAACTGTGCACCCAGATTGGCACCGATGAAACTTCCCAAAAGCCCGCGTTCGGCATTGTCGGGCTTGGCCGGATCAAAATCGGGGCCATAAGACGTGCCGCGCCGGATCAACCGCCGGCTGTAATTCGCGATCCGCTGCACGATCGGACCGCCACGTGGATTGCCACGGCGCGTATGCGATCCCGCCGGGCAGCGGGACGCATGCGTGTAATCGAAATTCGTCAGCGAGACCTCTTTTTCGGGGAATTGTGCATCAGGTGACAATTCATACGGCACCCCGTTACGCCATCGTCCGCACATTTGGGCGGCGACCACTTCACGCAGGGCCCCATGCATGTCCAGCCCCGGACCAATCAGGTCCAGACGATCAGGGTTCGCCAATTGATCCCGTTTGGGATGCGCCATCAGCGTTGTCGCGGCCTCATCCAGATAGCGCTCAAACGCGACAACATCCTGCGCCAGTACGCGAAACGCATTGAACGTCCCGTTCAGCCCCAACACCTCTGGGCTGGGCACGCGGAACCGAACCCCTTCCTGTCGTGTCTCATAACCCAGCAGCACAGTACCCAACGGATCCATCGGTTCGTCCACACCTTCCTGATCCGGGTCGTAGATGTGATGAAACCGCGGTTGCGAAATACCATCCACGTAGCCAAAGAACACTTTACCCTCTGGCAGATTGCGCCCATTCCGTGCGCCCAACACGTCAAAGGCTTTGGCAACCTGCCCTTCGATACGGTCCAGGTGATCGGCATCGTCGGCATGGATCGTTGCGATCAAATGCACCCGGTTCGGTTCGTCAAAGGGTGCAGGCCAATGGTCCGGCGCGCTATCGCCAAAGTCGCCGATTTTCATCGCGCGTTTGTCCATGCCCTCTTTGAACTCGGTTGGAAACGTGGCGAGATATTTTGTTGGTGTGCGAAGGGCACGCAGACCCTGATATGTCACACCGATATTGAAGCAATAAGGTGGTTTCCCGCCCACCCATAAGGCCCCGCGAGTGATCATGGGGACGTCATCCTCCCCACCCGCGACAGCGGTAGCCAAAAAGTGCCTGGCCGCCACCCGATCTGACACCTCAAGGATCAGATGCCGCACAAAATCACGGCGATACCCCCGCAAGATGTTGCCTTGAATATCCCCTAGATCAAAGTCTTCGCTACTCACCAGCCTTGCCCAAATTTCTGGCGCACCTGCGCCGCCGACACCCCAGGATAGGCGCGATAGCCACCCCCCAATGAAATATTGCGATTGGCGTGCAATTGCAGAATGAACTCCCTCGGCAGCGTTTCCAGCCGATGCGGTGGGTCATTGACCGGCAAACCTGCCGCTTGATCCTGCAAACCAAACATGTCCGTGGGAAAGTCCGGCGCCTGAAACAGATCGTGGTCCTGTACCCAATCGATGAACTCTTCCACGTTATCTTCGGTTGGGATCAGGTGTTCGGCCCCTTCCACCAACGAAATCACGTCGTTGAACACACTCCCAATGGTCGTAATAAAATCCCGGATATAATTGCTGAAATCCCCATCATAGACCGAGATCATGCAGATATTCCTGTCAATCAGCAGAAACCGCGCCGAATGAACGGTACCGACATTATCAAGACCCGCAAAAATCTCGTCCACATTCTGTGCAATTGCCATTGTCGCCTTCGCGCGCCCGGCAGGCGATGGATCTTTCAGAGGCATGATCAGGTTCATCATGCGCTGCACATTCTCGCTCGGCTGCGGCGATGGGCGCGGCCCACCGGGTAGCTTCGGCTTTGGCTCGCGCCAGATCCAATACGGTACAACCACATAGCGCGATAAGAATTTGAACCATCCGCGTTCTGGCAAGCTGTTGACGTAATCGTTGAACCAATCGTCCTTCATGGGCCTAACCTTTTGAAAACGGGCACGGGCTGCCGTCGCGCCAGTCGCTTGACACCTGATAGGATTTTACACGGATTTGCAGCACCGGATCATCCGACAGCGCAATGCCATCGGTCAGCAGGCCGGGGTTGAAGCTGAGCTTTTCATTATCCGCGATCTGGTCTTCGGGCACAGCATTCAATGTCAGAGTGCCCATCATGATCCGTTTGCGATGGGGCGGCCAGGGGCGCGAACTGTCGTTGAAATCATCCCCAATCTCACCGATCATCATCATCAGGGAAAACCGCGCCGGTTCCTGTGCCAGCCGGTCTTGCAACTCCTGCCGCAGGTAATCATCGACCGGGGTCTTATGCGGGTCCGTCTTCAGGACGCCAGCAATCGGCTGCCAGGAAAACCGCACCCAACGCTGTGTGCCATCCTCGCCCGTGACCACAAACGTATGCACCGCATGATACGCCTCGCGCACATAGCTGACCGGCGCCCCAATCTCAGCAGCCTGCATCACACCCAATTGGGCATAGGCATTTTCATCGGCAAATTGGATTGCGCCTTCGTCAGGGCTGATCGTCTCGCCCGGATAGGGATCGCGCGCAGGCAGGATCAATTGCAAAAGCCCCGCAATCTTTTGCCACGGTGTCTGACCCTTATACGGCTTGGGTTTCGCCATTTCGGCAAAGTCCAGAAAGCCCTCCGGTGTGGGTGCAAAGAACTCCGGCAACGTCATCGCGATTAGATCGGTATCTTTGCCATCAGACAAATGAAACCGCACCGCCATGCCACGGACATCGGACCAACCGTCATGCACCTGTGCCGCCCCAGACCCGTTGGAAAACCGGGTGATGACGTCAGACCGGTCGGTGCAGAAATGACCCGCCTTGCAAAAATTCCGCGCAATCGGTGATGGCTCAAAAAAGCCGGTCGCACTAATGCCAATGGTGTGCACCGGTCGTAACTTCGTGTCGCCGTCTGGGCGCTGCAGCACCCTGACAAGTTTTTCGGCCAGTTCCGCGTCGTTCATATATGTCTTTCAAAATAATGAAGTTTTACCCGAATATCTTTACCTTAAGGACAACGGGTACAAAGGCAATACCGATCTACCAACCTGACAAAAGCGCAACTGCCCTGTCCCAATCCCGACTTTTGACGTTGGTCTCAAGAGCTTCGTCCATCAACGCATAAGATTGCGGTTCATGGTTGGCCAGCCCCACCATCTTTGGCAGCAAGGGGTTCAATCGCACCAAACGATCTTCCAATACCAGCCGCGCCATCCAATACTGGTTCTCAGCCGACGTCGTCAGCATCAATTCGATCAGCGCCCCGCGCGGCGCGTCTGAGGTCACGCCGAACCATTTCAACATTCCCCAATCATCAGGCTTCTTGATCATGTCTTCGGAGATATCTGCCGGATGCTGACCCGTGCCAACAGACAGCGCCTCCACCGCTGCCAGCCTGTCCGCGTGCTTTCCCGCGATCGCCACATTGATGCCGTTCATGATCGGGTTATTGGCAAAGATACCACCATCTGCGAAATAGCCGTAATCCACGCCCCTAGCCGTGATCAGATGCGGCGGGAAATAGGATGGAGCGGCAGCACTGGCGAGTGCCACATCCAGCAGCCGCACCTCGCTCATATCCAGCCAGCCCTCCCGGCGCATATCCTGATTTGTAATCGTGAAAGGCGACCAGCCGACACTTTTATTGCGATGCAGACAGACAGTCGTAACCGCCAGAACCAGATCAGACGACAACGAGGACAGTGTGCGATCGCCGACAAGCGCATGGCCTATCTCTGTCAGACCTGACGCGTCATATTGCGCCGCCGTGATCCCCGGCCCGCCCCTATGGTGCAGATGCTTCAACGTCTTATCGAAGAGATGATGCTTGTTCTCGCGGAAAATCCTGTCCGCATCATCGCGGTAATGCGCAGTCAGATCTGCAATCAGCCGCGCCATATCCTTGCCTTGTGATCGCCCATCGGCCAAGGCGACTGCAATCAATCCGCCAGTCGACGTCCCTGCGAAGCCATCGGCCTTGTCCAGAAACCGCGTTTCTTGATGCAGGTCCTGCAAAATCCGGCATGTCATATAGCCGCGAATGCCACCGCCATCACAGGACACCAGTTTAAATGGCATGACAGAGCTCCCTTAGTTCTTTGGCGCTGCCGATATCGGTAGTGGACATTCCATTATCCTGACAAGCCTGCATGGCGTCGCCAAAGCCCAAGCGCCAAAAGCTAGCGCAAACTGGCAACAAAGTCGGGTCGCCGATGGTTTACGCTTTCATCCCCGTCTTGGCTGGATCATTCTAGCCGCATGCAAAATCTATCCAAGGCGCCATGACCGTGATCCACCTGCCCATTACCAGCCTGACCGCTATTTGTGGTGCCATAATCCTTTTGACGTTGACATGGAAAGTCATCGGGCTCCGACGCAAGGGGGGCGTGGTCCTTGGGGACAATGGCGACCGTGTCCTGACCAAAGCGATCCGTGGTCAGGCAAACGCGGCAGAGCAATTCCCCATGGCGCTGATCATGTTGGGTCTGGCAGAGCTTCAATCAGCCAATAGCGCGGTGCTTGGCGCCCTCGCCCTGACCCTGATCATCGGGCGCAGCATGCATGCTGCCTATTTCGGCATTCACGGCCTGACATGGCGGTTCCGCTTTTACGGGATGTTCATGACGTTGATCGCGCAGGGCGGCTTGATCCTGACACTACTTGTGACGCTTGTCATCTAACGCAAAAGGCCGCGCATGATGCGCGGCCCCATCACTGTCCAGTTGGCGATCTGTTACTTGATCTTGCCTTCTTTGTACTCGACATGCTTGCGCACGACGGGGTCATACTTTTTGATGACCATCTTTTCGGTCATCGTGCGTGCGTTCTTTTTCGTCACGTAGAAATGCCCGGTCCCCGCGGTGGAGTTCAGGCGGATCTTGATGGTGGTTGGCTTCGCCATGTCTCATCTCTCCTGATTGCGGGCCGATTGCGGCACAGCGCATGAAACTGAATGAAGGTGCCTTTTACGCGCGGCGGGGCTTGAGTCAACCGCAAACGCGCGTCAATTCACGGATATCATGCGCGGATGGCCTATAAGCCGGATTCTGTCCCCCGGGTGACCCCGGATGGATGACCATTCATCTGGGGCGCCTGTCACCAAACGCCCTCTAGCTGCCAACCCGGACCTGCTGGGGCCAAGCAACCCCGCCCGTGACCGGGCGCGCGATCCCTATTTGGCATTGCTCCCGGTGGGGCTTGCCGTGCCGCTTGCGTTGCCGCTCGCGCGGTGGGCCCTTACCCCACCGTTTCACCTTTCCCTTGCATGCAAGGTAGTCTGTTCTCTGTGGCGCTTTCCCTGGGGTTGCCCCCGCCGGGCGTTACCCGGCACCGTGCTTTGTGGAGTCCGGACTTTCCTCGAACCCGAAGGCCCGCGGCCATCCAGCCATCCGCGCGTAACGGGCCTTAGGCCCAAGCGGCGTTCACGTCAACGGGGAAGCGTCGGGCAAGGTCGGTGATCATTGCCAGATCAATGGCATCCAGCGGTCCATCATGACCAGGGCGAAACCGCAAACGGAATGTTTTGAGCAAGAGCGCTGGATCGTCCGTCGCAGTATATCCAAAGGCGCGTATCGCAGCCACAAACCGGACGTCATCGGTCCCTTGCGGTCCCTTTTCCGCAGAGAGCGCGCCAGCGCTTGATAAGGGCCACACCGAAAACCCTTCGATCGCCAGCCGCCGCCAATCAAACCGCGGCCCCGGATCAATCTTGCGTCCCGGCGCCATATCTGAATGGCCGATCACCCGTTCTGGACGGATATCCCAGCGCGCAAAGATGCCTTGCAGCAGCTCGGTTAAGGCATCCGTCTGCGCTGCCGCAAAAGGCGCAAATCCTGTATTGGCGAGTTCTATCCCGATGGACCTGCTATTCACATCTTCCACCGCACCCCAACGGCCCGCGCCCGCATGCCAGGCCCGCAAATCCTCGGGCACGAGTGACAGCACCTCGCCATCCTCTGCAATCAGATAATGGGCCGAAACCTCGGTTTTGGGATCACATAGGGTTCGCAGTGCCGCACGCGCAGACGCCATCGCCGTATAGTGAAGAACCACCATATCAGGCCGCGCACCATCCCGGCGCGGACCACAATTGGGTGACAGATGCGTTGTCAGTCTCAGTTCTGGAACGCCGATTTGAATGGCGCCGGGTCCCAGCCACAGGCAAACCCGTCGCCATCAGGATCGATCCCCAGCCGGTCACGTTCCGGCCCGCCGCGCGCCAGGAAATCACGCTGCGCATCATCCGGCGTCGGATAGGCCGCGCAATTGCGCTGGAACCGGCTTTGGCCCGCCAAGATCGACCGGCTGTACCATTCCTGCCCTTTCACATTCGGGGCATTCAGGGCGTATTCGACAATGTTCGGCCCAGTATCGCTGGGCCTGTCTGGCACAGCGGTGGGTTGGATCTGTTCGCGTGCAGCGGCTTGGGCGGCGCGTCTTTCGGCGTCGCTCTCTATCGTTTCGCGGCCGGCGACAGCGTCAAAATTCTGCTCGTCAGAGATACCGGGGTTGTTCTGCAAAACCGGCGCAGGGTTGCCGGGTGTTGCATCCAATCCCTGCACACGCGCGGGATCATTGGCACTGTTCTGCGGCACCTGCCCGATCCCGGCCGCAGCCAGTTCGCTGGCCGGAATTGCCGGACCGCCAACAGGGCCAGGAATCGTTGTGATCTGCGGCGGCGGAATAATCGACTCGCGGGGTGCGGATAAAGCGGCCTCGCGCCGGGCGCGTTCCAGTTCAAACTGGGAAAAGTCATCAAAACCCACGCCCCGTTCCGGCGGAGTGCCGGGCCCGCAAGCCGTCAAAGCCAGCACGCACAGCGTCATCATGATCCCGGATTTCATCAAACCATACCTGCTACACTGCCAGTTTCTTAGGCCAAACTTACCACCACTTGGCTGGTTTGGCCACAAAACCCGCCGATTGTTCCAGACTATACGCCACGTTCAGCAAATCGGCCTCTTCCCAGGGGCGTCCGATCAGCTGCAAACCCAGCGGCAATCCTTGTTTATCAAGGCCTGCAGGCACTGCAATGCCGGGCAATCCGGCCAGGTTCACGGTCACGGTGAACACATCGTTCAGATACATCTGGATCGGGTCCATATTCTCGCCCAACGCGAAAGCCGATGACGGCGTTGCCGGTGTCAGGATCGCATCGACCCCATCGGCAAAGACCGTTTCAAAGTCCCGCTTGATGAGTGTCCGCACCTTGCGCGCGCGGTTGTAGTAGGCGTCATAAAAGCCCGCCGATAGCACATATGTCCCAACCATCACGCGGCGCTGCACCTCGGCCCCGAACCCTTCGGCGCGGGTCTTTTCGTACATTTCGGTTATACCGTCGCCCTGGCTGAGTTTTGCGCGATGCCCAAAGCGCACGCCGTCATAGCGGGCGAGGTTTGATGAAGCCTCTGCTGGCGCAATCACATAGTAAGCAGGCAGCGCATATTTGGTGTGTGGCAGGCTGATATCAACGATCTTTGCGCCTGCATCCTTCATCATTGCAATGCCATCCGCCCAAAGCTTTTCGATCTCCTCTGGCATGTCATCAACGCGGTATTCTTTTGGAATACCAATAGTTTTGCCTTTGATATCGCCGGTCAGCGCGGCCTCAAAATCAGGCACTGGCAGATCGGCGCTGGTGCTATCTTTCGGATCATGCCCGCACATGGCCTGCAGCATGATTGCTGCATCGCGCACGTCTTTGGTCATCGGCCCCGCTTGGTCAAGCGAGGACGCAAATGCCACAATCCCCCAGCGCGAAACGCGGCCATAGGTCGGCTTCAGTCCGGTGATGCCGACAAAGGCAGCGGGCTGGCGAATTGACCCGCCTGTATCAGTGCCGGTTGCCGCAAGACATAGGTCAGCTGCAACCGCACTTGCCGAGCCACCCGATGAG
>JBCBDL010000057.1:0-21085 GCA_038529695.1 Pseudomonadota bacterium | reverse complement strand
GTCTCAAGCGTGATCTGACCTAGCCGGTGCCGCATGACCGGCGCTGTCCCCGTTGTGGCCAGATAACGGCCCATGCCGGGGCGGGCGTGGTCGCTGTGGCCATGGGTGATCAGGGCGCGGTCCACCGGTTGCCACGGGTCTATGTAGAAATCGCCAGCGGGACAATAGATGCCCCGGTCGGTGAAGGTAAGAACGTCGGCCATGCCATTCAGTATAGGGCGCGGCTGGAAATGGTGAAGGCACCGCGCGGTGCATTGGACGGCTTGAACGAAATGTGGTCAGATTGATCTTGAGGCATTGGAAAATAAGGTTTTGAAGAGAGCAAGATCCCGTACAGAAGCTGTACAGAACCTGTACGTACAGATTTACGGGATTTCTGGGTTTAAGAGGGAGATGGTGGGTGGTTGTTAACTTTTTTGGTTGCCCCGCTGCGCCATCCAGACCGGAACCAAGGCGAAGCCGCCGGTCTGATCGCCGGACCGACCCAGCGGGTCGGCGATTTGGTTTTTGATGCGCATCGCTGAAAGGGAAGATGAACTTTGCTGCCATAAAGCATTGTAGCAGCAATGCCGGATCGCCAACCCTCGGTCCGGCGACCAAACCGGCTGACAATCATTCACTTACCTTTGCTCCGTCTGATAATTTGTAGATCGTTCGTGTACCCATGACATTCAATTCGACGTAGTCGTTTTTCACCTCGTATCCCCAAGGTGTTTCAACAAAAACTGTCCAGAGCTTTTTACCGTGTTGATCCCAAACACCAAATTCAATTTCTGCCGACATCAACACATATCGATCAAATCGGCGCCATGCCCAAAAGCCGAATGTGGTTTCGTCTTCCCACAACCGCGTCTTGTTTTGGACGTCATAGCAAAGTAGGCGCTCTCCCGCTCCAACAAAGACCAGTGACGTATTGGGAACAACTAGAAATCCTGGAGTAAACGTGCGTCGTTCATCGCGGTATTTTTGCGCAGAAATGATCGACGGCCAACCATCTTCCTGACCACGATTCAATGCACCAAAGAAGAGGAATCGACCCTCGGGATTGTCTAAGTCAATCTTGTCTACGTAGTCCGCGTGATCAAGATAGGCTGTAAAAATGGATGGCAGGTCGCCATCTTGAATGCGAAGTTCCCAGTCATCCACCATAATAGAGAGCACTATGCACAAGTCCTTTGTAATTGTCTTGCAATCAACATGATGCGAACTGGCGTGTAACTTCAAGAATATCGACAAGAAACTGATTTGCCGCCGAGGTATCGGGTGTCACCATGGCCCACTTGCGCGGGGCCATGGCTATGGTTTTCAGGCGGTGACGTCGGTCACCACACCGGCGCCAACGGTCCGGCCGCCTTCGCGCAGGGCGAAGCGGATACCGGGCTCGATGCCCACCGGTTTGTGCAGGACGAACCCGACCTCGGCCCGGTCACCGGGCATGACGGGCAGATCGTCGGCCACATTGACCACGCCGCTGACATCGGTCACGCCGAAGTAGAATTGCGGCGCGTAGCCGGTGGAGAAGGGCGTGTGACGGCCCCCTTCATCGGCATTCAGCACAAAGATCTCGGCCCGGCCTTGCGTGAAGGGTTTGATCACACCCGGCGCGGACAGTATCTGGCCGCGCTGGACCTCGTCCCGCTTGAGGCCCCGCAGCAGCAGACCGACATTCATGCCTGCCCGTGCCTCTGGGATGTCGCGGCGGAAGGCCTGCGTGCCGGTCACGACGACCTCGGCCCCGTCACCCTCCAGACCGATGATCTCCACCGGCTCACCGACCTTGATCGCCCCACGCTCGACCCGGCCAGAGACGACCGTGCCGCGGCCCGGGATGGTGTGGACCGCTTCGATCGGCATCATGAAAGGGCTGTCATAATCCCGAACAGGGTCTGGAAAATGAGTGTCCATGGCGTCGACCAACGCTTTCACACACTCCACCTCTGAGCCGTCGATATTGCCCGCGAGGGCAGCGTCGAGCGCTTGCAAGGCAGAGCCGAATACGAAGGGCGTGTTTTCGTACCCTTGTGCTTCTAGCAGCGCGCCGGTTTCCATTTCGATCAGTTCGGCCATGTCGGCACGCTCGGCCTCGCCCAGCATGTCCATCTTGTTCACGAAGACCACCATGTGGCCCACATTCACCTGACGGGCGAGCAGGATATGCTCGATCGTTTGCTTGGCCGCACCTTCGGTGCCGTCCACCAGCAAGATCGCCCCGTCCATCTGGGATGCGCCTGTGATCATGTTTTTCACATAATCGGCGTGGCCCGGACAATCGATATGGGCGTAGATCCGGCTGTCGGATTCATATTCCACATGGGACGTGTTGATCGTGATGCCGCGCGCCTTTTCCTCGGGCGCCTTGTCGATCTGGTCAAACGACATCGGTAGCCCACCAAGGCGGGCGGCCTGCACTTGCGTGAGCGCCGAGGTCAGGGTCGTTTTCCCATGGTCGACGTGACCGATGGTGCCGACATTCATGTTCGGTTTCGTAGCCATTGCTTTGTCTCCTTCTTGCTACGAGCGTCGCCTCACCCGCACTGGCCAAGTGGGGCACGACGACAATTGGCATCTGGCGCGCCAAATTCTGGATCGGGCTGTGGCCCGAAATGAAAAACCCCGGCGGGCTTTGGGCCATCCGGGGTTACATGATCGGAACCGTGCGGAGGCCATTAGCCTCCGGGAATGTGGGTCACAGAGGCGGTTGGATTTTCCATGAATCTTCGTTTGCAGCAGCGGGGGCTGATGCAGCGAAGAGGTTCAAGTTGTCCAAGGCCGTTTTCATGACGATGTCCTCTGGTGTAAGGCTGCGGAGTTAAGCGCTTGCGTTTTGTATTGCAAGTGTTTTTGGTGGGTGGATGGTTGTGGAGGCTGCCCGTGAAACTTAATCCTGATTTGGTTACAAAGACTTACACGGCGATTAAGCCTGCCACGATGCGCACACCGACGGTGCATGCGGCTCGGTTGTCGCTGCATCTGGGCATTGATCTTTATCTGAAGTTGGAGAACTTGCAGCACACCAATGCGTTCAAGGCGCGCGGGGCTTTGGCAAAGCTGCTGACCCTGTCAGAGGCGGAACAGGCCGCTGGTGTGATCGCCTGCAGTGCGGGCAATCATGCGCAAGGGGTCGCGTATCATGCCAAACGCCTTGGCATTCCCGCGACGATTGTGATGCCGGAGGGGACCCCGTTCAACAAGGTCAAGCGGACCAAGGATTTCGGCGCGGAGGTAGTCTTGCACGGTGTCGGGTTTGATGAAAGCGTGCAGTTCACGCTTGATCTGGCGGCCAGTAAGGGGATGACTTTCGTGCATCCGTTTGATGATCCGGTCGTGGCTGCAGGGCAGGGGAGTGTCGCGCTGGAGATGCTGGAGCAAGAACCCGATCTGGATTGCATCGTGGTGCCGATTGGTGGCGGTGGGCTGATTGCCGGGATGGCCGTCGCGGCGAAGTCGGTCAAGCCGGAGGTCGAGATCATCGGCGCGCAGGCGGAACGGTTTGATGCGGTCAAGGCGCAGTTTGACAACGCACCGACGAATTTTGGGGGTGCGACGCTGGCAGAGGGGATTGCGGTACGTGAACCTTCTGTCGTGAATATGGCGGTGATTTCTGACTATGTGGACCGGGTTGAGACGGCGAGTGAGGCGGAGATTGAACGGGCCGTTTTTGACCTGTTGTCTTATGAAAAGATCGTCGCCGAGGGCGCGCCGGGAGCCGGATTAGCCGTGATCGAAAAGCATGCCGCCGATTTTCAAGGCAAGAAGGTGGGGTTGGTAATTTGCGGGGGAAATATCGACTCCCGGTTGTTGTCGACACTGATCCTGCGCGGGTTGGTGCGCGACGGGCGTATCACGCGCCTGACATTCGAGATTGACGATACACCCGGGCAGCTATCCGAGATTTCGCGCATTATCGGCGAGGCGGGGGCAAATGTGGTAGAAGTGATCCACCAGCGGATGATGCAATCGGTGTCGCTGAAACAGGCGGAATTGGAGATCGTGATCGAGGCGCGTGACAAGGAACATGTGGCCGATACCGTGCGGGAACTGCGCGAGGCGGGGTTCAAGGTGCGTGCCGATAGCGAGTTGGAGTAGGCGATGTATATTGAGCCCTTTGGCGTCGAAATCTGGATGAATGAGTGGGAGACCAAGTGCGCCCATAACCTTGCCGAGACATGTGTCGAGAGCCTGACAATTGACGAATTGCTGCGGCTTTCAGGGCAGAATGCGGGGGATTTGTCGGCGCTGTTGCCGATGAAGATGACCTATGGGGATATTCGCGGGTCGGAGCGGCTTTTGAAAGCGATATCCGGCCTTTATGAGCGGCAATCGCCGCAAAACATTATTGTGACCCATGGCACGATTGGGGCAAATATGCTGGTGCATCGTACGTTGATCGCGTCCGGTGACCGAGTTGTCGCCGTGGTGCCAACCTATCAGCAGCATTATTCGATTCCGACAAGCATCGGGGCGGAGGTTGTGCCGCTCAGGCTGCGGGTAGAAGACGGATTTTTGCCTGATCTGGACGCGCTGCGGGCCTTAGTGACCCCTAGAACGCGGATGATTGCGATCAATAATCCGAACAATCCTACCGGCGCATTGATGGATCGCACGATGTTGGAAGAGATTGCGGCGATTGCGGGCGATGTTGGTGCTTATGTCCTCTGTGATGAGGTTTACCGCGGGACAGATCAGGCGGGCAGCGGTCTGACAGCTTCTATCGCGGATATCTACGAAAGGGGGATATCGACGGCCGGGATGTCCAAGGCGTTTTCGCTGGCGGGATTGCGGCTGGGCTGGATTGCGGGGCCTGACCACGTGATTGAAGCGGTGTCGGTCCATCGGGATTATGACACGATTTCAGTGGGTAAGCTGGACGACCACTTTGCCGCGCTCGCTTTGGAGAACTGTGAACGGATATTGGCACGGTCACAACTTATCACGCGCGAGAATTTGACCTTGCTTGCCGACTGGGTGTCTGCTGAGCCGCGTATTGCGTGGGTCAAGCCACGATCGGGCACTGTCACACTGCTCAGTTATGATGCTGATATGGGGTCGCATGATTTTTGCGTGCGGCTGATGCAAGAGGAAAGCGTGTTGTTCACACCGGGCTCCGCGTTTGACATGGAAGGATACGTCCGGATCGGCTTTGCTAATCCAAAGTCAGATTTGGAAGTTGGGTTGGAAAAGGTTTCTGCGTTTCTGGCGCGGCTTTAGGCCGCGTTTGGCAAGGTCTTATGCGCGTCAAAGAGGGCGGCGGTCTCATCGAAAATCGTATTGCGCATGGCCGGTGTATCCATCAGCATCTCGTGCCGTCCGCCGTCGATCACGCGCAAGGTGCCACCGGGCCATTTCCCCATCCTGTCTCGGATGCGGGCGGGATCAACAATTGCCTCTTCCGTACCAAGGAAGGTGATGCACGGGACTTTGGGCGATTGCATCGTGCTTAACTGCAGCATTTCGCGCAGTGACATGTTCACCCATCGCAGCGAGGGCCCACCGAGGCCAAGATCAGGGTATTTGTTCAGCTGCTCCTGAAGCATGTCGAACATCTCGGCATCGCCGGTCAGCGAGTTTTCATCCAGTGTGGTCCGCATGACATAGGATTCTTCGAATTGGCCCGGGGCCAAAGCTTGATCAAAGCCAAGCGGTTTACTCACTGCAGACAACCCCCATGCAAATGGGCGCAAAGCGGGCGAGATCTGCACACCCCACATCGGTGCCGAGAACATGGCTGCATTCACGTCGAGCCCGTTCATCAACGACCGCAATCCGATGCAGCCGCCCATGGAATGACCGATCAGAAAATAGGGTTTGGGCAGATCAAGGGCTGCGGCGTGGGCCAATGTCGCCGCCACATCCTGTTGATAATCGGCAAAGTGTCCCACATGACCGATGGCCCGGTTGGGCGTCATCCGGTCAGCGATGCCTTGCCCGCGCCAGTCGATTGCAAGACTGGCGTAGCCGCGATCGGCAAAGGCTTTCGCGGCTCGTCCATACTTTTCGACAAATTCGGTTCGACCAGGGAAGATCAGGATTGTTCCCTTGGCATTGGGAACGGTCCAATGGCCTACGCGGATACGCAGGCCGTCAGAGGTTTTCAGCCAATGGGCAGCACCCCCGTCGGGTCCCCCGGCGATATCGCTATGATAAGGTGCTGGCTCCATCCGGTTCAGCCAAGAACGCCGGATAACTTCATGGCCTGGCCCATATCGCCATCGACGGTCAGTTTTCCTGTCATGAACGCGGTTGTGGGGTTCAGTTCACCGTCCAGGATCGCTTTGAATGTCTCGGTATCTGCTGACAAAGTAACGTCTGCATCATCATCGCCCGCACGTGCGCCGTCGCTGTCGATGATAATTGAACCTTCGCCTTCGATGTCGAATTTGGCAGAACCGTCAAAGCCTGCGCCATCCATTTTTGCGTTCAGGGCGGCTACGGCCTCGGTCACAACGTTGCTCATGTTTTTCGTCCTTTGTCAGTGATGTGACTGCGGGCCCTCTGGTGTTGGCCGCACAGTGCGCTACATTACCAATTATGGTTACGTGCACACATCGCTTCAAATATATCGTTACGGCACTTTTTCTGGCAGTGGGGTTTTCCTTACCCGGCCACGCGCAGGAAAGCCGTTTGGATGAGCTTTATCAACAGCTATTGGAGGCGGATGAGCAGAGTTATGCCCGCATCGAGAACCAGATCATGGGCGAGTGGGAACGTAGCGGATCAGCCGCCATGGATCTTTTGCTGCGGCGTGGCAAAGAGGCTTTGGAGGACGGCCAGCCTGACGTGGCGGCAGAGCATTTCAGCGCCTTGGTTGACCATGCGCCGGATTTTGCCGAGGGGTATTATGGCCGCGCCTCATCCTACTATTTGCTTGGCATGATCGGGCCCGCATTGGATGACATCCAGCAGACCTTGCGGTTGAACCCCCGGCATTTTGAGGCGATGCGTGGCTTGGCCAACATCTTGCAAGAGCTGGAACGCAAGGAGGATGCGCTGGAGCTTTATGAACTGATCCTGACGATCAATCCGAACTCTGACGAGGCAAAATTGGCCGTGGAGTTTCTGACATTGCAGCTTGAGGGGCAGACGCTCTGACGCGCCTGCGTCCCATCGGGGAACACCATGACACCCTCCCGGATCACGGCTGTATTGGGCCCGACCAATACCGGTAAGACGCATTATGCGATTGAACGGATGCTGTCCTATCGGACCGGCGTGATTGGGTTGCCCCTGCGTCTGCTGGCACGCGAGGTTTACGACCGGATCGTTGCGGTGCGCGGGCCGTCCGTGGTGGCTTTGGTAACGGGTGAAGAACGGATCGTACCGCCGCGCGCGGCCTTCTGGGTCTGCACGGTCGAGGCGATGCCAGAGGGTATGGGCTGCGATTTTCTGGCGGTGGACGAAATCCAGCTATGTGCCGATCCTGAGCGGGGTCATGTCTTTACTGACCGGTTGCTACATGCGCGTGGCACGCATGAGACGCTGTTTATGGGCGCCGAAACCATGCGCAGCGCGATTGCCGCGATGGTGCCTGAGGCGCAGTTCATGCGGCGCGAGCGGATGTCGGAGCTTACATATTCCGGATCGAAGAAGATTAGCCGGATGCCCATAAGGTCTGCAATTGTTGGGTTTTCGGTCGAAAACGTCTATGCGATCGCGGAACTTTTGCGCCGGACCAAGGGAGGTGCCGCCGTAGTCATGGGAGCGCTGTCGCCCCGCACCCGCAATGCTCAGGTCGAGATGTATCAGAACGGCGATGTGGATTATCTGGTTGCCACCGATGCGATTGGCATGGGGCTGAACCTGGATATTTCTCACGTGGCCTTTTCATCGCTGACCAAATTTGATGGACGGCGCATGCGCCATCTGCAACCCGATGAGCTGTCGCAAATTGCAGGCCGGGCAGGTCGCTATAAAGACAATGGCAGCTTTGGCGTCACCGGTGAAGCAGAGCCGCTTGATGAAGGCGTTGCGCAGGCGATTTGCGAACACCGCTTTGCCCCGGTGAAGAAGCTGCAATGGCGCAACAGTGATTTGCAGTTTGGATCGCTCAAACGCTTGATCCAAGGGTTGGAGCAGCGCACTGATGATCAATGGCTGACCCGCGTGCGTGAAAGCGATGATTTGCGTGCGCTGAAAGCTTTGGCGGATGATCCAGAGGTTGCGGCACGGGCCACGGACGGGCCATCGGTAAGGTTGTTATGGGATGTGTGTCGGGTGCCGGATTTCCGGGGCATTTCGGCGGGCGAACATGCGAACCTGTTGACCCATATTTACACCGATCTGCATCAGCTTGGGCATGTTGATGCCAATTGGTTCGCATTGCAGGTGAAACGGATTGACCGCACCGATGGCGACATCGATACGCTGTCCAAGCGCCTCGCCTATATCCGCACATGGACATATGTGGCCCAACGCAAAGGATGGTTGGTTGACGAATCTCATTGGCGGGACGAGACGCGCGCGGTAGAAGACCGACTATCAGATGCACTTCATGGTGCATTGACGCAAAGATTTGTGGACCGGCGGACCAGTATCCTGCTTCGCCGGCTCAAACAGAAGGAGAGCCTTGTGGCTGAGGTGAACGACAAGGGCGAAGTAACCGTCGAGGGTGAATTCGTCGGCCGATTGGAAGGGTTCCGGTTCCGCATGGACAAGGCGGGCAGCCCCGATGAGGCGAAGACGCTGCGCCAGGCCTCTGTCGCGGCATTGGTGCCGCATTTTCACCTGCTGGCGGACCGGTTCTATAACGCCCCAGACCCCGAAATCGATTTCACCGAACAGGGTGGCCTGATGTGGGGCGATCAGGCGGTTGGAAAACTGGTTGCCGGTGCGGACCCGTTCAAACCCGGTGTCGAAGCCTTTGTTGATGATGAGGCGGGGCCAGATGTGGCCGCCAAAGTGCAACGTCGGTTGCAGCATTTCATTGACCGCAAGGTTGCGTCCGGCTTCGAGGGGCTGCTGGCGCTGAAGAACGATGACACGCTGACGGGTGCCGCAAAAGGTTTTGCGTATCAACTGGCCGAAGGGTTTGGCATTATCCCGCGTGGGGAAGTTGCAGACGTCGTCAAGGCGCTTGATCAGGACGCGCGCGGGTCCTTGCGCAAGCATGGCGTGCGTTTTGGGCAGTTTACAATCTTCCAGCCGCTCTTGTTGAAACCGGCGCCGACCCGTTTGCGACTGGTGCTATGGTCACTGGCAAAGGGCCTGCAGGAGTTTCCCGAAAGCCCGCCGCCCGGCTTGGTGACAGTGCCGACATCCAAGGACGCGACGCCAGGTTATTATGCCATGGCGGGTTATCGGGCGGCTGGTGAACGGGCGATCCGTATCGACATGCTAGAGCGTCTGGCTGATATGTTGCGCGATCAGGACAGCCGGGGTGGGTTTGAGGCCAATCCGGATATGCTGTCGATCACCGGTATGACGCTGGAACAGTTTGCCGACCTGATGCAGGGCTTGGGTTACAAAGCCACAAAGGGTGAGCGTGAGAAGGTAAAGGCGGTTGCCACGGATGCTGTTGCGGCCCCGCCTGCCGCGCAGAATGGTGATCCGCAACCTGAAACACCCCCCGCCGAGGTACCCGGTGATATGCCATCCGAGGCGCCGGTTGACGTCCCACAGGAAATGCCTGACACACCTCCGGTCGAGCTACCGCCAGCCACAGATGAAGCGCCCGCAGATACTACGCCGGTCGTTTCTGACAGCGGGCCAGAGATTGAGGTATTCTATACATTTACATGGGGTGGCCGTGCGCCGCGCCAAAACCGACAGCATGGCGACCGACCGCGGGGCAAGGGCAAGCCGAAAGGCAAAAACAAACCACAAGGCGGCGGGCAGAAAACGCAAAGCTATTCCGCCAAGCCCAAGAAGGAAAAGCAGATCGATCCTGACAACCCTTTCGCCGCCGCGCTCGCCGGGTTCAAGAAAGATTGACCGATCCGCGTCCGACAATTCGTCTGGACAAATGGCTTTGGCATGCGCGGTTTTTCAAATCGCGCAGTCTGGCTGCTGGTGTGGTCAGCGCGGGCAAAGTCCGTGTTGACAGCCAACCGGTCAGCAAACCGTCACGCGCGGTTGGCCCAGGTGATGTGCTGACGTTCATTCAGGCGCGTGAGACACGCGTCGTGCGTATTGTTGCCTGCGGGGAGCGCCGCGGGCCTGCCCCAGAGGCGCAGGCACTTTACGAAGATCTGACGCCTGCTTCGAAAGAACGGCCGACATTTGCCCGTGGTGCAAACCCGAAATATGAAAAGGGCGGTCGCCCAACCAAAAAGGATCGGCGCGATATGGGATTGGACACCAAGTGACACGAACATCCGAGATGGCAAAGGCAGGTTCCCTGTCCATCACCCCGCAAGCTAGGCCTTGTCCTCAGCTGTAAAGCCGCGGTGCCCCCAGACTGTCATGAATCGTATTGGCGGTTTGTGGCGGGATGCCCAAACCGCCAGCCAGATCATGTAAGTATTGTCCTTCGGCCTGATTGTCCGGCGTGATCGCGTTGACCGACATCGTATAAACTTGGGTTTCCAGCCCTTTAGGTGTATCTGCGGCTAGTTTTGCAGCATCGACAGGTTCGTTAAGAATGTCTTGCAACACGTCCATCGTGCCCGGTTCGCCTTCGCGCACGAGTTCAACCAGCTTGGCCTTTTCCTCCGGATCCAGGTCGCCATCAGCCCTTGCAGCCTGGGTCATCGCACGCAGCATCAGCTTGGCCACTTCGTCTTCGTCAGGCTCTTCGGTGGGGTTGTCTTGGCCCAGCAATGCCGCAAGCCCACCGCCAGCCGCACCGCCGCGTGCAGTTGCCAGGCCACCCAAGAGCGCGCTAAGACCGCCCAGACCGCCGGCGGCCGCTGCGCTGCCACCAGAGAGCTGACCGAACATGCTGCCCAGATCGCCGCCGCCACTGGTCCCGCCGCCGCCAAGTTGACCAAGCAAGCCGCCTAAACCGGCCTGTTGCGCACCATCAGTGCCGCCGCCGGTCAGACCGCCCAACATATTGCCAAGACCGCCATTTTTCTGGATTGCATCCAATCCTTTCGCCATAGCAAAGCCCATCGCCATTTTGGTAACTGTGTTCATCAACGACATTGGTAGTCCCCCCTGAGCGTAAAAACCCGTTTCCGTTCTCGGTTTCGATGATGCTTCGGGAGCACCAAACAGTCCAGCCCGCTTGCCTTGCAAGAGGCGTTAGACACCGCGAGGGCAATTGTATCCAAGGCAGAAACTGCTGCGCCGGGGCGTTCGGCAAGGACAGGCCATGTTTGGGCGCGGCAACAGGGGCAAAATGCATTTGTCGTGCCTTGCACGATCCGTTGGACGACCAAAATTGGGTAACGATGCCGCAGTGACGCAAGGTTGACCCTTTCGATCTTGAACGTCAGCGGTGTCTGTCATAGCTAACCAACGTTACACAGCCGGATGACCCCATGACATACATCGTCAACGACAATTGCATCGCCTGCAAATACACAGATTGCGTCGAAGTGTGCCCCGTAGATTGCTTTTACGAGGGGGAGAATATGCTGGTGATCCATCCAGACGAATGCATCGATTGTGGTGTCTGCGAGCCCGAGTGCCCGGCTGATGCCATCCGCCCTGACACGGAGCCGGACATGGAAAAGTGGGTGGAGTTCAACCGCAAATACTCAGAAATGTGGCCGGTCATCATCACCAAGAAGGACCCACTGCCGACAGCCGAGGAAATGGACGGCAAAGAGGGCAAGATGGAACTCTTTTCCGAAGCAGCTGGCGAGGGCGGTTGATTCGGCCTCACGACGAGGGCGAAGATCAAGTTTTATTGACGTTGCGCTGCAGTGCAGAGTGACGCTTTCGAAGATGACAGTTTTATGATATACTGTTTGCAATGACGCGAACGAGTTGATCCAAATCGCCAATCGAAATGTCCGACGGTGACTGACGTTGCCGGCGGTTTTTTGTCGCTTGGTGTTGCGGATTGCGATGAAAGGACGATCATGAGTAAGAAAAAAAGTGAATTCAGCCCAGAGCAGTATGTTGTCTATCCCGCACATGGGGTTGGCCAGATTGTATCGGTGGAAACGCAGGAAGTGGCCGGTTTTCAACTGGAGCTGTTTGTGATTGCGTTTGAGAAGGACAAGATGACGTTGCGGGTGCCGACCCACAAGGCCACCGAAGTGGGTATGCGTGCCTTGGCGACACCGGATGTCGTATCGCACGCGATGAAGACCTTGCGCGGGAAGGCCAAGGTGAAAAAGGCCATGTGGTCGCGCCGGGCGCAGGAATATGAGCAAAAGATTAATTCGGGCGATCTGATCGCAATTGCCGAGGTGGTGCGCGATTTGCACCGCCAGGATGATCAGCGCGAGCAGAGTTATTCGGAGCGTCAGCTTTACGAGGCGGCTTTGGAGCGTTTGACGCGTGAGATTGCCGCCGTTGCCGGCAACGATGAAACTGCGGCTGCGGCCGAGATTGATAGCGTGTTGGTCAGCCGGGCGGCCTAAGCCTACCCGAAAGAAAGTTCGTTGTGCTGCGTCGCATTCGGCGCAGCCTTCTTTTATGTGTTCTACTTCTTTTCAGGCGACAGTTAGTTACGTAATGCAATTCAACCATTGAGTGAAAGTATGCGCCACGCGCTGATATTGGTCGTAGCGGCACTTATGAGCTGCGCCGATGCCACCGATGATCGGAACGCCGCTTTGCAGGCTGCAGCAAACCAGCCCGTGCCGATTTTTCAAAGTAGCTCTGAAGATGTGAATGACCGCAACAGTATTCTTTATGCGAGGCTGACAATTCGGGATTACCTCGATGCACCCAGTACACAAATTGCGGGAACACAGCCGAGTGTGCCGTTTGTAGCATCAGGGCTATCTGGGGATTTGTATCGTATCGATGGCAATTCGGGATCAATTTCTGTGTTTGACTTGGCCGATACCTTTTTGTCGGGCGTCGGCCCAGTTACGCCAGAGCGTGCTGGCGAAATGAGTCCTGCAATTGCTGCGCGGGTAGGCTGTTCTTGGTCGGGCTATGCGGCAGTCCGTTCCAACGGAGCAGACATACAGGTGATCACCTTCCTAGATTGCTAGAGCGCATCAGTCGCTTTAAGTTCGGCATGTCGATTGGTCATTGGATTACAACGCCCGCCAGCCAATGTCGGATCGGTAGAATCCGTTCTCCCAATCGACGCCTTGTGCCATGGCATAGGCCCTTTCATGCGCCTCTGCGAGGGTGGCACCGCGGGCCGTGATGTTGAGAACGCGCCCGCCTGTGGCTGTAATTTGCCCGTCTTTCCAAGTGGTTCCCGCATGAAACACCATGTGGAAGCTGTCCTGCGGCTGGCTGTCCAACCCTTTGATAATCGACCCTTTTTCGTATTCCGCTGGATACCCATTTGCCGCCATCACGATGGTGAGGGCATGATCGTCGGCCCAGTTGACCTGGATCTCATCAAGGCGTTCTTCGGCGCAGGCTTGCATCAGGTCCAGCACCTGTCCCCCAAGTCGCATCATCAGGCATTGGCATTCAGGATCGCCAAACCGGACATTGTATTCCACCAGCCGGGGCTGCCCGTCTTTGATCATCAGACCGCAAAACAGCACGCCCTGAAAAGGTGTGCCGCGACGGGTCATTTCATCCATCGTTGGCCGAATGATTTCGTCCAGTGCTTTTTGCGTGACCAAATCTGTCATCACGGGCGCCGGAGAAAATGCGCCCATACCACCCGTATTTGGGCCGGTATCCCCGTCAAAGGCGCGTTTATGGTCCTGGGCCGTGCCAAGAGGCAGGATCGTCTTTCCGTCACAGAGGACGAAGAATGACGCCTCTTCGCCGTCCATGAATTCCTCGATCACAATCTCGGCGCCGGCTTGCCCGAATGTGCCGTCAAACATGTCGTCAATCGCGGCAAGCGCTTCGGCCTCGGTCATTGCGACGATGACGCCTTTGCCCGCCGCCAAGCCGTCAGCCTTTACGACAATTGGGGCGCCTTGCGCGCGGATATAGGCGCGCGCCGCGTCGGCATCGGTGAAATGAGCATAGGCGGCTGTGGGCGCATCTGCCGTATCACAAATGGATTTGGTAAAGGATTTGGAGGCTTCAAGCTGTGCGGCCGCCTGACTTGGCCCGAAAACAAGCAAGCCTGCTGCACGCAGGCGATCTGTGATACCGGCGGCCAACGGCGCCTCTGGCCCGACAATCACAAAATCGATTGCATTTTCTTCGGCAAAGACGGCCACAGCCCCACCATCAAGAATATTGATGTCCGCGCAATCTGCGATCGCGGCAATCCCGGCATTGCCGGGGGCGACGATCAGGCGGTCACATTTCGGGTTCTGTTTGATTGCCCAGGCCAAAGCATGTTCGCGCCCACCGCCACCCAGGATCAGAATGTTCATGTTTATGTCCACCTCATTGCCTGGCTGCGTTCTAGGCACGAGGTGCAGGGATCACAAGCTGCTGTTTTTTGTCACAGGGCGCTTGGTGATCCGGATTGGTCGACATAAAGTCACCGTCGGGGGCGTGATTGTGTGAGATCACGGCATGAAACGTACGAAGACAGATCGGCGCCTGTGGCATCGGCTTGAGGGCTATAGCTTTCACGAGCGACCATTGACGCGGTCATTGGTCGACCGGCTGGAAGAAGAGACCGGCCATTCAACCGACGTGTGTTACACTTTGGTCGAAGAGTATCGCCGCTACATGTATCTGGTCGGTAGCACCGGCGAGACTTTGGCACCGTCGCCAATTGTCGACCTGGTATGGCAATTGCACATCCAGGATGAACGGGCCTATTTCGAGGATTTCTGTCCGCGGATCATCGGGCGGACGATCCATCACACGCCTGTGCCTGATCCGGTAGATGAAGACCCTGCATATGAACGCACCTTGGAGTATTACACGCAAGAGTTCGGACGTCCGAATGTGCAATTCTGGCCTGATCCGGACGTATCGGCAGTGACGTTTTCGAAAGTCATGATGTGGATTGTTGGCATTGCGGCGTTTGCCTTGTCATTCCTCATCGGGTCGATTCTGTTTGCTGTTTTCGGTGCATTTGTTATCGTCGGGGGCTTGTTTTTGCGGTGGAAATTCTCATCCCTGCCGCTGCACAACCTGAAAGTCGAGGCAGATTGATTGGACGACCTGTTTGAAGATGGCCCCGCGGACAACACGCCGGAATTTTCAGTTGCCGAAATCTCTGGCGCGGTCAAAAAGGCCATCGAAGGCGGGTTTTCGCATGTCCGGGTACGTGGTGAGGTGGGCCGCGTGTCGCGCCCGGCCTCAGGTCATATCTATATGGATCTCAAGGATGATCGCGCTGTCTTGGCGGGTGTCATCTGGAAAGGTCGTGCACAGGGGCTGGCCCATCAACCTGAAGAGGGGATGGAGGTTGTTGCCACCGGCAAGCTGACCACATTTCCCGGCCAGTCCAAATACCAGATGATCATCGAGGATATCGCGCCAGCTGGGGCAGGTGCGCTGATGGCGATGCTGGAAAAGCGCAAGGCGCAGCTTGCCGCTGAAGGGTTGTTTGCCCCCGATCGCAAAAAGGACCTGCCTTATCTGCCGGAGATTATTGGTGTTGTGACCTCGCCCTCCGGTGCTGTCATTCGCGACATCCTGCACCGGTTGCGCGACCGCTTTCCGCGTAAGGTTCTGGTTTGGCCTGTGGCCGTGCAAGGGGCCAAATGCGCGCCCGAAGTGGCCGCAGCGATTGAAGGCTTCAATCGTTTGACACCGGGAGGTGCATTGCCGCGTCCGGATCTGCTGATTGTCGCACGCGGCGGCGGGTCATTAGAGGATTTGTGGGGGTTCAACGAAGAGATCGTGGCGCGGGCCGCGGCAGCGTCGGATATTCCGCTGATCTCGGCCGTTGGGCATGAGACCGATACGACGCTGATTGATTTTGTGTCAGATCAGCGTGCACCGACGCCAACGGCGGCGGCAGAATTGGCCGTGCCGGTGCGGATGGAATTGCTGGCCTGGGTCGACCAGCAAGGGGCGCGGTTAAGCCGGGCTTTGTCGACCGGCATCACGCAGCGCCAGCAGCGGGTGCGTGATGTGGGCCGTGCCTTGCCGCAGGCGGGCACATTGCTCGAGGTGCCGCGGCAACGGCTGGACTATGTCGGCGAACGGCTGCCGAATGCATTGCGTCAGGCAGCAGCAAAGAAGCGATTACAGTTGTCCGAGGCATCGCTGCGTCCAGCGCTCCTGGCGCGCCGTGTTGCCGAGGATCGACGTCGATTGGACGGGTTGGCCGCCCGGCTGACACCAGCGCTCCAACGCAGGTCGCGTGATGCTGCCCAAGCGTTGGAAAATGCTGGCCGCGGTTTGCGTGGCAGCGTTTTGCAGACACGTTTGGACCGACAGCATGAACGTGTGGATGGGCTTTTGCGGCGTTTGTCGGACCGTGCCTCGCGCGGGCAGGCGGAGCGTGTGGCGCGGCTTGAGGCATTGGACCGGCTGCGCGAGACGCTGGGCTATGTCGAAACGCTCAAACGCGGCTATGCAGTTGTGCGGGGTGACGATGCTGTGGTCACGTCTGTCAAAGGGGCCAAGGCCGCGCGGGCGCTTGAAATTGAGTTCGCAGATGGACGTGTGCCAGTGAATACCGATCCGCAGGGGCGGTTACTTTGAGCCGTCGTGTAGGTCCCACAACAGGTTGAGCATGGTGAAATCAGCGGATGTCCCATCGCGGATATGCCAGCTGGCCGACAGAGCGGCATGGATGCAGGCCCAGTCCAGCAGGTTTTGCGGTGTCGTGTCAAAGGCCTGAGCCCAGGACTTGGCAAGATGTTTGATCCGTGCGGGGTTTTGCACGATGGAAGGGGCGTCAACCGGGTTCAGAAAGCCGTTTGCCAGGTCATAGCAGCGGTCACCGACGATCCCCTTTGCATCAAACGCGATGTTCCCGCGCGCGGTACTTTTGACGTTGTCATGGTGCAGATCGCCGTGCAGGGGGCGCATATCTGCCTGATTTTCCAACAGTTTTTCTGCTAGCGTCCGGGCGCGCGCAAAGTTTGATCGCGTCAGTGCCGTGGCATCATCCGGTGGTGAGAAATCGCGCAAAGCGGCCAACCAATTGGTCAGATGCGGCATATCGGGTGTTGCGCGCGTCGGCTCTGCAAGTAAACGGCAGGCCGTCTGCACCAGCCGCTCGTCTGCCTCGATCACCTGGCCGGCGCGTGCCAGATCACCCAGTGATGGGCCATCAAGCCATTCCATGAGAGCCAATCCATCTTCCACGGTGTATATCTTGCATGCGCCGTGCCCTTTGAGGGCGCGCAGATATGCGAAACCGGGCCGTTCATCTGGCATCGTGGGGTCGAAATAGCATTTCAGCGCTGCGGGGCGCCCATCTGCCATCGTGACTTTCCACACTGTCGCAAGGCCGCTTCGGGCGGCAAAGACAGGGCTGTGTAGATTGAACTTTGCCAGTATGTCTGCGGATGGTTCAGGAGGAGAGGTCATTGCAGATCAGAGGATCTTCGCGGTCTTTCACCTCGAAAATAACCGTGGCCGGTGGGCGCGTCGTGTAAATGCCGCGCAGCCCATCCGGCTCTTCATAGATGGTCCAGCATTTGTTTTCGGGATCATCGTCGTAAAGAAAACAGATATCGCCATTGCTTTCGAACCAGACGCCGTATCGGCAGGTGCCATCAAAGGCGGACCACATCACGCGTCGCCCGGGCAGGTAGCGTTCAACACCGAATGTGGGGTTAAGCTCTGTCCGAAAGGTGATTGTGCGCCCCGTGACATAGGCGTCAAATTCCGCCGCGTTCATTGGTTCTTGTGCGGCGGCGGGAACAGCAAGCGGTATCAGTATACCCGCAAGACAGAGGCCCAGACGCCAAATCATGAGGTGAACCTGTCGCAAGCGAAAAGGTCATTATCGTCGATGACGCTGACACGGTAAGGCTGACCGATGCTGTCTTCGAAAATACCCACCAGCTCGTCGCCGTTCGGGAAAAAATACCAGCATTTCTGGTCCGGATCGTCGTCATAGAGAAAGCATATCTGCTCTTCAGACGGGAACCATGAACCAGTGCTGCAGCGTCCGTCAATTGTCGTCCAGATCACCCGCCTGTTTGGCAGGTAGCGTTCGGTTCCATAGGGGTCGCGATTGCCAACGCTGTAACCCAAGGTGCGTCCTTCGGCATAGGTTTCGAATGCGTCGGCCGTCATGGCATCTTGCGCATGAGCAGGTACCGCAAGCAGGCAGACAACAATGGCGCTACGCATCGCGCCACCGGTCCACCTGCGGGTCCATGATCCGCCGCCAGAGCGGTGGGATGAGTGCAATGCTGGCCATCAGCGGCAGGGGTTTGGGTAGCATCGGTGCGTCTTTGTCCAGATCAAGCGCCGGATAGGCCCGACCTGGATGCGCATGGTGGTCAGAGTGACGTGTTGCATTCAGCATCAACGCAGACGAGAGCCAATGTGGGCTGTTCCAGCTATGGGCAACGCCAACAGGCTGTGGTTTGCCGTTTGCATCCTGCGCCCGCTGCAATCCGTAATGCTGCACATAGTCAGACATCAACAGCTGGATCTGGGCGTAACCGGCAAGACTGATGTAAAAAATGCCGCCCCTTACTCCGCCCAGCATGAAGGCGAGTGCGATGAAAAGTGCCGCGCCGCCGACATAGATGAGGTATGGATTACGCCATGCGGGGCGGTTGATTTTGGCAAGCCGTGCGGCCTCGGCCATGTACCCTTCGCGGAAGGATCCAAGCCAGGCCCGCGGGATGTAGCGGTAGATGCTTTCGCCCTTGCGTGACGTGTTGGGATCTTTTGGCGTGGCAACATGTTTGTGATGCACCAGCACATGCGCTGATGTGTGATGCCCAAAGAGCAGTGAGATATAGACCCACATCCCCAACCGGTGCAGTGCGCGACTGCTGCGGTGGATCAGTTCATGCGCATTTGCGTTGCTGACCTGACCAAAATAAAGCCCCGCAGCGAAGAAAAGCCCGGCCTTTTCCAGCGGCACCAGCCAGGACCCGGCCAGTGCCGCGACGCTAAGTGGCATCAGCGCCAGATGTGTCAGGCCGAGGGTCACGTTGAGAGCGGTGCCCGTTGGAAACTCGTCTTTGGGGCTGACGCGGGCCACAAGCCTGTCAAGCAGACTGATAAAGGCAGTAAGATAGACGACAGCAAGCGCGATCCAAAACCCGCCGAAGAGCGCGCCGACCCCGATCAACAGGGCGGGCGTCAGTGTAGCAGCGGCGAAGAAACGGATGGCGGGCGTCATGTTTCGTATAGATAGCATCGGTTTCCCGCTTGATAAGACATAAAGCGGAAATCGAAACGCTTAGGCGGCGCAACGTGTCGCTTTTGATTGGTTGGTGCATCATCGGGGCGGTATGTTGACGCAAGATTTGCATGAGGGTCGCGCAATGGCTTTGGACAACCGTGAAGGCGTTTGGAAATCGGGCAAGGGCAAGGGCCGCCATACGCCAAAGGGCCGCCAGCTTGACGATGGCGCATGGGGAGAGGTGCAGGCGTTGCTGGGCGACCGTCCGCGCCGTCGTGATCTACTGATCGAGTTTCTGCATCTGATCCAGGATGCATATGGGTGTTTGTCGGCTGCGCATTTGCGGGCGCTGGCCGAGGAAATGCGCCTCAGCCAGGCGGAAGTGTATGAAGTTGCAACCTTTTACGCGCATTTTGATGTCGTGAAGGAAGGCGAGGCACCGCCACCGGCGTTGACGATCCGGGTTTGCGATTCACTGTCGTGCGAATTGGCCGGGGCACAGCAGCTCAAGACGGCTTTGGAAGATGGGTTGGATCCGGCTGAGGTGCGCGTTTTGCGTGCGCCGTGCATGGGGCGCTGCGATACCGCGCCGGTCCTGGAACTGGGGCACAACCATATTGACCATGCGACCGTTGAAAAGGTCCAGGCAGCGATTGCGGCGGGCGCCACCCATGCACAGCTGCCCGATTATGAAGATCTGGGCGCTTATCGGGCGGCAGGTGGCTATGCCACCCTTGCCTCTCTGCGCGATGGTGGTGATTGGGAGGCTGTGCAAGAGCAGGTGTTGGCTTCTGGCCTGCGGGGCTTGGGTGGTGCCGGTTTTCCATCGGGCAAGAAATGGGGCTTTGTGCGGGCCAACCCCGGACCACGCTATCTGGCGGTGAACGGGGATGAGGGCGAGCCGGGGACGTTCAAGGACCGCTACTATCTTGAACGCACGCCGCATCTTTTTCTGGAAGGTATGCTGATTGCGGCCTGGGCCGTCGAGGCCGAAACATGTTTTATCTACATGCGCGACGAATATCCAGCTGTGGTGGAGATTTTGGCGCGCGAAATCAAAGCCTTGGAAGAGGCCAGCATAGTCGCGCCGGGCTATATCGACCTGCGGCGTGGGGCGGGTGCCTATATCTGCGGCGAGGAATCCGCGATGATCGAAAGCATCGAAGGCAAGCGCGGTATCCCACGGCATCGCCCGCCGTTTGTTGCGCAGGTTGGCATCTTTGATCGCCCGACCCTGGTGCATAATGTCGAAACTTTGCTGTGGGTCGCACGGGTCTGTCTTGAGGGGCCAGAGGTGCTGAACACGACCGAAAAGAACGGGCGTGTCGGTTTGCGGTCTTACTCTGTCTCGGGGCGTGTGGCGAAGCCGGGGATGTATGTTTTGCCAGCCGGGTCCACAATCATCGACATCATTGAAGCAGCCGGAGGTATGGCAGAAGGTCATGTGTTCAAAGCCTATCAGCCGGGCGGGCCGTCTTCGGGTCTGTTGCCTGCATCGATCAGCGATGTGCCGCTTGATTTTGATACGTTGCAGCCGCTGGGCACGTTTATCGGGTCTGCGGCCGTCGTCGTTCTGTCCGATCAGGACCGCGCGCGGGACGCGGCGCTGAACATGCTACGGTTTTTTGAAGACGAAAGTTGCGGTCAATGTACCCCCTGCCGCGTTGGCTGCGAGAAAGCGGTAAAGCTGATGCAGGCGGATCGGTGGGATCAACCTTTGCTTGAGGATCTATGCACCGCGATGGCGGATGCGTCGATCTGCGGGTTGGGGCAGGCGGCGCCTAATCCGATCAAGCTGGTGATGCAGCATTTCAAGGATGAGGTCTGAGACGCCTTTTCAATTCAACCGCCAGCCATTAGGTCGTT
>JBCBDL010000056.1:0-21140 GCA_038529695.1 Pseudomonadota bacterium | reverse complement strand
GGCCTTCAGCCGTTCCTCAAACTCACCACGATACTTCGCACCCGCGATCAGGGCACCCATGTCGAGCGCCATTAGCTTTTTGTTCCGCAAACTCTCTGGCACGTCGCCATCAATGATGCGCAAGGCAAGACCCTCGGCAATCGCCGTCTTACCCACACCGGGTTCACCGATCAGAACCGGGTTGTTCTTGGTCCGGCGCGACAGAACCTGCATTGCGCGACGAATTTCCTCGTCCCGCCCAATGATCGGGTCGATCTTGCCTTGCTCGGCCGCCTCGGTCAGGTCGCGGGCATATTTGGCCAGCGCTTCGAAACTGTCCTCAGCCGTCGCGCTATCCGCGGTCCGCCCCTTACGAATATCGTTGATCGCCGCGTTCAGCTTTTTCGCATCGACCAAGCCGGCATCAAGCGCATCTTTTGCCTTGGATTTGACCACAGCCAATGCCGTCAACAACCGCTCCACAGGGACAAAACTGTCGCCCGCTTTCTTCGCGATCTTCTCGGCCTCGTCGATAACTTTAGCTGTCGCATTATCCAGATAAACTTGCGCCGCATCGCCCGTCACTTTTGGCATCTTGCCCAAAGTCGCCTCAACTGCGCCACGCACAGCGGCAGCATCACCCTCCGCGCGGGTGATCAGATTGGCGGCCAGCCCTTCCTCGTCATCCATTAATGCTTTGAGCAGGTGTTCAGGCGCAAACCGCTGGTGGTTTTCGCGCATCGCGATCGTCTGGGCGGCTTGCACAAAGCCGCGCGACCGCTCGGTGAACTTGTCCAAGTTCATTGGTCTCTCCTTCGTTAAGCGCCCGTATTGCAGCATGCCCGGCTTGGCGGCACATGCCCTGATTGGGCCTCAGCCTAGACATGGGAATGCCCAAGTGGTTCTGCAAGACTACCCGGTAGGGATTTCCATACTGGGAAGCCCGCAGCCCTTTTCCCCGCGCGCGCCAAAGCGCTTTGAGGCATATGACCGAGCAGGAGGAAACGATGATACCTAAGGCAACCAAACAGACCGACACGGACCAAACCAATGTGCGGCTTTTCCCACTCTCGCCCGAAGCTGTGCGTCGATTGCGCCAGATGACGGAAGTTGCCGACGACGCACCGTTTTCATCCTGCCGCAATGAACCGGCAACCACTCACGCGGATGACCTCTTGCGGCGCTTGCAGCAATTGTAGGTCAGGACGGGCGCAGCTTCGGGACAGGCTGCGCCCAGTCCTTTTGCAGATTTCGCGCCCGGGCACGCACCGATGCTGCCTTGTCGGCGGCCATGCGCTCCAAAACATCTGAACCGTCCGGTGCGCCCAGTCGGACATAGGCATCCAATGCCCAGGCCCGCACCATCGGTTTTGCGTCGGTCAGGTAAGGGGCAATCAACTCCGTAGGCAAATCAACCGCGACATGCTGCACAGATTGCAGCAGATGCAGCACGACCTCCCAATGCACGTCTTTCGCCAGCAGGTCAGCAGGAAACGGAATATCGGCACCGCGTTCATATGCTGCTTTGAGGACCCAGCTTGCCGCGCGCGCGGTAACCGCATCATGACTTCTGCAAGCGGTCAGTAGGCCCGGATAATCCTGTGGTGACAGACTATCCGTTACCGCCACCAATTGGGCAGTCGTCTTGCCGTCCCACATTGAAAACCGCCGCGCCAAATCCATTGCCCGACAATAGCGCGATTGCACCAACGATGGTCAACGGTTAGACCGCGATAACGCTGCCCGGAAAGGATAAGCTCATGCCAGATGACCGCCTGATTGTTGCGATGGATGTCCCAAACGTGCTGGACGGTTTGGAACTGGCCAAAACGTTCGGGGATGCTGTTAGCTTCTATAAAATCGGGCTAGGCATGCTGACTGGCGGGGGCCTGGCGCTCGCTAATGAACTGAAACAGGAGCACGGCAAACGCATCTTTCTGGACATGAAGTTCTTTGACATCGGTGCCACGGTCGAGGCTGCGGTGCGCGGCGTTGCCCAATTCGACCTGGATTTTCTCACGGTCCACGGGGACCCCCATGTCGTGCGCGCTGCCCGCGAGAGTGCCGGTGGATCAGACATGAAAATCCTGGCAGTGACCATCCTGACCTCGCTTGACCGGGGTGATCTGGATGCGTCGTGCATCAAGGGTGGCAGTGTCGCAGATCTGGTGCAGGAACGGGCCGGCATCGCGTTGTCAAACGGCGCGGACGGGGTCATCGCCTCCCCGCAAGAGGCCGCATCGATCCGCGCGCTGCCCGAAGCAGAGGGCAAATTGATTGTGACACCCGGAGTACGGCCTGTCGGTACGGCACTGGGGGATCAAAAGCGGGTCATGACACCGGCCCAGGCCATCGCGAATGGGGCAGATCACGTTGTCGTTGGCCGACCAATTTGGCAGGCTTCCGACCCACGCAAAGCCGCACTCGACATTCAGGCAGAGCTCCGCTCTGCCCAGGCGATGTCACCCAACATGTAAAACGCCGACAAAAAAGCGACATGACAGGCGATGACGCATACGCCCCGCGCTAAACGCTATCGTCATCCGGAAGAGGGCGAAACCACTCTTGCATGCCACGCTTTAAGGCCTGAACGAGCAGTTCCGGAGGGCCGTCTGCGTATGCCGCATTGATCCAAAGCGCATCGTTGTCGCTATCAACGAACATTACCTCAACAGTGGCGTCCGCTGTAAACCTGACTGAATATCCTTGATCCGCAAATTCCTGCAGATCGGCCATCAGCCCTGCTGACTCCTGCATGCGCTCGATGGCATCGTAAGAGATGTACTGCCAGTGATCCCCAAAAACATCCGGGATACCTGAGTCCGGTCGAAACGCCGTATTCTCACCAGGTGTTTCAAAATCGGCCAACGACACAATTTCATGAATACTCGATCGTGGTCTGATCGGATCTGGCAAGCTGTCCGGTAGGCTCAACCGGATCGGACCTTCCTCGTTTTCTTGCGATACAGCATCGGTCGCCACATCCGGAGTTGGCATGGGGCGGAAACCATACATCATCGCCTCTCGCTCGACGTGTTCTGCAAGTGCGGCACGCTCTTGGGGTGTTTCAGTTGGGCCGCGCATAAAGCTGGGCAAAAGCGATCGTGGGTTGGTCGCAAGTCGCGAAAAGAAGTCGCTGACCGCCCTTGCAGCATGTCGGAAAACTGGCGGGAGGCAACCAGCGCTTTCATTCGCTTCGAAGCGCAATCCTGCAAGCTCTTGCCCATCCACCGGGTCGGCCTCAACCCCGACTTGCCCAATCTGCCGTGTCGCTGCTGCGTGGCCCGAATGTACGGATGACCCAATGTCAGAATGTGACATTTGATACCCTTTCTGTTCAATATAGACAGCTGGGTATCAGCGCTTGCTCAGCTCAGTTGTGCTTTACGGTACAAAATCAGGTTTTTCTTCCTCGCCCCCCGGCATGCTTGCCATACGACCGGATGCAGAACCCCGACCGGTGTGGCCGGGGTTAAAAGCTTTGCGTTCGTCCGGCAAAATGTCAGTCGTTGACATCCTTGTCCCAGATCTTCACCTGGCCTGTCGGTAGCGCAAAGAACTTGCGCATCAACAGATAGGCGACCAGCGATAGCGCGGCAAAGACAGCCAGCGTCAGCGCGAGGCCGCTTGCCGAGATCCCGAAGATGATCAAGAGGCCCATCATCGCAGCGCCCAGCGCAAACCCAAGTGAGATGAAACTGGGCACCAATACCTCAATCGTGGCAAGGATCAGCGCGGCTGACATCCACACCCACCATTCGGTCCAAAGTGGCATTATCCACGTCCTTTCAACATCTGGAATGCATTTGTAAACGCATCCACTGCATTCGCAGGCAAGACAACGGTCTGGCTGCCATTACCATCGCCCAGCTTTTGCAAGGCTTCAACCTGCTTCAGCGCGACCTGATATTGTGCGGCCTCCAGCCCGTTTTCGGCAATCGCCACCGCAACGACTTGTGTCGCATAGGCTTCGGCATCTGCCAAAATCCGGCGCGCTTTGGCATCCTGTTCGGCGGCATAAAGTTCAGCATCCGATTGCAGCTCGACCGCGCGCTTTTGACCTTCGGCCTCTGTCACCTGCGCACGGCGCGCCCGTTCCGCGTTCAACTGTTGCAGCATCGCTTCGCGCGTTGCCTGATCCAGGTTCACATCCAGGATTTCCGCACGGGTCACTTCTATGCCCCAATCATCAACCTGCTGCGCTACCTGGGCGCGCACTGCGTCAATCAGATTGGCACGGTTCGCCTGAACCTGATCCAGTTCCATCCGGCCAATCTCGGACCGGACGATACCGGCAACGGTGGTCGAAATCGCACCATCCACGTCCCGGATCCGGTACACGGTCTTTTCCGGCTCGATAATTCTGTAAAAGACAGAGGTTTCCACCTGCACCAGCACGTTGTCAGATGTGATTGCGTCCTGCGTCATCGAGGGCAACTGGCGTTCAAGAATAGACACTTTGTGCCGCACACGGTCCAGAAATGGCACGATAAAGTTGATGCCTGGCCCCAGCACAGACCGCAAACGCCCCAGACGTTCCACCACGAACTTTTCGGATTGCGGCACGATCCGCACACCCGCCATGATACAGACGATGATGAACACCGCCAGCAACAGATAGAGCACGTTCTGGCCCAGGAATTCGGCAAACATATCTTCAATTGGCATAAAGCTGTCCCTCTCTTGTTATGAGCGACAGGTATGCATTTAAGGGGCCGTTTTCAAAGCGGTTTGTGGATTACTTAGGGTGAAGTTTTCCCGCAGTTTCCCCTCGACAACACCCGCCACGATATCCGCAGTTGCCGCCGACAAGGTCCAGCCCAGATGCCCGTGCCCGGTATTGTAGAACACCCGCGCGTGGCGCCCCGCTCCGACCCGTGGCATCATATTGGGCATCATCGGACGTAAGCCTGCCCAGGGCACGACATTCTCGGTGCTCACCTCAGGGAAATGGGTTTCGCACCAAGCAATCAGCGGGTTTACACGATCTGCACGGATATCGCGGTTTTCGCCGTTAAACTCTGCCGTGCCCGCGATACGGAAGCGGTCGCGCCCCAGCCGCGAGGTCACGATCTTGGCCTTGTCATCAAGCAATGACACAGTGGGTGCTGCCGCTTGTGAGCCCGCGTCGGGCAAGTTGACGGTGATTGAGTAGCCTTTGACGGGATAAACATTCACGCGGTCGCCAAGCTTTTTGGCCAAACAACGCGACCCAACGCCGGCGGAAATCACAACACCATCAAACCGCCTCGTGTCTCTGCCGCGTATGGTGACGCAATCCGCGCTTGCCTGAACGTCCTCGACCGCATGCCCCATCGCGAAATGGACCCCTTGCTTGGCCAGCCACGCGGCCAGTCCAACGGTGAATTTGTGGATGTCCCCGGTGCTATCGCTTTCCGTCCAAAAGCCGCCAAGGATGTCGCCGCGCAGGGTCGGCTCTTTCGCATGCACCTCTTCGGCTGTCAGTTCACGTCGTTCAAGCCCACCCTGTGCTAGCAGGCCGGTGACGCGCCGCGCATGATCAAAATCCTTCTGTGTCTTGTAGAAATGCAAAATCCCCGCTGGTGTGAAATCAAAATCAATCCCGGCGCGATCCGCCATCTCGGCCAGACCAGCGCGGGCAGCGACAGCCAGACGCGCGGTTTCAATCGTATTGGATTTATAGCGTGGGATATTGGCCAGAAATTCCGCCATCCAACTCATCTTGTGCCAGCTTGGGCGCGGGTTCACCGATAGGGGTGCATCGTTCTGCAACATCCAGCGGATGCCTTTGATCACCGTCGACCACTGGTTCCACACCTCAGCATTCGACGCGCTCAGCTGCCCGCCATTGGCAAAACTGGTCTCCATCGCGGCATAGCGCTGGCGATCAAACACCGTCACATCAAACCCGCGTTTATGAAGGGAATAGGCCGTGGTCACCCCGGTGATCCCGGCACCTAAGACAGCAATATGAGGCATGGTAAATCTCCGGTACCATATGCCCCCGCCGTCTGCTCTGCCTGAGAGATTCACCCAAGGTCGGGCTTGCTCCTTCGGCGGGCCATAAAGCTGGCCTCTCTTCGGCGTGTTGCACCCCAACCGGTCCTTTTGCCTGAGAGTGACCGGGGCGGTTGCTCCTTCGGCGTCGGACCTGACCGATCTCTCCCGGTCAGCGTGTTTCCTATACGAAACTCATAGACAGATTGTCGCACAAAGCAATCAAAATTCCCGTGATGGGACCAAATTTCTTGAAATTTGCTTCAACGAGGCAACCCGCCGGTTTCCGTCTGCCATTTCGCCAATTTCACATCATAGGACGGCACGCGATCGGTCATTGCAATGAACGCATCCATATCGAACAAGGCCCAGCGCTGACCCTCATCGCCAAAGACAATGTCATCTTCCGTTTCAGGGGCCATTTGCGCCACAAAGAACGCAACCCATTTTTCCGGTGCGGTCAGTGAGCGAAACCTATTTTCCCAAAGCACTGCTTCGCGCGGCATGACTAACCCCAACTCTTCATGCAATTCACGGGCGACGGTCTGAAAGGTCGTCTCGTCCCCCTCACGCCCGCCACCAGGAAAATCCCACAGATTGGGATAATGAATATAAGGGCTGTCATCCCGTAGGATGCTCACCAACCGGTCCCCCAGAAACAGCGCCACTTTGGCCCCTTGATGCACTTGCGTTGTGTCCATGCCCTGCCCCTCTTACATTGGGTTCATGCCTGCCCTTTGCCGCGATTGCCTGACCACTTTTGACAGCGATAGCCGCTGCCCGGCCTGCCGCAGCCCGCGGGTGACCCGGCATCCGGAGCTATTCGACCTTAGCATCGCGCATATGGATTGCGATGCGTTCTATGCAAGCGTGGAAAAGCGCGACAATCCAGAGCTTGCAGACAAACCCGTCATTATCGGCGGCGGACGGCGTGGGGTTGTCTCCACCGCCTGCTACGTGGCACGGATCAAGGGTGTGAAATCCGCGATGCCCATGTTTAAGGCACTGAAACTCTGCCCCGAAGCGGTCGTCGTCCGCCCCCGCTTCGACGCCTATGTCGAAGCCTCGCGCGCGATACGGGCGATGATGGATGAACTGACGCCAGTGGTCGAACCATTGTCACTGGACGAGGCTTTCATGGATCTGACCGGCACTGCCCGCCTGCACCATGCCCCGCCAGCGGTGATGCTGGCACGCTTGGTCAAACGCATGAAAGATGAATTAGGGCTCACAGGCTCCATCGGCCTTTCCCACAACAAATTCCTCGCCAAGGTTGCATCAGACCTCGACAAACCCCGCGGCTTTTCGATCATCGGAAAAGAAGAAACGACTGCATTCCTACGCCCCAAATCCGTGCGCCTGATCTGGGGGATCGGCCCCGCAGCCCAAGCCAGCCTGAACAATGCAGGCATCCGCACCTTTGACGACCTTCTGCGCTGGGATCGGCGCGACCTGCATGAACGCTTCGGCGGCATGGGCGAGCGACTGTATTCGCTTGCGCGCGGCGAAGACGGGCGCCGCATTTCGCCCCACAGCCCTGTCAAAACCCTATCGAATGAAACCACATTCAATGAAGACACCAGCAATGTAGACATCCTTGACGGTCACATCTGGCGCATGGCCGAAAAGGTTAGCGCGCGCGCGAAGGCGAAGCACAAGGCGGGGCGCGTGGTGACCCTGAAGCTCAAGACCCATGATTTCAAAGGTATTACGAAGCGGCAAAGCCTGCGCCACCCCACCCAGATCGCCGACACGATCTACAGGATCGCCCGCGCGCTCTTCGATCAGGTCGGCGACAAGGGCCCTTACCGGTTGCTGGGCGTCGGCCTGTCGGAAATCACGTCAGCCGAAGGCGCCGACCGCGAAGGCGACCTGCTCGATCCTGATGCCAGCAAACGGGCCGAGGCGGAAAAGGCAACCGACATGATCCGCGAAAGATTCGGCAAAGATGCAATCATAAAGGGGCGAGCCCTGCGCTAGCACAAGATCGGTCTTGACCCGTCCCACCCTGAAACCATACCGTTTCATACAAGGATCACCACACACAACAGGAGGGCACAAGCTGAGCATGCGTATCATCCGCCGACTTCAGCATGGCCCACGCCAAGCCCTGCAAATGCGTTTGCAGGGCATGATCACAGCCTGATCTGCCCATTTCGCCGCCCGCGGGCGGCACCTATTTGTGATCAGAGAATCTCATGAGCATTTTGAATATCAAAGGGTTGGGCGTGACCCTGGGCGAGGCACTGTTCGCCGATCTGAACCTGACAATCTCCAAAAGCGACCGCATCGGGCTGGTCGCGGCCAATGGCCGGGGCAAATCCACATTGCTGGCCTGCATCGCGGGTACGCATGAGCCAACGACCGGCGACATCACCCGCGCGCGCGGCCTGCGTATTGGTCATGTGGCGCAGCACGTGCCGGAAACTGCGCAAGATACGACGCTCTACGATTTGGTCCTGGCGGCGTTGCCACCCGAGCAGGCCGACTATGAAAGCTGGCGCGTTGATGTGGTGCTGGACGACCTGAAAGTCCCATATGAGTTCCAGCACAAGGCGTTGCGCGACCTCAGCGGCGGCTGGCAACGCACAGCACTTCTCGCGGCAGCTTGGATCACCGAACCGGACCTGCTGCTCATGGACGAACCGACCAACCATCTGGACCTGCACCGGATCGCTTTGCTGCAGGACTGGTTAACAGCCCTACCCCGCGACACCGCCGCAATCATTACGTCCCATGATCGGGCCTTCTTGGACACCGTGACAAACCGGACTTTGTTCCTGCGCGCGGAACGCAGCCGGGTCTTTGCGCTGCCCTACACGCAGGCCCGCGATGCCTTGGACGAGGCTGACGCCGCCGACGACCGCCGCTTTGCCAATGACCTCAACAAGGCAAACCAGCTGCGCAAACAGGCAGCAAAGCTCAAGAATATCGGTATAAACTCCGGCTCTGATCTTTTGGTGAACAAGACCAAACAGTTAAATGAACGCGCCGCCAAGATCGAGGCAGCAGCAAAGCCCGCCCATCATGAACGGGGCGCCGGCGACATCCGTCTGGCCAATAGCGGGACCCACGCGAAAGCGTTGATCGCGCTGGATGATGTGACAGTCGAAACGCCAGACGGGCGCGAACTTTATGGCACCGGCAAAAAGTGGATCAGCCCCGGCGACCGCATCGTTCTTTTGGGCACAAACGGCACCGGGAAGACCCGCCTGATCACCATGATCCACAACGCAATCGCGGCAGAGGTGCCCGGTGTTAAATCTGCCGCAACAATCGTGGAAGGCTATTCCGACCAACATCTGGGCCAATTGGCTGACAACGACACACCGATGGTTGCGGTGACCCGCGCATTTGATGTGGGCGACCAGCGTGCGCGCGGGTTGCTCGCGGGCGCAGGCGTCAACATTCAGATGCAGGACACCAAGATCGGCGCGCTATCGGGTGGCCAGAAGGCGCGGCTCGCGATGCTGATCCTGCGGCTTCAGCAGCCCAATTTCTATCTGCTGGATGAGCCGACGAACCATCTGGACATCGAAGGCCAGGAGGCGCTGGAACAAGAGTTGATCGCGCATGGGGCAGCCTGCCTGCTGGTCAGCCACGACCGCAGCTTCTTACGCAATGTCGGCAACCGGTTCTGGGAAATCCAGCGGAAAAAATTGGTTGAGGTGGACGGTCCCGAAGTATTTCTGAGCGCCGAAATGGGCGGTGAGTGACCCAGGTGGTAGCCGCCCTGGCGCACAATCAGGTCCGCTGCAGGACCGAAAAGGCGAGCGTCAGGGTATCATGCACCTGCTCTGCGTCTTCTGCCGCAGCGCGCTGCATCAAGGCCAGGCCGATCTGCTCAACCATGTACCGCGCCATAAGTGCTGCAGATTGATCGCTGCGCCAGTCACCAGCGGTGCGGCGTGCCTCCAGATATGCTGCAAAGGCGTCAACAGCAGCCGCATCAATCTCGGCCACGCGCGCGCGTGTTTTTGGGCCAAGTCGGTGCTTGCCTGCGCGCATTTTAAAGAACACGCATCCGGTTTGCATTTTCGGGTCCTGGCTAGCGAAATAGATCAGCGCTGCCAGCGTTTCTTGTAACGGTGTGCCATCGGACAGAACGTCAAAGATGTCTGACAGAACGTTCTGCGCATAGCGGTCTAGCACGGCAAGGGTCAGCCCGTCTTCGCCACCGAATTGACGATAAAGCGCGGGCTTGGACACCGAGGCCAATCCGCAGATCGCATTCAACGACACATCCGCCGGGTCGTCTTTCCAATAGGCCTGCATCGCGATGTCCACCGTCTTGTCGGCGTCCAAAGAACGGGGGCGACCACGCTTGGGTTTTTGGGCATCACTCATATTTCGTACCGGTCGGTATTTTATTGTTGACTCTGCGTTTCTATATTCGTACCACTTAGTACGTTATATCTCAATGAGTGGGTTTGCCGAACGCTTAAACCTCTCATCTTCAAGGAGTATTCTACATGAAAAAGACCCTTATCTCTGCGGCAATCGCGACTGTTGCGATGGCTGGCATGGCTGCGGCGGATGACATCGCCACGGTACGCGCGTTCTATTCCGATATCCTGACCGCGCCCGCCGAAACGACCGAAGCGCGCTATTACGATCTGTTTGCACCCGGCGTTGTTTCGATCCCAACACCCCCAGGCGGGCCGGGTGCTCAGGGGATGCTGAACACTGTCGCTTATTTGGGGCAAGTCGTCCCTGATCTGACCTGGACACCCGATGAGATCATTCCAATCGACGGACGTTTTGTTGTGCGCGGCACCGCCAAAGGCACACCCGTGGGGCCATTTCTTGGGGTGGATCCGGCCACCGGAAAAGGCTTTGAAATCATGTCGATCGATATCGTCACGGTCGAGGATGGCCTGATCACGCATATCTACCACCTTGAAGACTGGACCGGGGCAATCGCCCAACTGACGGCGGAATGATGTCGCGGCGCGCAGGTCCTCTGTGGTTCTGCGCGCTCACCACTACGCTCGGTAAACACGCAACACAACCGTGGCTGTGAAGGCCAAAGACAACACCTATTCTGCAGCGACGCGTTGTTCCTCTGGTCTGCCGATCTCTGTCAACTCTGCGATGACCGCGTTCAAAACCCTTTTGAAATGATCAAAGTTTTCATTCGGCTCCAGCGACCGCTCGTCCATGTAAAGCGCGCGATCAATCTCAACCTGGATGGCATGTTGCTGCCGCGCGGGGCGTCCGTAATGCTGGGTGATGAACGCGCCCGCAAACGGCATATTCCGCGCAACCCGCAGACCCGCGCTGGCAAAGGCGGCCTCGACCCGTTCCATGATTGATCCTGCGGCGGCAGCGCCAAACCTGTCACCCAGCACGATGTCCGGTCGCGCCCCACCCGGTGGTCCGATATTTTCCAACGCTTCATGCGGCATCGAATGACAATCGATCAGGATCGCCTCGCCAAACTGATTGGCGCTTTCATCCAGTAGCGTTTGCAACTGGTCATGATAGGGCCGCCAATAATTCGCGATCCGGTGATGCGCTTCAACAAGGCTCAGCTTGCCGCGATAGATCTGGCGGCCATTGGCCACAACGCGCGGGATCACACCCAGGCCGCTGGCAATCCGCGGGTTATGGGCTGACCGCCGGACCCCTTCAATCAGGGCTGAATCCAGTTCATCCGCGCCACGGTTCAGATCCAGATACGCGCGCGGGGCACAAGCCATCAGTAATGGCGCGCCATGCTCCGGCACGTTTTCAAACAGCAGATCGACATAAGCATCCTCGGACGACCGCACCTCTTTTTCGTTCAAAACAGACCGGCGCAAAAATGACCCAGGATAATCCCGCCCACTATGGGGGGAGGCAAAGACAACGCTGGTTGTACGTGCAGTCGGACGGGCGAGGTGATAGGCAGATTTCAGCAATTCAAGTTCCCTTTCGTCCAAGGATAGCGCGTTTTTGCAATTTACCAAAAGCCCTTGATCCCTTTCCCGACTCCTTCTATAGACCGCACGACTGACGTGAGCGTGGCTCGCGTCCTATTTCGTTATGGGGCGCACCGTTTGCAGACGACATGGACGATTAGCTCAGCGGTAGAGCACTTCGTTGACATCGAAGGGGTCACTGGTTCGATCCCAGTATCGTCCACCATGAATTCACCGGGCCTGCGGGTCTGAAACGAAACCCAAGGCGCAATCCGCGCGCCGCGACAGACAGGAAGTGACCCATGAAGGTACGCAACTCCCTCCGTTCGCTCAAGCAGCGCCACCGCGATTGCCGCGTCGTGCGCCGTAAGGGCCGCGTCTATGTGATCAACAAGACGCAACGCCGGTTCAAGGCCCGCCAGGGCTAAGACCACAGTAAAATCTTTAAAAAAAGGGTCGCGCCGATGGCGCGGCCCCTTTTTATTGCAGTGTCGCCCCCTGCCCAAAGACCGTGCGCCTCTTTCTCCAGAATTTTGTGCGCGGCGGCGCGAATAGATCCCACCAATGATGCGTAATCCATCCGAGGCGTGAATTCGGATGGTCCGGCCAACGCCGCACGCACCGCAAAATTTGGAGGGATCCCAATGTTGAAAACGAAGGTCACATGCGCGGCTACTGCATTATCACTGGCAGCGGCCTGCGGTAGCGGCGGCAATGGCGGTGGGAACAACGCACCCGAACCACCCATTGCCGATATTCAGGTTTCAGGAGTGGCATTCGACGGTGATGTGGACACAACCTTGGGTCTGATCAGCACGATCGGCGTTGTTCCGGGGACCGGCGGTTTCGGCGACGGTAAAACAGCGAGTGAGGCTGCAGGTTTTCGATACGCCTATGGTCAAACCCAACAGTTTGGGACCGGCCCAAATGGCACGCTAGAGCCCATCGCAATTGACCAACTTGACGGGCGGGCGGGCTTTGCCATCGATACAAGGGCACTGAGCGGCGATGTGCCTGACAGCGGAAGCGCGTCCTACAACGGCGTCTTTGAATTTGACCATGTGACAGGCATTGGCGAGGCCGAAGATGGTACATTCTCGACAGGGACCGCCACCAAAACCGGCGGCGAAATATTCTATACGGTGCAGTTTGATGACGGCACATTCTCAGGACAGGGCACCAATGGGACAGCCGAGGTGGTTTTGACAATGGAAGGTCAAGTTTCCGGAGCTGGCGAAATGACCGGCACGGTTGTTGCGGCCGGGATGGATGCCGATCTTGAGGGCCTCATTTTCGGTGACCCAAATCAGTCCTCTGCGTCGGCCGGCGCCTTCGCAGGCACCACAGAGACCGAGCTTTTGATCGGTGGCTTTGCAGCCGAAACGCCGGACCCGTAGATCCGGCTGGCGCCTGCGCCGATGGGCCTGGGCAATCCATGATCGGGTTGCCCCAAGCTGTCCAGGGACGTTGCCGTATGCCACGCGAACACGCCTGATTTCCCCGCATCTTGTCCATACAGCGTCAGATAAACCCATTGCTTGCGCGACTGACGCTCTGCGGGATTGACACATCCAGATACCCGATAGAGCGTCACATCATGGCGCAGACATCCCCCTTGTTCACTCCACTGACCCTTCCTTGCGGCGTCACGCTGAAAAACCGCCTCGCGAAATCAGCAATGTCAGACAGCTTGGGCGATGGGCGGGGTAACCCAACGCCTGCGCAGATCCGGCTTTACGAACGCTGGGCCGAAGGCGGCAGCGCTGTCGCGATCATTGGCGAGGTACAGGGTAATCCGCGCGCGGCAGAGAAACCCGGCAACCTGGCTCTGGGGCCGTTGTCAGATGGTGCGCTTTTGCGCGAACTCACATCACGCGGCGGGGCACATGGCATGCAACTATGGGCGCAGCTCGGACATGCTGGCGCAATGGCCCATCCCCCGATCAGCGATCCAAAAGGGCCCAGCGCGTTGGACCTACCGGGCCTGTCCTGCGCGGCCCTGAGCGTAGAAGAAATCGCCGCCCTGCCTGCCCAATTCGCCCGCACCGCCGCCCATGCAAAGGCTGTGGGTTTTGCCGGTGTCCAGATCCACGCCGCCCATGGATTTCTGCTTAGCCAGTTTTTGTCACCGCTCTTTAACAAACGCAGCGACGAATATGGCGGTGCCCTTAACAACCGCATGCGCTTGCTGCTTGAAACCATTGATGCCGTGCGGACAGCCGTCGGCCCGACCTTTCCCGTCGCGATCAAGCTCAACGCAACCGATCAGCTGACGGGTGGTTTTGCCGAGACCGAAGCGCTGGAGGTGATCCGCGCCTTGGAGACCACCAGCACTGATCTGATCGATATCAGCGGTGGCACGTATTTTCCGGGCGCGAAATCTGCCTCGGACCGCGCGGCGAGTGGCCCGTATTTCACTGAATTCGGCAAGGCGGCGCGTGCGCGCACCACAAAGCCGCTGATGATAACAGGCGGGTTCAAGACCCTGGCGCAAGCCACTGCAGCTATTGCGGATGGTGCGGCTGACATGATCGGTCTGGCCCGTGCATTGGTGATCGCACCCGATTTGCCTCTCAGATGGCAAAACACCGGCAAAGACATCGCCTTTCCCAGATTTCAGGACCCACCCGAAGGTGGCGTGACAGCGTGGTATACACAGGCCCTGACACAGATTGGCAATGATGAACCCGTCGATCCAAAGGCAGATTTGCAAACGCCCCTGACAGACTACAACGCCCGCGACGCGGCACGTGTCCCGGTATGGAACGCGCATTTCGGGTAGCCAGTCAGGGACGCTTGCAGCTAAGGTGCCGACATCAAATACCGCCAAGACAAAGGATTATCTGCCATGCAATTTTCAACCCGAACTGCGACGATTGCGATGACGCTTCTCGGCTTTGCGACACCTGTACTGGCACAAGATGATCTTTGCGGTGGTAGCGGCGCAGCCGGTCAATGGATCGGCGGCGATGAAGCATCCTCTGACATCGCGACGGCGGAAAATTTCCGCGAACAGATGGCGTTGGTTCTGGGCGGCAACGAATATGTTTCGCTCTTCACACTCAGCGAAGGCGCTGATGTCCGGGTCGAGGCCGCAGGACGTGGTCAGGGCGACCCGGTGATCGACGTGCTGGATGCCAGCGGCAATGTGGTCGTGTCGGATGACGATTCGGGCGGGCAATCCGCCTCAAGGGCCGAACTGTTTCTGGACGCGGGCACCTATTGCATGATGTTGCGCAGCTTTGATGGCGGCCCGATGACGGCCTTTGTCCGCGTCGGCCGGGAAGAGCAACAACCGCTGACCGAAGGCATCAGTGTAACTGCGGACGAAGACAGCGGTCCGGAGGGCAGTTGCGACGCGGCAGTCCCGCTCGGCGGGCCTGGCGGCAGCGCCACCGCATCGGCGAATGAAACACCGTTCTGGAGCTTCACGCTGGATGATCCCACCCCCGTCAGCATCACTGCGGAGAACGAAGATGCCGACCCGCTGATCACCCTCTACGGACCTGATGAGGCATATATCGATGAAAACGACGACTTCGACGGGTTGAACGCCCGCATTTCCGTGTCCGAACCGCTTGATCCCGGCACCTATTGCATCGCGATGGAAGCTCTCAGCGATGCGGATGCGCCGATCACGGTCAGCGTGAACGTCTACGATCCCGAAGCCGAACTGGCCGGTTTTTATGCCCGCGGTGAAGTGGCCCCGCCATTGCAGGGCGACACGATTGTTACCGATCTGGGTGTGCTGGAAACACGGCTGCTGCACGAGATGCAGGCCAGCGCTGATGTCACATGGTTCAGCATCGGCATGCCCGAAAGTGGTCTCTTGGTGGTTGAAGCAGCCGGTGCAAATGGCGCGGATTCCTGGCTGGTCGTCTTTGACGATCTGGGGCGGCAGGTCGCGCTAAATGACGATTACGGCGACGGGCTTGATAGTCTGATTGCAGCGCGCGTGGCCCAAGGCACCTATCTGATCGGCGTGCGCCTTTTCGAAGGCGACGCAGGTTTTGTGCGTTTGGTTGCCGAACGATATGTCGCGCCGCAATAAGCGGTGCCGGCGCTAAGTCTCAGCCGGTTCAACAATGGCGGTATCGCGTTCCCACCCGTCGTGCTGCAGGACGATCTGTTCAATCGCGACCGCACCTTCATCTGTTGCATCCAAGTCCGGCAGCGCCTGATACTCGGACACCCAGGCGCGATAGACCCGGTAGCTCAGCACGGTTTGTCCGGCAAGGTTCTGCAGGTCAATCACCATATCCTTGCGCAGGTTTTTCAAAGATATCGCGGCATCGCCCTGTACGTTGAAAACAAGGTTGGCCCAGTCTTCAAATGTGGTGTCATGTGTGACGCCGCGTTCCAATGTAATCGGCTCAAACCGCGTTTTGCCCGGCGCCATCGACAGGCGGCTCAAAGCCGCACCTGACCGCCAGCCCACAGGCTCGGTCGTGCGTTTCAACGCGCTGACCTTTGAGATACCGGGGATCACCCGGCCATCCAGCACCACGCGGAATTTGAAATTCTTATAGGGATCGAAGCGATGGGTATTTACAGGAAATTCTGCCATATCGTCCTCCTTTGAATGGGGAGGACGATATCGCTGATCCCGCAATCCGGCTAGCGTCCAAACGTATCCGCCAATAACCGCGCCAGCGTTGGCTCATCCAGATAACCCGTCGCCGACAAGCCGTTGCTCGCCTGATACCGGCTGATGGCGCGACGGGTGTCGCGGTCAAACCGCCCATCCACCCGGCCCGGATTGAACCCAAGCTGCGCAAGACGGCTTTCAATCAAGCGCCCCAGCACGGGGTTGATATTCAGCGCGCGTTCCCGGTCACGTGCAGCGTCTTGATCATTATCCTCAGATTGCTGCAGGGCGCTGCGCGCCTCTTCGGCAAAAATCCCTTCGGGGTAACGGTCGAGATAGGCGCGATATCCTGCCTCATCCCCGCTTGCGCCGGTTTCTTCCCAATAGGCCCGGTCAAGGCGTTCCAATTCGGCGCGCTCCGCCTCTTCCTGCGCTTCAATTTCCGCCGCCCGGCGGCTGGCCTGTCCGTCCAGTCTGTCGATCTGTTCGCGCGTCAGAAAACCTGTCTGCGCAAACCCATTCGTCTGTTGCCAGTTGCGGATCGCCCCGCGCGTGCCCGGGCCAAAGATCCCGTCAACACCACGTGTATTGAACTCCATCAGCGTCAGGTTCCGCTGGATGTCACGCCGGGCATTGCGGTTCAGGTTCAACTGATCCTCGGCAATCTCGGCAAGCCGCTGCGGATCATTTTCGATGTCGTCCAGCCGCCGGCGTGCCTCTGCCGCAAACGGACTGTCAGGGTAGGCAAAGACGTAATCGCGATAGCTATCAGCCGTGTTTTCCTCCCGCGCCGCATTCCATGCCGCCAACGCGTCACTGACATTGACAACAGGGGCAGGCGCGATGTCCTCATCCCCCTCAGGCCGCATGATCAGGCTCTGCGGCTGAAACCCCGCCTCACGCAGACCACGCGAATTGCGTGCGAATGCCATCGCGTCTCCGCCCGGCACTGTAATCGCCTCGATCACGACGCCATCGGTGAAATCAGGCTCGCCATAAAACACCGTCACACCCTGCGGAATATCTAGATCACCAACCCCCTGCCGCAGATAGGACCCGATTGGGTTATCCGCATCCTGATCATAGCCCAGGATCAGGATCGCCTGACCGGGCTTTTGCGCCAGTACCCGCAGCACACTGTCGACTGACACCGCATTCTGAACATCAAACAATGTCGGCCGATCCGCATCGGCGGGCAAAAGCCATGTGCGCGCACCATCCGTCACAAACCGACCCGCCAGCCCCACGACCAGCCGGTCAGCCTCTTCTGCATCCACGGCAAACCGTTGCAGCAGCCGCGCCATATCCGCACCGGACCCATTCGCAAGCGTGCTGACGTTATAACCGGCATCGCGCAAGCTATCGGCAGAGTTCAGCACATCCGTTCCGTTGCTGACCCGCCGCAATTCCTCATACCGGTTCACCCCCATCAAGAGTGCCGCATCCTGCGCCAAAAGTGGTGTTGCAAGCGCTGACAAAGCAGCAATCAGGGTGAATTTACGCATCATGCGTCTCCTTGGTCTTCCTTAAGTCTCATAGGTCCGCCGGTCCTCGATCACGAGGCCATCGCGCGGCATGGCGCCGGGGGCAAGGCACTGCACCTCACCTTTCAGTTTCAGGACATCTTGCACGGCACTCGCGGCGGCTTTTTCATCGACGCTGCCTTCAAGCTGCACAATCATCTTGTCTGCATCCCCGTCCCGGTCAGCGATCACACGCGCCCGGTCAGCGCCGGTCTTGTTCACCAGATCAGCCACCTGTTCGGGCCGCACGAACATCCCCTTGATCTTGGTCGTCTGGTCAGCCCGGCCCATCCAGCCCTTGATGCGCATATTGGTGCGCCCACAGGGGCTGGCGCCTTCCATGACGGCACTCATATCGCCGGTCGCAAAGCGGATCAGCGGGTAGTCGGGGTTCAGCGATGTGACAACGATTTCGCCCACCTCACCGGCAGGAACCGGATCACCCGTACCGGGGGTGACGATTTCGATGATAACCCCCTCATCCACCACCATCCCCTCGCCCAGGACGCTTTCATAGGCCAGATGCCCCAGATCAGCGGTGGCGTAGCATTGCATGCAGGTGATCCCTCGATCCGCATAGTATTGCCGCAGCTGCGGGAACAGCGCCCCGCCAGATACAGCCGCCTTGGTAATATTCAGTTGCACGCCCATCTCGTCAGCCTTTTCGAGGATCACCTTGAGGTAATCAGGCGTGCCTGCATAGGCGGTCGTACCAATATCGGCGGCGGCCCGCACCTGCAGTTCGGTCTGGCCAGTGCCTGCGGGCAGAACCTTGGCCCCGACCGCGCGCGCGCCGCTTTCAAACATGGTCCCAGCGGGGGTCAGATGGTAGCCAAAGCAGTTCTGCACAATGTCATCCTTGCCGATCCCGCAAGCATGCAGAAACCGCCCAAACCGCCACCAATCATGCGCTGACCCGCCGGGTTCGTAGATCGGGCCGGGGGATTGGAAAATATGGGTGATGTTGGATGTATGCATCCCGCCAAAGGGTGGGTCTTGCTTTTGCCACGCTGTCAAATCGGATTTGCGCAGGACGGGCAGTTTTGTCAGGTCAGCAAGTGTATTGATCTCAACCTCCGGCAGGCATGACCCTTCGGTGTCACGTACAATCGCGACCTGTGCAGCAAGTGCCGCGATCTGGGCTGCTTCGCGTTCTGCCGGGCTACGTGTCTCGAACGTATCGAAATAAGTGGTCATGGTCGTCTCCTGTCCTTGGCCTGGACATCGTGCCGGGTCGGACGGGGGAAAGCTAGGGGGATGGGGGCGTGTTATGCGATATCGGCGATACCCCCTTACGCATTGGAATTGCTTTGTCTACGTTCATATGACTGAGCGGAGCCCAAATGACCGATTTTACATATCGCATCCTCACGCAAGATGATGCAGCACCGTGGCAAGCGCTCCGGCTCGAAGGTGCGCGCGATTTCCCGATGGGCTTTCTGGTGACAGTGGCAGAAACAGCAGCCATCAGCCCCGATCGCTGCGCGGCTATCCTGGAGGCTGGGAATACGCGCGGCGTGTTTGACGGCGAAACGCTGATCGGGTTTTGCGGCTATCGCCCTGAGCGGTTAGAGCGGACGCGGCACCGCGCCGAGATTGGGCCGTTCTTCGTCTCTGCGTCTTATCACGGCACCGGCGCCGCAAAGGCACTGATGCAAGGTATTATTGATGAGGCCAAAACCGCCCAGTTGGCGCAGTTGGAACTGTTCGTGGATACCGAAAATCACCGCGCCATCGCGTTTTACGAAAGGCTGGGTTTCGTCCGGATCGCCACGCATTACGACGGAGTGCGGATCAACGGACAATCGCGGGACGATCATTTCTATACGCTGCGGTTGGGATGAATGATTGCACGGTCTTCACCGACCGAGTTCCACAAATGCGCAGCATTATCGGTGCAAGCACCCATTCTACGCCAACCACCGTTTCCGTCGCCGGTAGCTGCGGACATCACGAAATGATTTCCGCCCCTCATCCGACATGCCAAGGTAGAATTCCTTCACATCCGGGTTCTCGCGCAGCTCCGCGGCCGGACCTTCCATCACGACACGCCCGCTTTCGAGGATGTATCCTTGATGGGCAAATCTCAGTGCGACGTTCGTGTTCTGCTCGGCGAGCAGGAAAGACACGCCTTCCTTCTCATTGAGGTTCTTCACGATCCCGAAAATCTCTTCGACCAATTGGGGGGCAAGACCCATTGACGGCTCATCCAGCAGGATCGTCTCTGGCCGCGACATCAGCGCGCGGCCAATCGCGCACATCTGTTGTTCGCCGCCAGACGTATAGCCCGCCTGGCTTTTCCGCCGTTCCTTCAGCCGCGGAAAGTAGCTGTAGACCAGATCAAGGTCGTCGCTGATGGCCCCGCCGCCGTCACGGCGCGTATAGGCCCCGGTCATCAGGTTTTCCTCGACCGTGAGATGCTCAAAGCAATGCCGCCCCTCCATCACCTGAATGACCCCGCGTTTGACCAGCGCCTCAGGCGACAGATGCTGCACCCGGTCGCCGCGATAGGTGATTGAGCCCTTCGTCACCTCACCCCGTTCAGAATGCAAAAGGTTTGAGATGGCTTTGAGCGTCGTCGTCTTGCCTGCGCCGTTCCCACCAAGCAATGCAGTAATCCCACCCTTTGGCACGGTCAGCGACACGCCTTTGAGCACAAGGATCACGTGATTATAGATCACCTCGATATTGTTGACCTCAAGCAGAGTCTCGGGCGTGTGTGTCTCAGTCATGATCAGCCACTAAAGCTCCTGTGCGATTTTCAAAAGTCGGTCACCGGTCAGCCACGGGATATCCGGCTGACTGGCAAGTGATTTCCCGGCGGCAAAGAGTGCGGAGGTAACGCAGGCGTCAAAACCAAAGTCCTCGCTTGTGCAATTCGCCGTCGCCTCTGCAGGGGCGACGATGCCCTGAATAGTCCAATCCCCGATATTGTCGGGGTTTTGTGCGACGCGGATCGTTTCGATGATCGAACTGCGCAACACGTCATCGGCAAGGATTGAAGCGGACCGCCCTGCAATGCCGAAGACATTGTTGTCGACAGGCTCTGCTGGCAATCCCGCGGCTGTCAATTGCGGCTTCGCCAACTCACCGTTGATGATGATGTAAACGTTCACATCGATGTTTGTGGCCCCATTGCTGCGAAACGCATCGACCGCCTCGACAATA
>JBCBDL010000055.1:0-21472 GCA_038529695.1 Pseudomonadota bacterium | reverse complement strand
GCCAGCATTGGCAGTAATTGTTGCGACAGTCGCTCTTTTGATCCGGCTGGCGATGTTCAGCCCTGCGATCCGCCAATGGTTGTCCCGCAATATCGTCACTGATGCTGACCGGGACGACGACCGCTCGGATAACTAAGCCGCGAACAGGCGCGACCGCGTCGTTTTCATGTGATGAATTATCAGCAGAATCGTGCGATGGCGCGGTTCTGATCGCAGGAAAGGACGCGCGATGTTTCAGGTATTGACCGGGTCTTGGGCGTTATTCCTTGGCATGTTTTTGCTGATGGTCGGCAACGGACTGCAAGGGACATTGCTGGGTCTGCGCGGGGATCAAGAAGGCTTTAGCACCCTTGCGCTTTCGATCGTGATGTCAGCCTATTTCTTGGGTTTCCTGTTCAGTTCGCGTTATACGCCAAAGCTGATCCAGCGGGTTGGTCATGTACGCGTCTTTGCTGCTTTGGGTTCAATGATTTCAGCGGTTTTGATTTCCTACCCGGTCCTCGTTGAACCTTGGGCCTGGGCCATCGGGCGCGTGATCATCGGTTTTTGTTTTTGCGGTGTCTATATCACCGCTGAAAGCTGGTTGAACGATGCCTCGACCAACGAAACGCGGGGCAAGTCGCTGTCGATTTACATGATCGTGCAAATGGCAGGCATCGTTTTTGCCCAATGGATCGTCAGCCAGGGTGATGTCACCGGTTATGTCGTCTTCATCATCGCATCGGTTCTGGTGTCGCTGGCCTTTGCGCCGGTGTTGTTGTCAGCGCGGCCCATGCCAGCGTTTGAGACGACCAAACCGATGAAGATCAAGGATCTGATCGCGGCGTCGCCTCTGGCCTGTTTCGGGATGTTCATGTTGGGTGGCGTTTTTGCTGCCCAATTCGGGATGTCGGCAGTCTATGGCAACCGGGTGGGTCTAACCGTCGGAGAAATCTCATTCTTCGTCTCCGCTATCTACGTCGCTGCATTGGTGCTGCAATACCCGATTGGCTGGTTGTCGGATCGGATGGATCGGCGTCAACTGATTATCTGGGTTGCAATGCTGGGCGGTGTCGGGTCGCTGATTGCGTTTCTTGTCCCAGGCTACTTTGCCCTGATCGTCATCAGCGGGGCGATCGTCGGCGGTATGTCTAACCCGCTTTATGCGCTTATTATTGCCTATGCGAATGACTACCTCGACAAGGATGACATGGCGGCGGCGTCCGGTGGTCTGCTCTTTATCAACGGGCTAGGGGCCATTGCTGGGCCATTGATTGTTGGTTTGATCATGGATGTGATTGGTGACAACGGTTACTGGCTATTCACAGCAGCATTAATGCTGGCGACAGGCATCTTTGGTCTCTACCGCTCAACGCAGCGTAGTCGCAGGACGTTGGAGGGCGAAACGGTGCCATACTCGCCCGTCTCGGCTGCATCGACACCGGTTGTGGCCGAGCTGGCGCAAGAGGTCTACATTGATGCGGAAGAGGAACTGGGCAGCAGCGATGTAGGAGAAGCACGCGCATGATGACTGCTTTTTGCATGTCACACTGCGAAATATCATGTGAGCGCAGCTTTGCAGCGCCCTCTTGTCAGAGCGCTCATTCTCTGTTTCGGTTTAACAATGTGGTGGTGGCCTTTTGAGGAGTTGTGCCGTGGTAAGCCCCGAAGAGGTGTTGGCGTTCTGGCTTGATGAATGCGCACCAGAAGACTGGTACAAATCGGACCCTGCATTCGACGCCAAAATCCGTGACAGGTTCTTATCAACCTGGCAGGCCGCGACCGAAGGTAGTCTTGGCCTGTGGCTGACATATCCGTCGGGGACGTTGGCCTATATCATTCTGACCGATCAGTTGCCGCGCAATATGTTCCGTGACACCGAACAGGCCTTTGCAACCGACGAATTGGCCCGTGCTGCCGCAAAGATGGCGATTGAACGTCATTGGGACATGAAAATTGATGAACCGGCGCGGCAGTTTTTTTACCTGCCGTTGATGCATGCCGAGAATTTATGTGATCAGGACCGTGCAGTCCGGCTGATCCACACCCGCATGCCCCAGACCGGACATCACAATCGCGACCATGCCTGTGCCCATCGTGCGGTTATCCGTGACTATGGGCGTTTTCCTTACCGCAACAAGGCACTGGGGCGCAAAACAACCCCCTCTGAGCAGGCATTTTTGGATGCAGGTGGCTACGGTGCGGCAATTCGCGCCCAGCAAGCAAATCCGGAATAATTGCCATTTGCCATGCCTTGCGCCCCTGCGATAGCTGATATGACGCTGGGTCACTAGAGGTCGGTCAGAAAATAGTTTAGTGTTCAACTAAATTTGGATTTGGAGGGGCACCGTATGGCTGCGCAAAGTTTTGATTTGATCGTGATTGGGGCTGGACCGGGAGGCTATGTGGCCGCAATTCGCGCAGCGCAGCATGGGATGAACGTCGCTATTGTTGAGCGCGAGCATATGGGCGGGATCTGCCTGAACTGGGGGTGTATCCCGACCAAGGCGATGTTGCGGTCATCCGAGGTATTCCACCTGATGCATCGCGCCAAAGAATTTGGGCTGAAAGCAACGGGCGTCGACTATGATCTGGATGCGGTGGTCAAACGCAGTCGTGCTGTTGCTGGCCAGCTATCGGGCGGGATTGGTCACCTGATGAAGAAAAACAAGGTCAAGGTGTTCATGGGAGAGGCGACAATCCCTGCAAAGGGCAAAGTGTCGGTCAAAGGCGAGAAGGGAACCGATGAACTGACCGCCAAGAATATCGTTTTGGCGACCGGCGCGCGTGCGCGTGAATTGCCCGGGCTAGAGGCGGATGGCGATCTGGTCTGGACCTATAAGCATGCGTTGCAGCCCAAGCGGATGCCTAAAAAACTGCTTGTGATTGGATCAGGCGCGATTGGGATTGAATTCGCCAGTTTCTACAACACACTGGGCTCGGATACGACCGTGGTTGAGGTCATGGACCGGGTGCTGCCCGTTGAAGACGCTGAAATCTCTGCCTTTGCCAAGAAGCAATTCGTCAAACAAGGTATGAAGATCCTGGAGAAATCCATGGTCAAGCAACTGGACCGCGCCAAGGGCAAAGTCACCGCGCATATCGAAACCGGCGGCAAGGTTGAGAAGATGGATTTTGACACGGTTATCTCTGCCGTGGGCATTATCGGCAATGTCGAAGGGCTGGGGCTGGAAGCGTTAGGTGTAAAAGTGGACCGCACGCATGTTGTGACCGATGAGTTTTGCCGGACGGGTGTCGATGGTCTTTACGCCATTGGTGATATCGCCGGTGCCCCGTGGCTTGCCCACAAAGCCAGCCATGAAGGCGTGATGGTCGCCGATCTAATCGCGGGTAAACATGCGCATCCCGTCAAACCTGAAACCATTGCCGGCTGCACCTATTGCCATCCACAAGTCGCGTCTGTCGGCCATACCGAGGCAAAGGCGAAAGAGCTGGGTTATGACGTCAAGGTCGGACGCTTCCCCTTTATCGGCAATGGTAAGGCCATTGCATTGGGTGAGCCTGAGGGGATGATCAAAACTATCTTCGACGCGAAGACCGGAGAGCTTCTTGGCGCGCATATGGTAGGCGCGGAAGTGACCGAGTTGATCCAGGGTTATGTGGTGGGCCGTCAACTGGAAACGACGGAGGAAGACCTGATGAACACGGTCTTCCCGCATCCGACGTTGTCCGAGATGATGCATGAAAGCGTGCTGGATGCCTATGATCGCGTCATCCACATGTAGCGCGTAACTGCCATCCATTTGACAAAGCCCGCCTGAAAATCTGGCGGGCTTTTTGCGTTGCGGATTATTTTGCACATGTTCCTGATATGTTCTATGACGGGGGTGGCGGATTGGAATGATGCTGCTATCTGAACGGATAGTTGCCTTGGGGGTCGGAATGGCTGAGCTGAAAAACATCGAAGTACGCGGCGCGCGCGAACATAACCTCAAGGATATCGACGTTGATATTCCGCGCGATCAGCTTGTGGTCATCACCGGGCTGTCGGGATCGGGGAAGTCATCGCTCGCCTTTGATACGATCTATGCAGAGGGGCAACGGCGGTATGTAGAATCGCTCAGCGCCTATGCGCGGCAATTCCTGGACATGATGGAAAAGCCGGATGTGGATCACATCAGCGGTCTGTCACCCGCGATTTCGATAGAGCAGAAAACGACGTCGAAGAACCCCCGCTCGACTGTCGGGACAATTACCGAGATTTACGACTATCTGCGTTTGCTCTTTGCCCGCGCAGGCACGCCATATAGCCCCGCCACCGGCCTGCCCATTGAGGCGCAGCAGGTGCAGGACATGGTTGATCGTGTGATGACGATGGAGGAGGGGACGCGCGGCTATCTGCTGGCCCCGATCATTCGTGACCGGAAGGGCGAATACCGCAAGGAATTTCTGGAACTGCGCAAGCAGGGCTTTCAGCGGGTCAAGGTAGACGGTGAGTTTTACGAACTCGATGAGCCCCCGACGCTGGACAAGAAATTTCGCCATGACATCGACGTTGTTGTCGACCGGATCGTCGTGAAGGAGGGGCTGGAGACGCGTCTGGCGGATAGTTTCCGGACTGCCTTGGACCTGGCGGATGGCATCGCCGTTCTGGAGACGGCACCGAAAGAGGGCGACCCGGAACGCATTACCTTTTCAGAGAATTTTGCGTGCCCTGAGTCCGGTTTCACGATCCCCGAAATTGAACCACGCTTGTTTTCGTTCAATGCGCCTTTTGGTGCATGTCCAGCGTGTGACGGCCTTGGCGTTGAGCTGTTTTTCGATGAAGCCTTGGTGGTTCCAGATGTGACACTCAAGATTGCGGATGGGGCGCTGGCCCCATGGCGGAAGGGCAAATCGCCCTATTTCCTGCAGACAATTGAGGCGATTGCGAAGCATTACGGGTTCAACAAAAACGCGCGCTGGAAAGATCTGGACCCGATAATTCAGCAAGTTTTCCTTTATGGCTCAGGCGAGGAAGAGATCAAGTTCCGCTACGATGAGGGCGGGCGCGTCTACCAGGTCGAGCGTGCGTTCGAAGGTGTCATCCCGAATATGGAACGCCGCTATCGCGAGACAGACAGCAATTGGATCCGCGAAGAGTTTGAGAATTATCAGAACAACCGTAATTGCGGCACGTGTGGCGGCTACCGGCTGCGGGAAGAGGCGTTGGCGGTCAAGATCGGCCCACCGGACAATTTGTTGCATGTCGGGCAAGTCGTGCAGATGTCGATCAAAGAGGCCTATGACTGGTGCCAATCAGTGCCCGATGCGCTCAGCAAACAAAAGAACGAAATCGCCCATGCAATCCTGAAGGAAATTCGTGAACGCCTCGGGTTCTTGAACAATGTGGGCCTTGAATATCTGACGCTATCGCGGAACTCCGGCACGCTGTCGGGTGGTGAAAGCCAGCGGATCAGGTTGGCCAGTCAGATCGGTTCGGGCCTGCAGGGCGTGCTTTATGTGCTGGATGAGCCCTCAATTGGTTTACACCAGCGCGACAACGACCGGCTGCTAACGACGCTGAAAAACCTGCGTGACCAGGGCAATACCGTCATCGTCGTTGAACATGATGAGGAAGCGATCCGCGAAGCTGATTATGTGTTCGATATCGGTCCCGGCGCGGGCGTGCATGGCGGTGAAGTGGTGGCCAAGGGGACACCGCAAGAGATCATGGCCCACGAAGGCTCTATCACCGGTGAATACCTTGTCGGCACGCGTGAGATCGCAGTCCCTGCAAAACGCCGCAAAACCACCAAGAAAAAGCTGACCGTGGTTAAGGCAACCGGGAACAACCTGCAAAATGTCACGGCTGATTTTCCGCTTGGTGTGTTTACCTGTGTGACAGGCGTGTCGGGCGGCGGTAAATCCACGCTGACAATTGAAACTCTGTTCAAAAATGCCTCTATGCGCCTGAATGGCGCGCGCCAGACGCCGGGCCCTTGCGAGACGATCAAAGGGTTCGAACATCTCGACAAGGTCATCGATATCGACCAGCGGCCCATCGGTCGCACCCCACGGTCAAACCCGGCCACATATACCGGCGCATTCACACCGATCCGCGATTGGTTTGCAGGTATGCCCGAGGCGAAGGCGCGGGGCTACAAGCCGGGGCGGTTCAGCTTTAACGTCAAAGGTGGCCGGTGTGAGGCCTGCCAGGGTGACGGCGTGATCAAGATCGAGATGCACTTTCTGCCTGATGTCTATGTCACCTGCGAGACCTGCAAAGGAGCCCGCTACAACCGCGAAACGCTTGAGATCAAATTCAAGGGCAAATCCATTGCAGATGTGCTGGATATGACGGTTGAAGACGCACAACAATTCTTTAGCGCGGTGCCATCAATCCGTGAAAAGATGGATGCGTTGATGCGGGTGGGCCTTGGCTATATCAAGGTGGGTCAGCAGGCGACGACCCTGTCAGGGGGCGAGGCGCAAAGGGTAAAGCTGTCAAAAGAGTTGGCGAAGCGGTCCACCGGGCGGACGCTTTATATTCTGGATGAACCCACAACAGGTCTACACTTCGAAGATGTTCGCAAATTGTTGGAAGTACTGCATGAATTGGTCGATCAGGGTAATTCGGTTATCGTGATCGAACACAATCTGGACGTGGTTAAGACCGCCGACCACATCATCGATATCGGTCCCGAAGGGGGCGATGGCGGCGGGCGCATTGTGGCCACCGGCACACCGGAACAAGTGGCAGAGGTCGCCGAAAGCCACACCGGCCGCTATCTCAAAGACATGTTGGGTCAAAAATCCGTCGCAGCGGAGTAGTACTTGATCCATCGATCTTGAATGGCTTTGTGCTTTCTTTTGCAATGTGATTTGTAAAGATGACTGATCGCATGCGGAGATGCCAAGATGTCAGCCCAAGATGAAGATCTTAAAAAAATGCACGCGGCCTCAGACGCCAATCTGCTGGGTCAACTGGCCGAGGCGGCGCGTGCCGTCGGGGCCAGCCCGGTTTCACTGGGTCTTGATTTTCGCAAGCTCAGCAAGGGGCGTGGCAAGCTCAATATGAATGAGTATTTGCGCTATGGGCTATATGATCGCAAAAAGTGGTCGGATGACGAACGCAGCCGCTTTGTTTCATCATCCTTGCATTGGCCAATTGTCGAGCATTGCATCGATCGCAAATGGTGGGCAGTGACAGAAGATAAATGGATTTCGTCCATTGTGCTGGAGCGGGCAAACATGCCAATTCCGCGTACACTTGCTGTATTTGATAAGGGGCCGCGCCGTTATCCGGCTGAAACACAGCTCGCTACAGCTGCGCAGCTGAAAGACTTTCTGAAGTCATGTGAGCGTTTTCCGATTTTTGCAAAAGCTAACGCTGGTGTTGCAAGTGCTGGTGCGCTGAAAATAACTGGCGTGACGGATACGCATATCGAGATAGCTGGGCGTGACGCTGCTACCTTTACTGAGGTGACTGACACCCTGTTTGGCGATCATCAATACATCATTCAGGATTGCCTAGAGCCGCACGCATTTTTTGATGGTCTGACAGATGCGGTCGCGACAGTACGGTGTTTGAATCTGATCGATGATGACGGTGTTCAAGTACCTTATACGGTCCTAAAGCTGCCTGGGGCGTCAAACATTGCCGATAATTTTTGGCGTGGCGGGAACATGATTTGTGATGTGGACCCCGCAAGCGGTGAAATTCGTTCGCTTGTGCGTAATGATGATGGCGCCTTGACCACATTGAAAGAGCATCCGGCGCAGGGGCGCAGCGTTATCGGGGAGATGCTGCCAGATTGGGACGCGATGATGCGGATCAATGCCGAAGTTGCGCTGATACATGCACCAAACCGTTTCGCCTCAACCGACATGGCGCTGACGAAGGATGGTCCGGTGGTGGTCGAAGTGAATAATGGCTGTGCTTTTGAGCTGATCCAGATCGCGACAGGCCAGGGTCTTTTGACGGATAAGATGATCGCCTTTTTTCAAAAGTGCGGTGTAAAGATCTGATAGAGTAATCCCCTGACGTTCGTAGATACAACCGGCATCTGGTGAGGCCTGATGGCCCAAAACTTTCACGCATACTTGTTCGAAAGTTTTTGCCAAAATCTCGTGTTGTTGGTCAGAATGCCGCATTCCGCGTGGGGAATTTTGGCATATGTCAGCCCATTGAGACATTGCGAAAAAAAGGCCGAACATGAGTAGCAAGCAATACGCCGATCGTTCATTTTTGACCCGCATCCTGTTTCGTGTACCCATCCTGGGCCGCATGCTGCGCGAAGTCTATTATGGCGATGAGGACAACATCTATTACTTCATCTTCTCGATCTTCGCCTTGTGGTTGCTTGCCGTGTTGACTTGGGGATATCCCGCATTGATTGTGTCAATGCTGTGTCTGGTGCCGGTCATGTTCATTGTTCTAATCATGATTACGGTAGGGAACTAGGCACTCATTCACGCCGACGTTGTTCAAACCGGGGCAACATGGCAGAGAAGTCTTTGCCATGGCCCCCTTCGCGGTCCACAAATTGCTGATAAAGTAAGGTTGCCTTGTGGCCCATGGGGGTGTCCGCATCCACGGCCGCTGCGGCCATCTGCGACAGGTTCAGGTCCTTGAGCATCAGCTCCGCGGCAAAGCCCGGTTGGTAGTCGTTGTCAGCAGGGCTTTGGGGCCCGATGCCGGGAGCCGGGCAATAAGCGTTCATGGTCCAGGAATATCCCGATGAGGTGCTGACCACATCGAACATGGCCTGCCGGTCAAGGCCCAGTTTGTCGGCCAGCACGAAAGCCTCGCATGTGGCGATCATGGTGACCCCAAGGATCATGTTATTGCAGATTTTCGCGGCTTGTCCGTTGCCTGCAGGGCCGCAATGTACCGCCTTTTGTCCCATAATGTCGAAAAGTGGTTTGACAGTGGCAAAGGCACTTTCTGGGCCGCCTGCCATGAAGGTCAGCGTGCCCGCTTGCGCGCCGCCGATGCCGCCAGAAACAGGAGCGTCGATGGCTTGCAGGCCTTGGGTTTCAGCCTGCGCTGCGACCGCGCGGGCGCTTTCGACATCGATAGTCGAGCAGTCGAGATGGATGGCACCCGATTTCATGGCTGGGTGAATTTCGTTCGCCACGGCGCGCAGGATATCGCCATTGGGCAACATGGTGATGACGACGTCGGCGTCCTTGGCAGCCTCTGCTGCGCTATCGGCAAGCATCAGGCCCTCCGGTTTGGCAACTGTATCAAAGCCTGTGATGTCGTGATCCTTGGCCAGGTTGGCGGCCATGGGGGCGCCCATATTGCCTAGCCCGATAAAGCCGATTTTCATGTCTCATCCTCCCAATGCAGCGCGTGTTCACCCAAGGGTGCGGTCATGGCTGCGACTTGATTGTCTGTCACCTTTTGCCATTGCGGGTCGCGGTCCCGGTCGATGATGGCAGCACGGATCCCTTCGATAAAATCGCCTTGTGCCACGCAGCGATAGGTATAGCGAAATTCATGGTCGAGGGCGGTTTTGATGTCCGGGCTTTTGCGCACGGCAGCCAGAATGTGACGGCATACTTGCATCGCTAGGGGCGCGTTCCGGGACATCAGCTTTGCCGCCCGTTGCGCCGCCTCGCTGTCGGTCGCGTTAGCGAAATAGTCATCGATGGCCTTTTGCCAATCGTGCAATCGGCTGTTTGGGGCAGGATGCGCAGGGATCTTTGCAGCACCTGTTTCGGCCAATTCCCCCTTCAACGCATCCCAATCCTTTTGAGGGACATAATGGTCAGCAAAGCCTGCATAGATGGCGTCGCCTGTATCCATGCGGTCACCAGTCAGCCCAAGATATTCGCCGCAATGCCCCGGTGCCTTTGCCAGGATCAGCGAACCGCCAACGTCGGGCACCAGCCCGATGGAGCATTCCGGCATTGCGATCTGACTGGTTTCGCAGACGATCCGGTGTGACCCATGGCAGCCGACACCGACACCCCCACCCATGGTGAAGCCATGCAGGAAGGTGACAACGGGTTTGGCATAGGCGTGGATTTTGGCATTGAGCCTGTATTCGTCGCGCCAGAAACGGCGGCCATAATCGAGGTCACCGCGCTGCCCTGCTGCGTACATCTCGGCGATGTCACCGCCAGAGCAAAAGGCGCGCTCGCCTGCGCCGTCGATCAAGATCAGGGTGATCGCCGGGTGGTCGCGCCACGTGTCCAGCGCCTTTTCGATAGCAAGGCACATCTCCCATGTCAGCGCATTCAACGCTTTGGGTCGGTTCAGCGTAATGTGGCCGGCATGGCCGTTTTGACGGATCAAGATATCGGGCATCTGCGCTATTGGATGAGATGCCGCGCTGTGATCAATCGCATGATTTCGTTGGTCCCTTCGAGGATCTGGTGGACTCGCAGGTCCCGCACGATCTTTTCAATGCCGTAATCTGCCAAGTAGCCGTAGCCCCCGTGCAGTTGCAGGCAGCTATCGGCAACGCGGGACCCGACCTCGGTCACTTGTTTTTTGGCCATCGCGCAGAATTTCGTCGCATCTGGCGCGCCGTTGTCCAGCTTCCACGCCGCCTGGCGCAGAAAGGTGCGCGCGGATTGCAATTCAATCTCCATATCCGCCAGCCGGAATTGCAAACCTTGGAACTGGTCGATGGATTTGCCGAAGGCCTTGCGCTCTTTCATGTAAGCCAGTGTCTGGTCGAGCGCAGTTTGCGCGGCCCCCAATGAACAGGCCGCGATATTCAACCGCCCACCATCAAGGCCCGCCATCGCGTATTTGAACCCGTGGCCTTCCTCACCCAACAGGTTCGCGGCAGGGGCTTTGCACCCGTCCATCTGCACCTGTCGCGTCGGCTGCGACCGCCAGCCCATCTTGTCCTCTAGCCCTCCATAACTCAGACCGATGGAGCCGTCTTCAATGAGGATCGCACTGATCCCCTTTGGCCCGTCCTCGCCGGTACGGGCCATGACAATATAGGCGTCAGAATAGCCACCGCCGGAGATGAAGGCTTTGGTACCGGTCAGTTCATACCCTTCGTTTGTGCGGATTGCCTTTGTCTTGAGCGCTGCGGCGTCAGAGCCTGACCCCGGCTCAGTCAGGCAGTAAGACAGGATCGTTTCCATGGTGAGCGCTTTGGGCAGAATGCGCGCGCGCAAGTCTTCGGACCCGTGGGCATCGATCATGTAGGCGCACATATTGTGGATCGACAGAAAGGCCGAGACGGAGGCGCAGGATTGCGCAAGCGCTTCAAACACCAATGTCGCATCCAGCCGTGACAGGCCGGAGCCACCCATATTCTCGCGCACATACAACCCACCAAAGCCAAGCTCGGCGAGCTTTGGCCACAGGTCTTTGGGGATCGTGCCGTCGTCTTCCCACGCACGCGCATGTGGTGCGATATGCTCAGCCCCAAAGGCCTGCGCCATATCAAAGATGGCGATTTGTTCCTCGGTCAGCGCAAAGTCCATAATGCCTCCCCGTGCCATGAATTGAACACTTGTTTAATTCATGCGTTGGTTTCGGCGTTTTGGCAAGTCCGGCTTATTCCATGACCGGTATCGAAAATTCGCCGCCTTCCTTGATGCCGGACGGCCAACGAGAGGTGATTGTCTTGGTGCGCGTGTAGAATTTGAAAGCATCCGGCCCGTGCTGGTTGAGGTCACCGAACATCGATTTCTTCCAGCCGCCGAAGGTGTGGTAGGCGAGGGGCACCGGGATCGGGACATTCACGCCAACCATGCCGATATTGATCCGGTTGGCAAAATCGCGGGCGGTGTCCCCGTCGCGGGTGAAGATCGCGGTGCCGTTGCCGTATTCGTGGTCCATGGCGAGGCCCAAAGCGTCTTCATAGCTTTGCGCGCGCACTGTGGAGAGAACAGGGCCGAAGATTTCGGTCTTATAGATATCCATGTCTTTGGTGACATGGTCAAACAGATGCGCGCCCACAAAAAATCCGTCTTCATAGCCCTGCAGCCGGAAGTCGCGCCCGTCAACGACGAGCTTTGCGCCTTGGTCGATACCGGTTTGCACCAGCCGTTCGATATTGGCCTTGGCCGCGGCAGTGACGACGGGGCCGTAATCCACATCATCGCCTGACGTGTAGGGACCGACCTTCAACGCCTCGACCCGGGGCATCAGCTTTTCGATCAGCCGGTCTGCGGTTTCGTCGCCTACAGGTACGGCGACCGAAATCGCCATACAGCGTTCCCCCGCTGCGCCATAACCCGCACCGACCAGCGCGTCAGCCGCCTGATCCATATCGGCGTCGGGCATGATGATCATGTGGTTTTTGGCGCCGCCGAAACACTGGACCCGTTTGCCCTGCGCGCAGCCGGTGCCATAGATGTATTCAGCAATGGGGGTGGACCCAACAAAGCCGACGGACTGGATCGTGTCGTCGTAAAGGATGGCATCAACGGCTTCTTTGTCGCCGTTCACGACCTGCAGGATGCCTTTGGGCAGGCCCGCCTCTTCCATCAATTCGGCGAGCATCAGCGGCACGGATGGGTCACGCTCGGATGGTTTCAGGATGAAGGCGTTGCCGCAAACGATGGCGGGCGCAAACATCCACATCGGAATCATGGCGGGGAAGTTGAACGGGGTGATCCCAGCGGTCACGCCCAGGGGCTGTTTCATCGAATACATGTCGATGCCGGGACCGGCTGAGTCCGTATATTCGCCCTTCAGCATCTGCGGGGCGGCGATACAATACTCAACCACTTCCAGCCCGCGGATTACGTCGCCTTTGGCATCGGGCAGGGTTTTGCCGTGCTCACGGCTGAGTGCCTCGGCCAGTTTATCCATGTCGCGGTGCAGCAGCTGGACAAAGGCCATCATCACACGTGCACGACGTTGTGGATTGACGGCAGCCCAGGCGGGTTGCGCCTCAGCGGCGATGGCGACGGCCTTTGCCAGCTCGCTTGCGTTTGCCAGAGGAACCTTGGCCTGCACCTCGCTCGTAGCGGGGTTATAGACATCCGCAAACCGGCCAGATGTACCTTTGACATGCGCGCCGCCGATGTAATGCGTCAACTCTTCCATCGTGATCCTCCCTTGATTTGCGCCGACTATAGACGCGGGATTCGGCGCGTAAAGAGAGCATTGCTGCACACGCCAAACGGCATGCTTGACAGCCACTGCCTTGATTTGAGACGCTGAAAGCCCGGAGCAACCTTAAGGAGCCCGCCGATGATCGTTTCCCAGATGCTGAAATCAAAGGATGACCCTGGTCTGATCTGGGTAAAGCCGACCGACAGCGTAACAGATGCGGTGAAACTCTTGTCCGAAAAGCGGATCGGGACCGTCGTAGTGTCCACCGATGGCAAAGTGCCCGCTGGCATTTTGTCTGAACGCGATATCGTGCGTGAAATGGGCCGGCGCGGGACGACCTGCCTGACCGAACCGGTTGGCGAGATGATGACATCGAAAATCACCACGTGCAGCCCGTCTGACACGGCGCTTGAGGTGCTTGAGGTGATGACCAATGGTCGTTTTCGGCATTTGCCCGTCATGGATGGGGGTATGATGATCGGGCTGATTTCCATTGGTGACGCGGTTAAGGGACGTTTGGCCCAGTTGGCGATGGAAAAGGATGCCCTTGAAGGCATGATCATGGGCCATTAGGGCGGTTGCAATCCGGTCAGCAATATTGTTGCGTGCGCGCAAGGACGAGTTAAGACGAGGACGGCCATGCGCGTAGGACTTTATCCGGGAACATTTGATCCGGTCACGCTGGGGCATATCGACATTATCCGACGCGCCTGTTCGCTGGTCGACAGGCTTGTCATTGGTGTCGCCATCAATCGCGACAAAGGCCCGATGTTTTCATTGGAAGAGCGTGTTGCCATGGTTGAGGCAGAGGCAGCGCCGCTAAGCGCCGCAACCGGTTGCGAGATTGTGGCTCATCCGTTCGAAAATCTGCTGATCGATTGTGCCCGTGATGTGGGCGCAGGGGTTATCATACGGGGGCTGCGTGCTGTCGCGGATTTTGAATACGAATTTCAAATGGTCGGTATGAACCGCAAGCTGGACGATACGATTGAAACTGTGTTCTTGATGGCCGAGGCAGAGCATCAGGCCATCGCCTCAAAACTCGTCAAGGAGATCGCGCGGCTGGGTGGGGATGTGTCGAAATTCGTCACACCTGCGGTCAATACCGCGCTGCGCACGCGGTTTGACGGTTGAACTGGCTCTGGATGCTTGCGGGCACCTATCTGATCTACGCGACATTCATGGTGATCGCGCATCCGCGCTTTATCTACCCGTTTGGGGCTGATCCCTTCGATGCCCCGGAATTCCGGCAGGAAGTCGTTTCCGAGCGACAGGTCGCGGTAGCCGTTTATGAGGGCGGCACCGATGAAGCGGTTTTGTTCTTTATGGGCAATGGCGGGGCGCTGGCCTATTTTACTTACACGCTGAATGCGCATCTGGCGGCAGATCGCATGCTGATCGCCATGGAATATCCGGGCGGCGGCGGCATTCCGGGCAAACCGTCAGAAGCGGGTTTGAAAGCGGATGCATTGGCGACCTATGACTGGCTTGCGGCCCGCCATGACGGCCCGATCGTCGTGCATGGCTATTCAATGGGCACGGGGTTGGCACAGTATGTTGCCGCAAATCGGGACGTGGACGCGATTGTTCTGGACGCGCCATTTGTGCGGATGTGTGAGTTGATGACGCGCGCCTCTTGGGTGCCTGCATGCTGGATACCAATGGTGCAAAAATGGGATTCTGCCGCGCTGATCGCACGCTTGTCAGCACCGGTATTAATCCAGCATGGGGCCGACGACCAGATGATCCCGGTGCGCGTTTCAGAGCGGTTAGTCGGTCTGATGCAACAGGCGGGCCTGCAGGTCACATTCCATACCGTCAATGGTGCCACTCACAATAATTTGGCTGGCGTGCCAGGTTATGCCGATCGTATTGATGCGTTCCTGTCTGAGGTGCTGCAATAACAAAGCCGCCCCCGAAGGCGCGGCTGGTTTTCCAGATTTTGCAGTGGCTTAGCCGTAAATCGCCTTGGATGCGATTTTGGCAGCGTCTTCACGGAACATGCCAAGATCGATGGCTGTTTCAACTGGCATGCTGCTCAGCTCGTGCTTCAGACGGTTATAGGCCACACGCTTTTCAATTACGGTGCGAACTGTGTTCAATACGGTCATGTGCGTGCTCCTTTCAAAAGTCATCGCGGGTTGTTGTCTCACCCCATCATTTAGTCATGCTGCACCGCAGAACAATTGCTCGTTAGCGCTACCGGCTATGCAAGGGCCGCATGGCGCGTTCAGAAACTGCACAAGAAAAAGCCGATCCCACAGGACCGGCTTTGAGAGCGAAATTTCGCTTTGTTTAGATGAGCTTGCCCATGGCGACGGCGGTATCTGCCATGCGGTTCGAAAAGCCCCATTCGTTATCGTACCACGTCAGAATGCGCACCATGTTGCCGTCCAATACCTTGGTCTGGTCCATGTGGAAGATTGAAGAATGCGCATCATGGTTGAAGTCAGAACTGACCATCGGCAGGTCGGTATAGGCCAGAATCTCTGCCATATCGCCATTGGCGGCAGTGACGATGGCTTCGTTGATTTCTTGCACGCTCGTGTTGCGCGCCGCTTCAAAAGTGAGGTCGACGACAGAAACATTGGGTGTGGGCACGCGGATTGCGACACCATCAAGTTTACCGTTGAGTTCGGGCAGGACCAAACCCACGGCCTTGGCCGCACCCGTGGACGTTGGGATCATTGACAGAGCGGCGGCCCGCGCGCGGTAGAGATCTTTGTGCATCGTATCCAGCGTCGGCTGATCGCCTGTGTAGCTGTGAATTGTGGTCATGAACCCTTTGGTGATCCCGACCGCGTCATTCAGCACCTTGGCCACCGGAGACAGGCAGTTCGTTGTGCACGAGGCGTTAGAGACAATGATATCATCTGATGTCAAAACATTGTCATTGACGCCGTAGACAATTGTTTTGTCGGCGTCTTTACCGGGTGCAGAGATCAGAACGCGGGACGACCCGTTGTCCAGATGCGCCTGACAAGCCTCTTTGCTTGTGAAAATCCCGGTGCATTCCAACACGATATCCACATGCGCCCACGGCAGATCAGCGGGGTTGCGGATGGCGGTCACTTCAATCGGGCCGCGGCCAACATCGATGGTAGTCTCGGTCGTGCTGACGGGACCAGGGAAACGGCCATGGACACTGTCAAAACGCAACAGGTGGGCATTGGTTTCAACCGGCCCCAAATCATTGATCGCGACGACCTCAATATCCGTACGTCCGCTTTCGATGATTGCGCGCAGTACGTTGCGACCAATCCGGCCAAATCCGTTGATAGCTACTTTGACGGCCATTGCCTGTCCTCCTGAGCGATAATGTTGGCGCTAACATTGCGATTTATGACCAAAGGTCAACGCCAAATGGCCAGATACTCGATCAGATCAAGCAGTTTGCGCAAGAGGAATGTGGTCATATCCCAGTTGTATTGGGTGTAATCCACGGCAAAGAACGCGACAATGATCAGGCCGAGAAAAATGGCGGTGGTGTTGGTCATTTTGCCGGTCTAGCGGGACGGGTCGCGAATAGCAAAATGTGTCTGCTGACAGGGTAAATATTGCGTACAGTACCTGTACAGATGCTGTACGTACACTTAGTGCAGACGGCCCATTGTTGCCGCGACATCCGCCATGCGCGCCGAAAAGCCCCATTCGTTGTCATACCAGGCAAGCACGCGCACGGTTTTGCCACCGATAACTTTGGTCTGGTCAGGGGCAAAGATGCAGCTTTGGGTCGTGTGGTTGAAATCAATGCTGACCTTCGCTTCGGCGTCATAGGCCATGACCATACCCATGTATCCGTTCGCAGCTTCAGCGATGACGGCGTTGATCTCATCCACCGTGACCGATTTGCTCGCTTCAAACGTGAGATCCACCGCGCTGACATTGGGGGTGGGCACCCGGATGGCTGTGCCGTCAAGTTTGCCGCTGAGTTCGGGCAACACTTCGCCCAGGGCTTTGGCCGCACCGGTTGATGTGGGGATCATCGCCATGGCGGCCGCCCGCGCGCGGTAGAGGTCCTTATGCCGGCGGTCGAGCGTCGGCTGGTCGCCGGTATAGCTGTGGATGGTGGTCATGATACCGCGTTCGATGCCAATGGAGTCGTTCAGTACCTTCGCTAGCGGGGCCAGGCAATTGGTCGTGCAGGAGCCGTTAGAGATCATGCGTTCAGTTGCCAGCATCTCGCGATGGTTTACACCATACACGACCGTGCGGTCGACTTTTGTCGCAGGAGCCGAGATCAGCACTTTTTTCGCACCCCGGTCCAGATGGATGGCGGATTTTTCGCCGTCGTTAAATTTGCCGGTACATTCCAGAACAACATCAACGCCGTCCCAATCCAGTTCAGCCGGTTCATAGGTGGACATGACGTTGATCGGCCCGCGCCCCAGATCCAGCGTGTCGCCATCGACGGTGACGGGATTACCAAAACGTCCGTGGATACTGTCGTATTTCAGAAGGTGCGCGTTTGTCTCAATCGGTCCGGTGGCATTGATCTTGACCACCTGCACGTCGTTGCGCGCGGCTTCGGTGATGTGGGCCAATGTGCAGCGCCCGATGCGACCAAAGCCGTTGATCCCGATGGTGACTGTCATTTCGCGCCCCTCTTGCCGCTTGTCGTGGCTTAGCTATTAGGGTGTGTGCCTTTGTATGCCAAGACGAAAAGCGTCAGCTTTTCAGTATGTTAGCGATAAACCTTGCTGATTGCGCTAACCGTTTTCGCTAACACCCAAAGCGAAATCAAAAACTTGAATCAGATTTTTGATTTCAAGACGACGCTTTATTCAAACCGCGCGCGCAGTTCCTCCAAGGTGAAAGTCCGTGGGATAAACCCATCAGCGCCCGGATCATTCGCCGGGTCAGAGATGACACAGTCGGTGCTGCACAATTGCCGTGCGATTTCGTCGGAATAATCCACCAGCCAGATACGCCCGGCCGGTGTGCTGATATAGCCGTCGATGCCTGCGTCAAAGTCGCTGATAACATCGTCGACTGATGGGACTTCGTTGTCATAGGTGATAGAGAAGCTGCCATGGGTATGGTATGAGGCGATGACGCTGTCATCGGGTACCGGCAGGTCGCAATAATCTTCGGCCCCGCGATTTGCGGCAGTCGCGGCAAGCGCTCCATCCTTTGTCTTGAAGATATAGCCGCAATATTCGCGGCTTTCGGCGATTGAGCGCGGTTGCAGGTCATTCAGGACAGCGGTGGCGAATTGGTCCACATCGTCAGTGGTTGCGATAATCGGCGGTGCCTCTTCGGTGCAGCTGACCAAGGCGACGCCACCGATCAAGGCCACCGCAATGCCAAGTTTTAGATATGTCATCGCGGTGGCCTTCATCATCTATTTGATCAGAGATTTGACCTTGTCAGCCGTTGCTTGCGGTGTGATCCCGAATTCTTCGAACAGCTTTTCGGCCGGGGCAGAGGCCCCAAAGCCATGCATGCCGATGAAGCCGGATTTTTCGCGCTTGCCGCGTTCACCGAACAGCCAGCGGTCCCAGCCGAAGCGGATGCCTGCCTCGACCGCGACGCGCACGGGGCCTGCGGGCAGGACGCGTTTGCGGTAGCTTTCATCCTGTTCTTCGAACAGCTCCCAGCAGGGCATGGAGACGACGCGGGTACCGATCCCTTCGGCCTGCAGGAGGTCACGGGCGGCGAGGGCGACGGAAACCTCGGACCCGGTGGCGAGCAGGATCGCCTGGCGTTTGCCATCGGCGTCTGCCAGGACATAGGCGCCTTGGGCGGTCAGGTTTTTGGTTTTGTGCTCGGTCCGCACGGTGGGCAGGCCCTGGCGGGTTAGGCTGAGCACGCTGGGTGTCTTTTGCGATGTTAGGGCGAGTTCCCATGCCTCGGCTGTTTCCACCGTATCAGCAGGGCGGAACACGTTGGTGTTGGGCGTGGCCCGCAGCATGGCCAGATGTTCGATGGGCTGGTGGGTTGGTCCGTCTTCGCCCAAGCCGATGCTGTCATGGGTCATGACATAGGTGGTTGGCACACCCATCAGCGCAGAGAGCCGCATCGCCCCGCGCGCATAATCGGTAAAGCACATGAAGGTGCCGCCATAGGGTTTGGCCCCCCCATGCAGCGCCATGCCGTTCATGGCTGCCGCCATCCCGTGTTCGCGCACGCCGTAATAGATGTAGCGGCCCTTGCGGTTGTCGGGATTGAAGACACCAAGGTCGCTGGTTTTGGTGTTGTTGGAACCCGTCAGGTCGGCAGAGCCGCCAATGGTTTCCTTCATCACCGGGTTGATGACCTCAAGCACCATTTCGGAGGATTTGCGGGTCGCGACTTTGGGCTGGCCTTCGCTGATTTGCTTTTTCAGGGCGCGGATCGTGGCGCTGAGTTTTTTCGGTGCTTCGCCCGCATAGGTCCGGCTGAATTCGGCCTGTTTGGTGGCTGAAAGTGTGGCAAAGCGCGCCTCCCAGTCTTTGCGGGTGGCGGCACCGCGTGCGCCGATGGCCTCCCATTGTTTTTTGACGTCCGGGTCGACCTCGAAATCGCCCATCGGCGCACCGTAAGCCTTTTTCGCGGCTTTGAGTTGGTCGGCGTCGGTCAGCGCGCCGTGCCCTTTGGATGTGTCCTGTGCGGCGTGACCCAACGCGATATGCGTCTTGCAGGCGATCATGGAGGGGCGGGGATCTTTCTTGGCGGCCGTGATGGCGGCGTCGATGGCGTCTGGGTCGTGGCCGTCGATGGATTGGACGTGCCAGCCTGCGGCGGTGAAGCGGGCGGGCTGATCGGTAATGTCGGCCATATCAACGGTACCGTCGATGGTGATGTTGTTGTTGTCGAAGAAGACGATCAGATGGCCGAGTTTCTGCATACCGGCCAGACCGATGGCTTCATGGCTGACGCCTTCCATCAGGCAGCCGTCACCGGCCATGACGTAAGTGTAATGGTCGATGATCTTTTTGCCCCAGGTGGCGCGCTGGATTTCCTCGGCAATCGCGAAACCTACCGAATTGGCGATGCCCTGGCCGAGGGGGCCTGTCGTCGTTTCGATCCCGCGTGCGTGGCCATATTCGGGGTGGCCCGCCGTGCGGGCGCCCCATTGGCGGAAATCCTTGATCTGTTGCAGCGGCATATCTTCATAGCCGGTGAGGTACATGAGGGAATAAAGCAACATGGAGCCATGACCGGCGGACAGAATGAACCGGTCGCGGTCGGGCCAATCCGGCGTTTTTGGATCGAAATTCAGGTGCTTTTCGAAGAGGACCGTCGCCACATCGGCCATTCCCATCGGCATGCCGGAATGGCCGGAATTGGCCGCAGCGACCGCATCCAGTGTTAGCGTGCGGATGGCGGTGGCTTTCTTCCAGTGATCGGGATGGGCGGTGCGCAGGGCTGCAATATCCAAGGGGTCAGATCCTATTAACAAAGGTGAACTGTTGGTGTCTGCTGCCTCATATCAGGCCCCCCAGTGAGATCAAGCATGCACGCTAAGCTCTTCATTTTCCTGCCACCTGTCCGTTTGCGGGGGCGGGGGGTATCGCTTAGGCTGTCACAAACGAGGCACGATTCGGACAAGCCGAATCGATTTCGACGTGGGCGGGGGCACACCGCAGCGTTGCAGGGCTCTGGCGACAGGGTGTGAAAGGACGGGCGGATGAGTGATATCAGTGGGTTGGAAAGCCGGATTGCGGCGGCTTTGGACCGGATCAGGCGTGGGGTCGAGGCGCAGCAGGGCCGGAGCGGTGACACGGATTTGCAAGCGGCGCTAGAGGAAGAGCGCGCGACCAATGCTGCCTTGGAAGAGCGTGTGCAGCTTCTCAAAGAGCGACAAGATACCCAGGTTGCGGCATTGACCGACCGGGTTGAGGTGCAAAGGACGCAGTTGCAGGCGCTGGACACTGAATTGCAGCGGTTGCGTGCTGCGAATGCGCAGATGCGTGAAATGAACGCGCAATTGCGTCAAGCCGTGACCGAGGGGTTGGCGCCCGAATTGGTGGATGCCGCAGTGGCCGCCGAGATAGAGGCGTTGCAGGCGCAACGGGCGGCCGATGCCGCCGAAATTACCGCGATTTTGGCCGAGTTAAAGCCAATGGTTGAGGAGAATACCCATGCCGCAGGTTGAGATTGCCATCGGTGGCCGGACGTTCGAGGTGGCCTGTCAGGATGGGGAAGAGCATTTTCTGCATTCTGCTGCCGCGATGTTGGATACGGAAGCTGCACATCTGTCCGAACAGATCGGGCGTTTGCCTGAATCGCGAATGCTGCTGATGGCGGGGCTGATGCTGGCCGACAAGACGGCTGGGCTGCAGGACAAAGTGCGTGAAGCGGAGGCGGAAGCGGCCAAGCTGCGTGCGGATATCGAGACTTTGCAAGGTCAGCCAGCGCCGGCACCGGAACGGGTTGAGGTGCCGGTCGTGCCGCAGGATGTCACCGATACCCTCGCAGAGCTGGCTGCGCGCGCTGAGGCGCTAGCGGATCAGGTTGAAGGTGCGGCGGCGCGCTGAGATGTCATCAAAATTCTAGAATTTCGATCATCTGCGCGCCATTGGT
>JBCBDL010000054.1:0-21624 GCA_038529695.1 Pseudomonadota bacterium | reverse complement strand
GAGAAAGTGGATGGTGATGCGAACATCATCGTCGGGTCGACGCTTGATACCGATATGGAAGGGCGTATGCGCGTATCAGTCGTTGCAACAGGTATCGATGCGGTTGCGAGTAACGCCGAAACACCTTTGCCACGCCGGTCCATGGCTGCACCTTTGGCGCAGCCCGCTGCAGTTGAGACGCCAGCGCCACAGCCTGTGCAACAGGCACCTGCAGCGGTAGCACAAGAAACCGCCCCAGCCGTTGCCGAAGAGCGGACATTGTTCGAAGAACTGGACGTACCCGCAGCGCAACCCGCTGCGTTTCAACCGCAACCCGAGCCGCAAGCTGCGCCACAGCCGGTTCACGCACAAGATGACGTGCCACCGCCTGCTTACACGCCGCGGCCCGAGCCCACATTGGCAGAGCCAGAGAGCTTCGTGGCACCACGTGCCGCAGCACCGGGGACCCCATCGCCTGAGGCATTGGCCCGTTTGCAGGCCGCTGTGAACCGCGCACCACAGCCAGCGCAGCAGCCACAGCAGGTCGCACCCGCAACGGCGGAAGCTGACAAGCCGCGCTTTGGGATCAACTCTCTGATCAACCGGATGACAGGCGCGCAGGCAGAGGCAGGAACTCAGCAACCGGCGCCACGGGCGCAGCCGCAGGTAACAGCTTTGCACCAAGATCACGAGCCAAATGAAGACCAGGAAAAGATCGAGATTCCTGCGTTTTTGCGGCGTCAGGCGAACTGATCAGGCTTCACCGGCAAAATAAGACGTGAGGTCAAACTCACCGATAAGGCCGCAACACTGCGGCCTTTTCTGTTTTGAACCAATGGCTTGCTGCGGGTGCCACATTGCTGCCTTAGAATTCTGGGCGCATGTTTCAGACGGTTGTAAAGAGTGAGTTGAGCGGATGCATGCCGCACTATACTTCTCGTGCAGCAAGAATGCAGGAAAGACCTATCGGCAGTGCAGACAACGCTCAAAACAGATGTTGCCTTTGAAGGTACCGGGCTCCATTCCGGTGCGCCGGTGCGTATTGTGTTGCGACCTGCACCGGCGCGGAGTGGAATTGTTTTTTGCAGAACGGATCTGACGGGCCAGCCGAGGTTGCAGGCACGCTGGGATCAGGTCACTGTCTCACCGTTAAATACCCGGCTGACCAATGCCGAGGGCGTCACGGTATCAACAATCGAACATGTTATGGCGGCGCTGGCTGGTTGTGGCGTGCATAACGCATTGATCGATGTTGATGGGCCCGAAGTGCCGATCCTCGATGGCAGTTCTGCTGCCTTCGTGCGCGGGATCGTCAAAGCAGGGCTGACACGTTTGGCAGCACCCTTGCGCGCGATTGAGATACTCAAAGATGTGTCGGTGTCCGAAGATGCTGCGTTTGCGCAGCTTTCACCGGCGACCACGCTGCAGATCGACTTTGCGATTGATTTTGCAGATGCCGCGATTGGCCATCAGCATAAGAGCTTGAATATGGCGAACGGGTCTTTCGTGCGCGAATTGTGCGACAGCCGTACGTTTTGCCGGTCTGCGGATGTGGATATGATGCATGCCAATGGTCTGGCCCTTGGCGGATCGATTGAAAACGCCGTTGTTGTTGATGGCGACAAGGTTCTGACGCCTGGCGGGCTGCGCCACGCAGACGAGGCAGTGCGTCACAAGATGCTTGATGCACTGGGTGATCTGTACACTGCAGGTGCGCCTATTCTGGGGCGCTATACCGGCAACCGCTCTGGCCACGCGATGACAAACAAGCTGTTGCGCGCCTTGTTTGCCGATGATGCTGCGTGGCGTTGGGTGACATGTGATGCGAAAATCGCGGCGCGTCTGCCTGGTGTTGGTGTCAGCGTGGCAGATTTGGACGCGGTCGCTTGAGGTCAGTTCCAAACAGTTGATCACAAGGGTGATCAAAAGGCATTTTGCCCCCCATTTTTCTATGATAGACCCGCTGCAATCGGGGGTGACAACCCTATTGCAAGGCAGTGATCAATGAGGACGACCAACGTGTCAGGCAGCGCGCATCAAAAAAGGCGGCGGTTCGGGATTGCGTTGGCCTTCGTGTTTCTTGCGGCATGCGGCGGCGAACGTCCCGGTGATCCGCTGGACGATCTGACCGCGCAGGAAATCTTTGCCCGTGGCGAGCGGCAGATCGAACAGGGCAGCCCCGATGATGCGGCCTTTACGTTTGGCGAGATTGAGCGGCTTTATCCCTATTCGGAGTTTGCCGAACGCGCGCTGATTATGCAGGCCTTTGCCTATCATCGGGCTGAAGATTATCCCAACAGTCGGGCGTCTGCCCAACGCTATCTGGATTTCTATCCCGCGGAAGATGATGCGGCCTATGCGGCCTATCTGCTGGCGCTGTCTTACTATGATCAGATTGACGAGGTTGGGCGCGATCAAGGGCTGACATTTCAGGCGTTGCAATCCTTGCGGCAAGTGATCGAGGTTTATCCGGAGTCCGAGTACGCGCGCACGTCAGTCTTGAAGTTTGATCTGGCCTTTGACCATCTGGCCGCCAAAGAGATGGAGATCGGGCGCTATTACCTCAAACGTGGTCAGTACGCTGCTGCCGCAAGCCGGTTCCGGACGGTTGTTGAGGATTTTCAGACCACCACGCATACGGCCGAAGCGCTGCATCGTTTGGTTGAATGCTACCTGTCGCTTGGATTGGTGGATGAGGCGCAAAGCGCGGGGGCGATCCTTGGTTTCAACTATCGCTCCAGTGAATGGTACGACGCCAGCTTTACGCTGCTGACCGGTGAGGGGCTGAACCCCAATGCAACGGGCGACAATTGGCTGTCGTCGATTTATCGTCAGGTGCTGCGTGGTGAATGGCTCTGATCATGGGGTCGGGCCACTTGCACTGCGGGGCGTAAGATGCTGCGTGGATTAGATATTCGGGACATGCTGATTATCGACCGGTTGGAGCTTGCATTCCAGCCCGGCCTGAATGTGCTGACCGGCGAAACCGGTGCTGGAAAGTCCATTTTGCTGGACGCGTTGGGTTTCGTTCTGGGGTGGCGTGGGCGCGCGGAGCTGGTGCGCCAGGGTGCGGATCAGGGCGAGGTGACGGCGTGGTTCGACCTGCCGCAGGACCACCCTGCGTTTGCCGTACTGGACGAGGCGGGCATTGGCGCAGAGGATGAACTGATCCTGCGCCGCGTGAATACGCGCGATGGTCGCAAGACGGCCTGGGTCAATGACCGGCGCGTCAGCGGAGAGGTGCTGCGCGCCCTGTCGGAAACGCTGGTCGAATTGCATGGCCAGCATGATGACCGCGGTCTGTTGAACCCGCGCGGGCACCGCCAGATGTTGGACAGCTACGCTGGACTGGATGCGGATGTTGCGGCAATGCGCAGCGCATGGCGCGCTTTGGGCACAGCGCAACAGGCGCTGGCTGCCGCTGAAGCGCAGATTGCTGACGTACAAGCCGAAGAGGAGTATTTGCGTCATGCGGTGGCCGAACTCGACGCATTGGCACCGGAGGCAGGCGAAGAGGCAGCGTTGGATACCCAGCGCCGTCTGATGCAGGCTGCGGAAAAGATCCGCAGTGATATTGTAAAGGCCGGTGAGGCGCTTGGCCTACAGGGTGCCGAGGGCATGATGAACGATGCGTCCCGGTGGCTACAGGGCGTTGTTGACCAGGCTGAGGGTCGGCTTGACGATCCGCTAGCAGCCCTTGAACGGGCAATGCTTGCGCTGGATGACGTACAGCGCGGCGTTGAAACCTGTCTGGAGGCGCTGACATTCAATCCTGTCGAATTGGAGGAGGTCGAGGAGCGTCTGTTTGCGATCCGCGGTCTGGCGCGCAAGCATGGTGTCTTGGCCGATGATTTGTCGGGCTTTGCTGATGAATTGCGCGCGCGGGTGCTGGTTCTGGACGATGGGGCAGATGAGTTGCGCGCGCTTTCGGACGCGGTTGCAGCAGCACAAAAGACCTATGATGCAGCTGCGGAGGCGCTGACGACGAAGCGGCGCAAGGCGGCCAAGGCACTCGACACAGCAATGGCCGCGGAACTGGCGCCATTGAAAATGGAGCGTGCTGTGTTTGCGACGACGATGACAGCCGCCGAGCCCGGTCCGGATGGCTGTGACGCGGTGGCATTCACCGTTGCAACCAATCCCGGCGCACCTGCCGGACCGCTCAACAAGATTGCATCTGGCGGTGAGCTCAGCCGGTTTCTGTTGGCTTTGAAGGTCTGCCTGACCCATGCCTCAAGCGGGTTGACGATGATCTTTGACGAGATCGACCGCGGCGTTGGCGGGGCCACTGCTGACGCGGTGGGACGGCGGCTGGCCGGTCTGGCGCAAGGCGGGCAAATTCTGGTCGTGACCCATTCACCACAGGTGGCAGCACTTGGTGGGCATCACTGGCGCGTTGAAAAGCAGCAGGCGAACGACACCACAGTGTCGACAGTCATTCCGCTTGACCAAGAAGCACGCGTTGATGAGATCGCGCGCATGCTTTCTGGAGATACGGTCACCGACGCTGCACGGGCAGCTGCCAAAGCACTTATCGAGGTGTAGACGTTAGATGGGGACAGTGTGTGAATGCTTAAGCAGAGCCACACACTATCCCCTTTAACAACGGGTTACCCAACCCACTCTTTAATCCAGTCCGATCGGCCACTCACCTCCGACACGTCCTGTAATCACACGCAGAAAAAAGCCGCAAACGTCCTTTTTTCTTTAACGATGAATTCGCTTTCCCCAAATGGTAAACCGAACCCAAACACTCGTTACCAACGCAAGGCTACATGCCTTGAATTACGAGATAACCGAGCTTTCCAGCAGCGATCAACCTATCCCAAAGTATGTCAATATTACTGACATAACTATTGCAGGTTGAGCATGACTTGATCGGACAGATTGCCCTGTCCCCGGCCGTGTTCGTGTTGCGTGATGATAGTAACACCCTATTTTTCATAACATTTTTTCCCGATAGCTGAACATTCTGGACAGAATGCCCCCGATATTTGTAAATGATCAGCCTGTTGCGAACCGGCTGTTAACGATGATCAATTCAATTATCGATTGTTTTTCGTGGCATTGTGACGCGCCGTAAAGCAGCAATCATTGTCACCTTTTTGGAAAGGGTGACCTCGTTGCAACAGTATCATTTCCCGCATGGCGACAATGCTGAAATTGTGGGCGACTCACCTTGTCGTGATTCTGATGTTGCTTGATTAATTCACACCGGCTTTACCAGACCTCTAACGGACTTGGCCGCTCTGTGGTCATCAATTAAGACAAAGCAAAGGCGTCGCTGTGTTGTCGGCTCTTATGCAACGTCAAAGCCAAAATCAGTTAGCCGCCGGAAAGCAAACCGTATGGGTAAGCCCGTCAAAGTGTTGGTGAAAAATGGCGTTGCCGAGGTCACATCCACCTGCCGTGATGCCGCCCATATCCTGAAAACCCGCGGACCAAGCCAAGTGCAATTCTGGTTCATCGCCCTTGCCATCGGCATTGGGGCTGGTTGTGCTGCTGTCTTGTTCCGCCTTGGCATCGAATTGATACAGTCAACGGTTTACGGCACCGACGACATTCGCCTGCTGCACTCATTCGCGGCGGGACTGGCATGGTATCAAATCCTGATCATTCCGATTTGCGGTGGATTGATTGTGGGGATCATTCTGGATCGATTGACTGATGATGGCCGGGTCCGGTCGGTTGCGGATGTCATTGAAGGTGCCGCACTCGCGGAAGGACGGGTTGAAGTGCGGCGTGGCCTGGCCTCTGCAGCGGCATCGATGATCACGTTGTCAACCGGCGGGTCAAGCGGTCGCGAAGGGCCGGTCGTGCATTTGGCTGCCGTCTTATCGACCGGTGTTTGCCGCTGGATTCGGGCCAACGGTATCACGGGGCGTGATTTGCTTGGATGTGCAGTGGCGGCGGCAGTCTCTGCCAGTTTTAATGCTCCGATTGCCGGGGCGCTTTTCGCACTTGAGGTTGTGCTACGGCACTTTGCGGTCCACGCCTTTGCGCCTATTGTCATCGCCTCTGCAGTAGGTACCGTGATCAATCGCTTAGTCTTTGGCGATGTGACCGAATTTGTGCTGCCGGTGCAAAACGCACTGGCCTTTTATGTCGAGTTGCCGGCTTTTCTGATCCTTGGACTGGTCTGCGGCTTGGTTGCTGTTGTGTTGATGAAAGCGATCTTCTGGGCGGATGACTTTGCCTCGTTCCTGCAGGATCTGACCGGCATACCGCGTTTCTTGCGGCCTGCCTTTGCTGGCGCATTGCTTGGTGCGCTGGCAATATGGTGGCCACATATCATCGGTGTCGGATATGAAACGACATCCGCCGCACTGACGGGTGAATTGCTTTTGCACGAAGCAATCATCTTTGCGATCCTCAAGATCATCGCAGTGGCCATTACAATGGGTGGTCGCATGGGTGGCGGCGTATTCTCGCCGTCGCTGATGGTTGGCGCGCTGACCGGCCTCGCCTTTGGCATTATTGCTACGGCGATTTTTCCAAATGTATCCGGCGAGGGGACGCTTTACGCATTGGCCGGTATGGGGGCCGTTGCTGCCGCAGTGTTGGGTGCGCCCATCTCAACCACATTGATCGTATTTGAGCTGACCGGAGACTGGCAAACCGGCCTCGCCGTCATGGTCGCGGTGTCGCTGTCAAGCGCGCTTTCATCGCAGTTGGTAGACAGGTCTTTCTTTCTGACTCAGCTCGAGCGCCGCAACGTACATCTGGCCGCCGGGCCACAAGCCTATCTTCTGGCCACGTTCAAAGTATCCAGCATCATGCGTGAAACGGGATCAAAGCGCGCAGCCCCTGAAAATGAATGCTGGGACCTTGTGCGTGACGGTATTTACATTGATGGCAATGCCACTTTGGAACAGGCGATGCCCATGTTTGATCAGGGCGGTTATCGTTTCATCCCGGTCGTTACGCTTGGCGGAGAAGATGCACCACCAGAGCTGTGGGGAGCATTGTTCCAGGTTGACGCCCTCAAGGCGATGAACCGTGCGCTATCAGAGACAGCAGCAGAAGAGCATTCTTAGACCTGCTCAACCGCTACTTTGGATGTGTAGAATGCCAGGTGGTCCTTGATCTCTGACACCTCTGCCTTTGGGTTTTCGTAAGACCATGCCGCGTCCGGGATCGTGCCGCTTTTCGCTTCAATCGCATAGTACCGGGCGGCCCCTTTGTAGGGGCAGGTCGTTGTTGTGTCGCTTGGTTCAAGAAAGGCCATCGCGATATCTGCGCGCGGGAAATAAATCACCGGCGGATAGTCCCCTTCGACCAGTTCAAGCGCCTGCGTGCTCTCGCCCAGTACCGCACCCGCAGCGCGCACGACCCACGTGCCTGTCGCTGGGCGAATTTTGATGTGATCTGCCATATGGGCAATCCTTTCTGTCAACGCCACCCCGCCTAAGGCGCAGCTGTGTTAGGTTAGGGATGCTGGGTAACGCTTTGATGTCAAAGCGGTGCGCAAGCCGCACGCAACCAATCCTGGGTGGAGCGGTCCAAGCGCGGCTCCAGCCGGTTGAGTGTAGTCGCATGATATTGATCAATCCAGTCCCGTTCTTGCACGGATAGTAAAGAGGTCTCGATCAGCCGTCGGTCGAAGGGGACATAGGTGAGTGTCTCGAAACTCAGCATTTCGCGGTCATCGCCGCCAGGAATATCGGGCGCCGGGACCACGACAATCAGGTTCTCAATGCGGATGCCGAACGCGCCCTCGCGGTAATAGCCGGGTTCGTTGGATAAGATCATACCCGGTTCTAAAGCAATATCTGACCGACGCGAGAGGCTTTGCGGGCCTTCGTGCACGCAAAGATAGCTGCCAACGCCGTGCCCGGTGCCATGGTCGTAATCCATGCCCGCCATCCAAAGGGGCGCGCGGGCCAGCGCATCCAGATGTTGCCCACCCACGCCTTTGGGAAACCGGACGCGGCTGATGGCGATCATCCCCTGCAGAACGCGGGTATAGCAGGCGCGATGTTCGTCAGTCGGTTCACCGATGATCATGGTGCGGGTGATGTCGGTAGTCCCATCGACGTATTGCCCGCCACTATCGACCAAAAGTAGCTCGTTTTTCCCAATCGCGCGGTTCGTCTGCTCGCTGACCCGGTAATGCACGATCGCGCCGTTCGGGCCAGCGCCACTGATTGTATCAAAGCTGATGTCACGCAGGGCATTGGTCCGGGTTCTGAACCCTTCCAAAGCCTTGACCACGTCAATCTCTGTGAGTGATCCCGCAGGGGCGGTGTGATCCAGCCAGGCCAGGAATTGCACCATCGCAACACCATCACGTTCGTGGGCGGTTTTGGTTCCGGCAATCTCCACCGCGTTTTTCCGCGCCTTTGGCAGAATAGATGGATCGCGCGCCTCTATGATCGCGATCTCGGCATCGCGCAGTGTGGTGGCGATGATCTCAGGGCATGATTTGGGATCAAGTTGTACGGGCCCCTCTAAGACCTTTACAGCATCGAGAAACTGATCTTGGTCGCGAATACGGATATCCGCGCCCAGATGATCGCCCAGATCCCGCGTCTTTCCTGCCGCAGCAAAAAGATCGACTGTCCCGTCGCCATGCAGAATGGCAAAGGCGTGGGGAACGGGATTGCGCGGGATGTCAGCGCCGCGCATGTTCAACAACCATGCGATACTATCGGGAAGGGTAAGAATGGCTGCTTTGGCTTTCAATTCGACCGCAATGCGTGCGCGTTTGTCGGCATGACTTTCGCCAGCCTGTTCGAGCGGGTGGACAAAAAAAGGCGCATCCGGCGCAGGCGGCTGATCGGTCCAGATCGCATCGACCAGATTGTTGCTGGGGGTCAGTTTGATGTCGTCCAATGCATCGCGTAGCTGTTTGACTTCGGCGACAGTATGCAACCAGGGGTCAAAGGCAATATTGCCGCCGTCGGTTAGGTTCTGTTTCAACCAGTCCGACAGCTTTTCCTCCGGCCAATTCACAGGCGTGAAGTCATCAGCCACCTCTGCACGGACCTGGACCCGGTAGCGCCCATCGATAAAGATGCCGGCCACATCGGCAAGAACAGCACAAAAGCCCGCAGAGCCGGAAAACCCTGTCAGCCATTCCAGCCGCGCATCGCGGTCGGCCACGTATTCGCCCTGGTGGGCATCAGCCCGCGGCACCAAAAAACCGTCAACGCCATGCTGTGCCATCAGCAGTCGCAAAGCAGCGAGACGCGGAGGGCCCTGATCGGGTGAAGATTGCGCCTCAAATGTCTGAAACATCAGCGATCCCTTATCTCTTTCTATGTCCAATCAATCTTTCGCCGAAGGCCAACAAATTTCTAGAAATTTGTTGTTGCTCACCCCGCCTTCCGCATCCCCAGCACACGTGCGCGCTTGCGCGGGTCGGTGTCAAAAAGACTGGCGAGCTGTTCTGTCATGGCGCCTGCCAATTGCTCGACATCGGTAATCGTCACCGCCCGCTCGTAATAACGTGTCACGTCATGGCCGATCCCGATCGCGACCAATTCAACGGCCTTCCGCTTCTCGACCATTTCGATCACATCGCGCAGGTGTTTTTCCAAATAGTTCGCAGGGTTCACAGACAAAGTTGAATCGTCCACAGGTGCGCCGTCCGAGATCACCATCAACACCTTGCGCTGCTCCTGCCGCACAGTCAGCCGCCGATGCGCCCATTCAAGCGCTTCACCGTCGATGTTTTCCTTCAGCAACCCCTCTTTCATCATCAAGCCCAGATTGGGCCGCGTCCGGCGCCAGGGCGCATCGGCCGATTTGTAAATGATATGCCGCAGATCATTCAGACGGCCCGGCGTCGCACTGCGACCCTCACCGAGCCATTTTTCGCGTGCTTGTCCGCCCTTCCAGGCTTTTGTGGTGAAGCCGAGGATTTCGACCTTTACATCACAACGTTCCAACGTGCGGGCCATAACATCCGCACAAATCGCCGCGATTGATATCGGACGGCCCCGCATAGAACCGGAATTGTCCAATAGTAGCGTCACAACGGTATCACGAAAGTCGGTATCCTTTTCGACCTTGAACGACAGGGGTGTTGTGGGTGACGCAACAATCCGGGCGAGACGACCGGCATCTAGAATACCCTCTTCGCGGTCGAACTCCCATGATCGGTTTTGCTGGGCTTGCAGGCGGCGTTGCAACTTATTGGCCAGGCGCGAAACGGCCCCCTTCAAGGGTTCCAATTGCTGGTCAAGATAGGCGCGCAAGCGCTCCAACTCGACGGGCTCTGCGAGGTCTTCAGCCGCAACTTCTTCGTCAAAATCTGTTGCGAATACACGATAATCAGGGTCAGCATCAGAGACTGGCTGCGGGGCAGGCGGCTCCAATGGGGCTTCGCCTTCCGGCATCTCGGCTTCTTCACCCATCTCGGCATCGGCCTGATCATCCATGCTGACCTGTGCCTGGCTTGCATCCTGCTGTTGTTCCTGGCTCTGTTCGGGCGTGCCTTCGGCGTCTTCCTCGTTGCTGTCATCTTCGCCGGTGCTGTCAGGTTCTTCCTGATTGTCGTCCTGGCCTTCCTCGGCCTCGTCCTCTTGGTCATCGTCCAAGCTGTCGGGGTCATCACCTAGCTGATCGCCATATCCCATATCGCTGATCAGTTGGCGTGCGAATTTTGCAAAGGCTTGTTGGTCGTTGAGCGTATCCGACAGACTTTCAAGCGTGCCGCCGCAATGATCCTCAATAAAGCCGCGCCAAAGCTCCATCACGTTATCGGCACCTTTTGGCATATCGCGGCCTGTAGCCAGGTGTCGGATCAGATAGCCTGCCGCGACCGCCAACGGCGCATCCGAGGCCTGGGTGATCTGATCATAGCCTTTGCGTTGCGCTTCATTGCCGATCTTTGCGTCGATATTCCCCGCAGTTCCCGGCATGTATTCCGCGCCCACGGCTTCAATCCGCGCGGTTTCCATCGCTTCGTAGAGATCCTGCGCCATCTGACCCTGCGGCATGTAACGGGCGGCGACTTTGGGGTCGTGAAATTTGTGACGCAATGCAAATGCATCGGCCGTGCCGCGTGCCAGCAACACCTCATCGCGCGTCATGCGACGGCTGACTTGCGGCAGGCGAATGGTATCTGCGGTCTGTCCGGCGGGATCGACTGAATAGGTGACGGCCAGTTCTGGGTCATCGGCCATCACCTTGGTCGCCTCGGCCAAAGCCTTTTTGAACGGATCGGCTGGGTTGTCAGAGGGTTTGTTCATCGGCGCGGGTCCTTTGCTGTCACGCAAACTAGGACCCAGGCACCGCAAAGACCAGAGGGAGTGGCTTACTCGTCTTCGAATTCCGGCTCTTCAAAGCTGATATTGGCTTCGGGCGCGATATCAAAAGGTTCCGCAACCAGTTCATGCAGATTATTGAGCGCAGCAGCACCCGGCAGTGCAGCACCAGTTTCATCGATAAAGGCGATGCGGGGGCGATATGTTTTGCCTCCAAGCCGTATCTCGCCTTCGTCAAAAAGATAGGCAAGCTCGGTGAGTATCCCTTCGACGTTTGCCTTAGCCGCGTCTTCAGGCATGTTTTCAGCAAAAAGAGGGAGTAAGGCATGTCCGATCAAGGCCGCAACCGACTCTGCCAGATCCTCATGCGTGACGACATAATCGGCGGGAAGCTCTGTCCCAATTTTCATTTTCATAATCAGCTCCGATATTCATAGGCTTTGCGCGTAATTTAACTGCAAAGCGGACCAGATTATGGCGATTGTGAAAATTCAAGCAAGTGCGGTTGAATGGTGTCGCGTCAGCTTAAGATGATTGATGTACATTCATCCGTCAGGCGGGCCGCAGTCTGTGCCGCCCAGGCGGCATCTCCGGCATCGTCATTGAACGTCGCGCGTGTCAAAAGTGCGGATTGCGCCAGCTTTGCGGAAATGCGCCAATGCAGGACGGTACGTCCCTCATCAGGGTCCATGACTGCATCAATAAGATTGATCATGGCGGCGCGATGTCGCGCGGTTTGTTCAGAGGCTGGGCCATCGAACATCCATTGAAATTCCATCTGGGCCGACAGCCGCCCCGCACATGTGGCAAAATGCATAAGCTGTGCATTGCCGGATGCCGCTGCAGGCATGGCTTGCCCAAATACGCCAAACAGGCAGAGGGCGGTCAGTGCGAAATATCTTTTCATAACGCTCATTTTTCCAGCATGGTTGCTAAAAAATCGCTAATCAATAAGGCAAAATGAAGACGCTTTGTTTTTGTGACTATAGGGTCAACAAAGACGTACAGGCCGTTTCAAATCGCTGCGCCTGTTGCAACGCCCAGCTTGCCTCGCCCGTATCACGGGTTGATGTGGCCCGGTTCAGTAGGCTCCATTGCGCCTGCTTGGCCGCATTGCGCCATTGCAATACATCCCGCGACCGTTCTGTGGGAATGATTGCGGCCACGATTTCGGCTGCCGCATCGCGCCTGAGCGTTGTTTCAGAAGACACCGCCCCCATCATATTCCATTCGTATTCAACGACGGCTGAAAGGCGTCCGACACATGCCGCGAAGGTCCGAAGCTGCGCATCAGGATCATTCGACTGCGCATGCGTCGGGACGCTTGTAAATGCACACATAAAATAGAGGGTTAACAGACATACTCGATACATAACGCTGTCAGTATGCGAGTGTATTCTGCCGACAATGTGACCGAAAGCGGCCCATTGTTTAGCATTTTTACGTTACGTCAACTTTGTTGCTAACCTAGGCTGAGACTGGCTGCGCTTTCTGGCAATTCATCATCAAAGCAGCGCTGATAGAACTCCGCGACTGTTTGCCGTTCAAGCTCATCACATTTGTTCAGGAACGAAAGGCGGAAGGCATATCCCACATCGTTGAAGATACGGGTATTCTCGGCCCATGCCAGCACTGTCCGCGGCGACATCACGGTGCTGAGGTCACCGTTCATGAACGCTGTGCGGGTCAGGTCGGCGACGGTCACCATCTGGCTGATCGTCTTGCGGCCCTTTTCGGTATTGAAATGCGGTGACTTCGACAGAATGATCGCGGCTTCGGCGTCGTGGCTGAGATAGTTCAGTGTCGCGACAAGCGACCAGCGGTCCATCTGCGCCTGGTTGATCTGTTGCGTGCCGTGATAAAGGCCGGTCGTATCACCAAGGCCAACAGTGTTTGCCGTCGCAAACAGGCGGAAGTAAGGGTTCGGCGTGATGATTTCGTTCTGATCCATCAGGGTCAGTTTGCCATCCGCCTCCAGCACACGCTGGATCACAAACATCACATCGGCGCGCCCCGCATCGTATTCATCAAAGACAATGGCGACCGGATTACGCAGCGCCCATGGCAGGATGCCTTCATGAAATTCGGTGACCTGCACGCCATCACGCAGTTTGATTGCGTCTTTGCCGATCAGATCGATCCGGCTGATATGGCTGTCCAGGTTGACACGAACTGCTGGCCAGTTGAGGCGTGCTGCCACCTGCTCGATATGGGTCGATTTACCGGTTCCGTGATACCCTTGGATCATCACGCGGCGGTTGTAACCAAAGCCGGCCAGAATGGCCAAAGTCGTGTCGGGATCGAATTTGTAAGTGCTGTCGATTTCGGGCACGCGATCCGACCGGTCAGCAAAAGCCTTGATCTTCATGTCCGTATCGATGCCGAATACTTCGCGGACCGAGATTTCTTCAGTCGGTTTTGCCTGCATATCGGTCGTTCCGTCGGCCATGACCTATACCTTCATCGTGGTGTCACATTTGTCGTCTCCGGGCATGCAACATAACGCTGGCCGCTGCAAGGGGAAGGGATGCTGTCGCTTTGGTTTTGTGGATCGGCGCTGATCATCACCAGCGCTTACATGATTGTGCGGCGGTGCGGTTTTGCTGGGCGAAGACACGAACCGGGTGTTAGAAATACGGTCAATAAATGGAGTATTGACGTGAACCGCCGACAATTCGCCCTTTCGACGCTTGCGCTTTCAGTTGCACCGCGTGCCTTGGCCGCCCAAACGTTTGAGATCACCCGCACTGATGCCGAGTGGCGCGCGATGCTGACCGATCTGCAATATCGTGTGATGCGCGAAGAAGGGACTGAGCGGGCGGGCAGCTCTGCGCTCGACAGCAATTATGCACCTGGCACGTATATCTGTCGTGGCTGCAACTTGCCGCTTTATGCGTCGGAGGCGAAATACGATAGTGGAACCGGATGGCCCAGCTTTTTTGAAAGTCTGCCAAATGCTGTCGGCACAAAACCTGATCGCAGATTGCTCTATTTACGCACAGAAGTGCATTGCCGTCGTTGTGGCAGCCATCTGGGGCATATCTTTGATGACGGTCCGCGTCCGACGGGCAAACGGCATTGTCTGAACGGCGTGAGTCTCAGATTCGTGCCCGCATAAATGCGGTCCAAAAGGTCATGTTGACCGAGTCGAATGGGATTGTTTACATAACGTTAACAGTTGCCGGGGTGCTCGCCTATTGGTTGTGGTGTAAAATATACAATAAAATTAGCTTCTTAGGCGATTGTAGGCGGTTTTCCGCCGTTTTTGTATTGCTGGGGTAAGCAAAATATGGCACAAATTTGACAGTATTTAAATGAAGACTTGTGAGTTTTCGCACTGATACGTCGCGACCAATATGCGACATATTCGTTATTAACTGTTGGTATGGGGGGCGCAATGTCGGCGCGTATTTTAGAAAGACTATCTTTGAGCCGCGGAGAGAAATCCTCTCTATTGGCATATGGCGCGGTCATCGCAATGGCCGCGGGAATGACGATCTTAATCATGTCAGGTGTGGATGGCACAGGATTGATCTGGGCTGATCAGCCTTGGTTCAGCCAGTGGGTCATCTTCGCTGGGGCACTAAGTGGTGGTATCAGTTTGGCTTTGGCTCGTGGCTGGATGGGCCTTGAAGGTACGTTCGGTGTTCTGCGGGCCGCAGTCGGCAGCGTTGCAATCGCGGTTATGGCCGCAATGATTGCGGGCATCTTGATCGATCCACTCTTGGGTGTGGTTTATGGGCCGGTGTTGCTCGTCTCAGAATTCATCGCAAAACCATGGCTTGCTGTCGCTTGGTTTGCTGGCGCAATGGCAGTGCATGCACTGCAGCTTGACGCCCGGCGCGAGCGTGACTTGCTCGCTTCTCCACGTGGGCGGGCCCGTGCTGTTACACAGCTAAGCCGATTGTCGCAAGAGAACCTGTACCGCCGTAGCTAGAGTGTTCCCACGGCGGGCGATTGGTCAATTACAGACCAAATCAAAGGGCGGATCCGCAAGGATGCGCCCTTTTTTTGTCAGACAGATGTTCGATAAGCGTAGGGTCTAGTCGTCTTTTTCGCGGAAATTGCGGCTGATCTTGATCTGATCCCACGCCCACACAACTTCGGACAATTGTTCTTCCTGACTGCGATCCCCGCCGTTCATATCGGGATGCAGTACCTTAATCAGCGCCTTATAGGCCTTGCGAATTTCCGGTTTGGACCAGTTGTCCTTGGCCTCAAGAATTTCTATCGCCCGCCGCTCGGTCGGGGGTAGCTTGCGGCCAGACGCCGCGCCGCGTCCCGGGTTTTGCGTTGCGTTTGCGCCAAGGACCTGATGCGGATCATCGACACCTAGTCGCGCCCATGCGCGTTCCTCAACGGTGCGCTTGAACGGTTTTGTTGGACGTTCCCACACGCGGTCTTGATCCATCTGTGCGGCCAGCTCAGCCTCTGAGGTACTGTCAAAGAAATTCCACTTAAGATTATATTCACGCACATGTTCCTGGCAGAACCAGTAATAGTCATCCAGCGAATCCGGCGATTTCGGTGCACGGTAAAGGCCCGGCTTCCGGCAACCTTCGTGGTCGCAGATTCTGGTCGATGTCTCGGACGCGCCGGACATGCCACGCCGTCCACGTGGATTCTTTTTCTTGGAACTCGACACAGACATGTCAAAACCAAAAGGATCATCTTTCTTCATGACGCGACTCATCTTTCCGTTCAGGCCGATAGACTTTAAACCGCTGGGCGAGAGATTGAAGAGGGGAAGGGCAAAATAATGGGACTCGCGGCAGAAATTCGCACCGCTTTGGAAACACTTTCCCCCGAAACGCTTGAGGTGATCAATGAAAGTGCATTGCACGCGGGGCATGCAGGCGATGACGGTTCAGGTGAAAGCCATTGGCGGATCAAAATCGCCGCGCCGTCATTGAATGACTTGTCACGAATCTCGCGGCACAGGGCGATCCATGCGGCACTTGGCCCTGACATTATCGGGCGCATTCATGCTTTGGCGATCGAGGTTCAGTGATTATTCTGCGGCAACATCCGATGACGGTGGCTTTGCATCTTTAACCGCAGTCGGTGCGACAGGCTGCTTTCTTTCGGCCAGCCGCTCTTCGCCGGTCTTTGGTTTGGCGATTGGCGGTGGCGCCTTCATTGCCGGCTGCGGCGCGACCATCGATGCGGTCTTTTTGGGGCGACGGAATACGAGCATGTTTTGAAACACGGTCGTCTTGCCCATCAACCCATCACGTTGTTCGGCAGGCAGGGTATCCGCGCGCAAATACTCCCAACCATCCGCGGCGAGGTCGTTCATCTCGGTTTGAAGCGCATGGGCGAACCGATCTTCAGCGGTCTTTATGCCCTTCGCCTTCAGCCCGCGTGTCGGCGCTGGTACGACTTTGTATTCGTATGACATCACGTCACCCCTATTTCCACCACGGTGGTGTATCAAATTGGTGCAGCGAAGCCAAGGTTGCCCGATGCTACCGGGAAAATACCGGCGGGCGACGACTAGAGCCCCAGTTTTGCAGAAACGATCTGATTGACTGCAGCGGGATTCGCCTTTCCGCCGGTTGCTTTCATGACCTGGCCCACAAACCAGCCAACCAGCTTGGGATTGGCTTGTGCCTTTTTCACCTGTGCGGGGTTTCCAGCGATGATTTCGTCAACCGTCGCCTCGATCGCGCCGGTATCGGTAACCTGCTTCATACCTTCGGTTTCGACAATTTCGCCCGGATCACGGCCGGTCGTATAGCAGATTTCGAAGACTTCTTTGGCGATCTTGCCCGAGATATCGCCGGATTTGATCAACCCGATCAACGCACCCAATTGATCAGCAGAAACGGGACTTTCCTCAATGGTGTGATCTTCTTTTTTCAGGCGCCCGAAAAGCTCGTTGATTACCCAATTCGCGGCGAGCTTACCATCACGTCCCTCCGCAACCTTTTCAAAATAAACCGCGTTCGCAACTTCGGCCGTTATGACCGATGCATCGTAATCCGACAGCCCGAAGTCGCTGATAAACCGCGCCTTTTTCTGATCGGGCAACTCCGGCAGGGACGCTTTGATATCATCGACCCAAGCCTGTTCAATCTCAAGCGGCAAAAGGTCGGGATCCGGGAAATAGCGGTAATCATGCGCTTCTTCCTTGGACCGCATTGACCGGGTCTCGTTCTTGTCCGGATCGTAAAGCCGTGTTTCCTGAACGACCTCCTGCCCATCCTCGATCAGCGCGATCTGGCGTCGTGCCTCGTAGTCGATTGCCATCTGGATAAAGCGCATAGAGTTCATGTTCTTGATCTCACAGCGCGTGCCGAGATGGGAAAAATCCTGTGTTTCCTGATACTTTTCGTAGTCGCCCGGACGGCAGACCGACACGTTCACATCAGCGCGTAGGTTTCCGTTTTGCATGTTGCCGTCGCAGGTGCCCAAATAACGTAGGATTTGGCGTAACTTCTGCACGTAAGCTGCAGCCTCTTCCGGTCCGCGAATGTCCGGACGGCTGACGATCTCCATCAACGCCACACCCGTGCGGTTGAGGTCCACAAAAGACATATGCGGGTCCATGTCGTGGATCGATTTGCCTGCATCCTGTTCCAGATGAATACGCTCAATCCGCACCTTGCGCGCAGTGCCGTTGCCCATTTCGACCAGCACTTCACCTTCGCCAACGATCGGGTGATAAAGCTGCGAAATCTGATAGCCTTGCGGCAAGTCGGGGTAGAAATAGTTTTTGCGATCAAAGGCCGAAGTCAGGTTGATCTGCGCGTTCAGCCCCAACCCGGTTTTCACCGCCAAAGCCACGCATCCTTCATTGATGACCGGCAGCATACCCGGCATGCCCGCATCCACAAAGGCCACATTGCTGTTTGGTTCCGCGCCGAATGCTGTGGAGGCGCCAGAAAACAACTTTGCGTTCGATGACACCTGCGCGTGGACTTCCAGCCCGATCACCAGTTCCCAGTCATTCTGGGCGCCGGCAATCACTTTGGGGGTGGGGGCGTCATAGGTCAGATCGAGCATCAGAGCATCCTTTGATCAACTTTAGACGCGGTGTAAAAGATGCGCCCGCCAGCTTCAAGAGAACATGCGCTATGGCTGAAACCCGCCACGTTTGATCTCGGCGCTTGAGCCGAACTGCAGCCATATGCAGGCTAAGCCCATGAAGATTCTGCTGCGTCTACTTGCTCTATTCATTGCGGTCGGGCCTGCCAGCGCCCAACAAGTGTCGCTGCCAGACTATCGTCCGGAGGCACGCCCACCGCACATGCTGCGTTATCCTGTGGAAGTCGCAACCCGCCAACCGACACTGCGCCCGGTTGCGCGGGATCGGTACCTGCCGCGGGCCCGCTGGGATTTCAAGGATGGCGGGCATCTGTGGACACGCGCGGCGATGTCGGCCATCGCAACCCATGCCGATGTCCTGACCGATATCGTGCCGCGCGATATTGATACCTGGTGTCCCGGCTACGCGACGGCGACCGAAACCGCACGCCGTGCCTTTTGGGTCGGCATGATGTCAGCCCTGTCAAAACACGAAAGCACCTATAACCCGCGCGCCGTGGGCGGTGGTGACCTTTGGTATGGCCTGTTGCAGATCTATCCCGACACGGCGCGTCGCTATGCGTGTCGCGCGCGCAGTGGGGAAGCGCTGAAAAGTGCAGCCGATAACCTGAGCTGTGCGGCAAGGATTATGGCCGTGACCGTTGCGCGCGATAATGCTGTGGCGGTTCATGATGGGCGCTGGCGCGGGGTGGCTGCCGATTGGGGACCCATGACAAATCGTAGCAAGATCAACGAGATGGCGGCCTGGACCCGCACGCAAAGCTATTGTGCGCCACTGAATGCGCTGCGTCCTGTTGCGCGGCCTAATCTGCCTGCGGCCGTTTCAACCATGACCGTGACGCTGCAACCAGATTGACCGTCGGCGCATCTTTTCCGCCAAGCGCCAATGTGGCCTTGCGCAGCATTTCGATCCCATCCTCGGAATTGCGTGGCATGGAGGCGGCTGAAATCGGCTCTCCCACGGTCACGCGAAAGGGCTGCTTTTCCTTGTTCAGCGTCTCGTGGAACAGCGTGATATCCCGCAACGTGGGGTGGATCAAATCGAAGAGGTAGAAAAGGGCAGAGTTACGTGCCTGTATATTTACCGGAATGACCGGCAGATCGAATTTCCGCGCCAGCATTGCCGCTGATGCCATCCAGGGCCGTTCATAAAGCCGCAGACCCCGCCGCTTGGCCAAGCGCCCGGATGGAAAGATTACACCGAGCCGCCCATCATCCGTGGCAGCGCGGACATATGCCATGGTTTCGCGGGTTTTGGCATGGCTGCGCAGTTCGGTGCGCCATTCCACAGGGGCGATCATGCTTTCCATTTGCGGAAACACTCGCAAGATATCACGATTGGCAAAGAAATAGGCGTCAGGCCGGGCCTGTGCAATCAGATGATGCAGGATGATCCCGTCGGCGATGCCCGTCGGATGATTGGCCACAATCAGCGCCGGACCATGTGCGGGAATATGGCCCAGCCCCCGCGCGGTGACGACCTTGGCCAGCCGGTCCGCCATCGTCCCCATGATGCTGGGGGAGGGTGCATCTTTCAGGGTTTTGGCGATTTTGACGGTCGTTTCATAGCCCAACAGCTTGTGCAGCATCTGCTTTGCAATGCGTGTTCCGGGGCGATCACTGTAAAGCCACGGGGCGCGTTCAGCGATCAGCGGTTCAATGCGGTGTTCCATAACGCATCAATGCGCAGTCAAATGTAAAGGTTCCACGACAGATTTGTAATCATCGCGCAACGGCGGAACTCTGCGGTTCCAGGGGTCGGGCGTCGGCAAAATCTGGCACAAATATTGGTGTCAAAGTTTTTGGAAAAACTTTGCCGCAGCGATAAATGCATCGTCATGCCCAAGATGCGCCGTAAATCCGATCTGCCGCAAAAGACATGTGCCACATGTGGCCGTCCGTTCGTGTGGCGCAAGAAATGGAAAAAAGTCTGGGATCAGGTCCGCTATTGCTCGGATCGGTGCCGCAACGCGCGTTCCAAATAAACAACCGCCAATTTGTTGCCTATCGGAAACGGCTGCACTAGATCGTGTGCGACGCCGGGCCGTTGTGTGCCGCCGTATGCAAGCAATCAAGGGGAGATATCATGACCGACCGCATCGCAAAACACGGGCTGCAGGTTGCCAGCGAATTGGCCAGCTTTATCGATGATCAGGCCTTACCTGGTGCTGGTGTTGATGCGGATGCGTTTTGGAAAGGCTTTGCCGGGCTGGTGGCCGACATGACCCCACGCAACCGCGCAATGCTGCAAAAACGCGAGGAACTGCAAGCCACAATCGATGACTGGCATGTCAAACGCCGCGGACAGGCGCATGACCGCACGGCATACGAGGCCTTCCTGCGCGAGATTGGATATCTGGTTGCAGAGGGCGATGATTTTGAGATTGAGACGGCGAATGTCGATCCTGAAATCGCCACTGTTCCAGGACCGCAGCTTGTGGTCCCCATCACCAATGCGCGCTTTGCCCTGAACGCGGCAAATGCCCGCTGGGGCAGTCTTTATGACGCATTCTACGGCACCGATGCGATGGGCGTGCAGCCGCCCAAAGGCCCTTATGACCGCGGACATGGTGCCCGTGTCGTGGCGCGGTCCCGCGTATTTCTGGATGAGGCGTTTCCGATCGAGGGGACAAGCCATGCGGATGTGTCGCGCTACTCCGTCCGCGACGGCGCCCTGATGGTGGACGATTTACCGCTCAAGCAGCCAGAGAAATTTGTAGGCTTCCGCGGCAACCCAAAGGCACCCGACGCAATCCTTATGAAAAACAATGGCCTGCATGTCGAACTTGTCTTTGACCGCGCCCATCCGATTGGCAGCCGTGATCAGGCCTTGCTGGCCGATGTGCGATTGGAAAGTGCCATCAGCGCCATAATGGATTGCGAAGACAGCGTCGCTTGTGTCGATGCCGAAGATAAGGTGCTTGCTTACCGCAATTGGCTGGGCCTGATGCAGGGCGACCTGTCGGCCGAGTTCGAAAAGGGTGGCAGGACGATGACCCGGCGACTGGCCGAGGATATCACCTATGCCGCACCGGATGGGAACCCGCTGGTGCTGAAAGGCCGTGCGCTTCTATGGGTGCGCAACGTGGGGCACCTTATGACGAACCCCGCCATTCTGGATGCGGACGGTGAAGAGGTGTTCGAAGGGCTGATGGACGCGATGTTCACGGTCCTCATCGCGATGCATGACCTGAAGCGCGAGGGCGGGAATTCCGCCCATGGATCGGTTTATGTGGTCAAGCCGAAGATGCATGGGCCAGAAGAGGTGACACTCACCAATGATATATTTGCGATGGTTGAGGATGCGCTGGGCCTGCCGCGCTATACGGTCAAGATCGGCATTATGGATGAGGAACGGCGCACGACCGTGAACCTCAAGGAA
>JBCBDL010000053.1:0-21793 GCA_038529695.1 Pseudomonadota bacterium | reverse complement strand
GTCATCGGCGTGTCCTTATCCATGCTGTTGATAATAAACAGGTTCATCCCCACCGGTGGCGTGATCAAACCCACCTCCACCACGATCAGGACCAGGATGCCAAACCAGATCGCCACCTCCTCCGTTGTCATCCCGAAATCCAATGTCGAGACAACCGGCCAGAAGATCGGGATCGTCAGCAGGATCATCGACAAGCTGTCCATCAAACAGCCGAGGATCAGGTAGAATGTCAGGATCAGGATCATCACCATCCACGGGCTGAACCCCTGATCCGTCACCCAAGCTGACAATTCCTGCGGAACCTGCGTGAGTGCGAGAAAACCGTTGTAAAACCCGGCCCCAAGCACGATGAAAAATATCATCCCCGTCCCTGTGGCCGTTTGCAGGATACTGTCGCGAAACACCCTCCAGTTGAGGGACCCCGAAAAGAGTGCGATCAGCCCCGTGCCCATCGCACCCACCGCCGCACCCTCTGTCGGGGTGAACCAACCGTTATAGATGCCGCCTACAACCAGTGCGAAAACGATCAGAACCGGCCAAACGGCAAAAAGCGATCTGAACCGCGCTGCATAAGGCAGTCGCGGATGGGTGCCCGCCTGATCGGGATAGATGCGGACGTAGATTGCGATGGTCAGCATGTAACCCAAAGCCGCCAACAGGCCGGGGATAAAGGCCGCGACAAACAGCTTTGCGATATTCTGTTCGGTCAGGATCGCATAGATGACGAGAATGACAGAGGGCGGAATCAGGATACCCAGCGTACCCCCTGCGGCCAGTGTCGCCGTGGAAAATCCGCCTGAATACCCGTATTTGCGCAGCTCCGGCAGCGCAACCCGGCTCATCGTGGCGGCGGTTGCCAGTGACGACCCGCAAATCGCCCCAAACCCGGCACAGGCCCCCACAGACGCCATGGCCATCCCGCCTTTGCGATGCCCTAACCAGGATTGCGCTGCGTTGAACAGCGCTTGTGACATGCCCGAAAGCGTCGCAAACTGCCCCATCAACAAAAACATCGGGATGATCGACAGGTTGTAGCTGGAAAATGTCGTGAAAACCTCTGACTTCAACCGCGCCATGAATACCGTTGTGCCATCCGTCGCCAGCCAAAGCCCCCCGATCCCGCACAGCAGCATGGCCAGCCCGATCGGTGCGCGCAGGAAAATCAGCAGCAACAGCACCGGAAAAGACAGATAGCCAAGGGCAAGATCGCTCATGTGGTGCGATGACCCGTCAGGCGCATCGCGGCACAATAGAGGCTGACGATACTGGCAGCGAGCGCTGCGACAAAGCTAGCCGCATACGCCCACCAGACCGGGAACTGGATCAGAAACGTCGTCTCACCATAGCGCAGCTTGTCCTGCATCCCCGCAAAAAGCCGCCATGTGATCAGGACGATGATCAGCGCCATCACCACGCTCCAGAATGCGGCGATGATGTTGTTCGCACGCGGGCCAAACCCGCTGGTAAAGATATCAACCGTCGCATGCGATCCGGTCAATTGTGTCAGCGGCAAAAACGCGAAAATCGCAAAGGCGACACCCGCCTCGATCAGTTCATAATCGCCGTTGATCGGCCCGATACCCCGCGCGATCAGCCAATTGCCGAACGCGCCCAGATATCCGCTATGCGCAACGCTATTGAGTTCGCGCCCGATAATGCTGAGGCACACCATGGCCACCAGCAGACACAGCACGATGCCGCCCAAAAGCGCCATGAACCGCGCCAGACCGGTGATCACCCTGCCAACCATGCGCGCGCGGTCAGTTGCCCGCGCTGTGTTTCGCGATCAGCGCAGTCGCTGCTTCATAAAGACCGGTGCCATCGATCCCCGCCGCGTCAGCCTCCGCAATCCAGTTGTCGATTGTGGGCTGGCTTGCGGCGCGCCAGGCATCAACCTGCTCTGGTGTCAGGGTGATGATATTGTTACCCGCCTCTGCCGCCAAGGCCCGTCCCGGTGCATCGTATTCTTCCATCGTCCGCCCCGCAAATGCCGAGAATTCGAGACCGGAATTGGCATCAATCACCGCCTTCAGGTCATCAGGCAGACCGTCATAGGCATCATTGTTCATCGCGAAAATGAATGCTGTCGTGTAAAGATGCGCATCGCCAAATTCAGTGTGATTGGTGACCAGTTCCTGTACCTTCAACGCAGGCACCACCTCCCAAGGGATCACCGCGCCATCGATCACGCCTTTGGACAACGCCTCTGGCACAGCAGGCACAGGCATCCCGACCGACGTCGCACCTAGCCCTGTGAACATCGTCGTTGTCGTGCGTGTGGGCGCGCGCAGTTTCAGCCCGTTCAGGTCTGCCACATCCGTAATCGGCCGATTGGAATGGATCAGGCCCGGCCCATGGACCCAAAGGCCCAGCGGCTTGAACGCGGCAAAATCGGTATCCATCATCCGCTCTTCGGCGAGTTCCCAATAGGCGCGCGATGTCGCCTCGGCACTGATTGAGATAAAGGGCAGCTCAAACACTTCCAGTTGCGGGAAACGCCCCGGCGTATAGCCCGCAACCGTCCAGATGATATCAGCCACACCATCAATGGCCTGATCAATCAACTGCGGCGGCGTTCCACCAAGTTGCATCGATGGAAAGCGGTCGATCTTGATCCGGCCTTCGCTGTCGGCCTCAACCTGATCCGCCCAGACATCCAGAATATGCGCGGGCACATTGGCCTGGGCGGGCAGGAATTGATGCAGGCGCAGCGTCACTTCTTGCGCGACAGCGCCGGTCGACATGCAGGCAGCTGCCAAAAGGCCCAACAGGGTACGGCGGGTCGGTGTCATCGCAATCCTCCAACGAAACGACTTTGCGCGTGTGTGCCGAAGCCCGGCAAAACCTGCAAGTCACTTTCGCCTAAACGATACGCGTTGACACAGGGGAAAGCCCGTCAATTGTGCCGATCAGATGATCCCCCCGCACGACCGGCCCCACACCTGCCGGCGTCCCGGTCATGATCAGATCGCCCGGCATCAGCGTGTAGAGCGTTGACAGATCCGCAATGATTTCCGGGATCGACCAGACCATATCGGCGATGTGCGCCGTCTGCCGTGTCTCACCGTTGACGGTCAGGGCAATCGACTTCGCTGTAATGTCATCAATATCGGTCGCAGGGGTGAGCGGGCCCAGAATGGCGGCATTGTCAAAATCTTTGCCCGTATCCCATGGCCTGCGCTTTTCCTTGGCGGCTGACTGCAAGTCACGCCGAGTCATATCAAGGCCGCAGCCATAGCCAACGACCAGATCCATTGCCTCCGCTTCGGCAACGTCACGTGCCGTAGCGCCAATTGCGACAACCAGCTCCATCTCATGATGCAGATCGCCGGTGCGCGGCGGATACGGCATGTCATTGCCGGACAATAACACCGCATGGGCCGACTTGGTGAAATAGAACGGCGCCTCGCGGTCCACCGCATGGCCCATTTCGGCGGCATGGGCGGCGTAGTTGCGGCCAACACAGAAAATCCGCGCCACGGGAAACGCTAAACCGCTCTCTATCAGCACGGTCGGGACCGGGCGGGCGGGGAAAACGAGGTCTGGCATGAACGCTCTCTCTTTATTGAATTGTTCTGGGCGGGGTCGTAGCATATCTATGTCAGACGCGATAACCTCGCGCTAGACTTGGGGGACGTCCCCATTCTCTGAAAGGACCTTGCGTGCCTGCTGCACTGCCCCCGCTGGATGATCTGGTTGCCTGTCCGCAATGCGATACCTTGCATCATGCCGCGACGCTGCCACCCAATGCGCGCGCCCATTGCCAGCGCTGCGGGATCGTGCTGATGACGTCGCAGCCCGCAGCGATCGCGCGTGTCCTCAGCCTGGCACTGACCGCGTTCATTATGATGATTGCCGCGATCAGCTTTCCGTTTCTGACGCTGGATGCCGGTGGCCTGCACAATGCGACATCCGTCATTGACGCGATCCTGGCATTCAAGGACGGTCTAGCCTTCCCACTCGCCGTGGCAGTCGCGTTCTTTATCGTGGTCATCCCCCTGATCCGGCTGATCGCCTTGATCTACGCGCTTGGCCCCTTGGTGCGCGAACAAAAGCCGCGCCCTGCCGCAAGACAGGCCTTCGGCCTTGCAGAACGGCTACGGCCCTGGAGCATGGCCGAGATTTTCATCGTCGGCGTGACCGTCGCCCTGATTAAGGTGGCAGGGCTTGCGGCTGTCACAATCGGCCCGGCCTTCTGGGCCTTTGCCGGGGTCGTCGTCATCACCGTTCTCAAAGATCAACTGATTTGCAGGTATTCGATTTGGGAAGCACTGGACCAGTCAGCGGCATAATCTCTGCCCGCGATGCGGGTCTGGTGGCCTGCCAGCGCTGTGGCCAGGTCCACCAGCGCGACACCGCGTATTGCAAGCGCTGCGAAGCACCTTTGCGCAGCCGCGACACCGAAAGCCTGCAAAAGGTCTGGGCGTGGCTGATTGCGGGCATGATCGCGTATATCCCGGCGAATGTGTATCCGATGCTGCTGACATCGACCCTGATTGAGCGCAGCGAAAGCACCATTATCGGCGGCGTGTTCGAGCTGATTGACTATGGCTCGTACGGCGTGGCTTTCATCGTCTTCTTCGCCTCTGTCATGATCCCTATCGGCAAATTCGTCGCAATCGCTTATCTGGCGATCAGCGTGCAGCGGCATTCGCGCAGCAATCAGCATGAGCGCCACCGCGCCTATGAAGTTGTTGAATTCATTGGCCGCTGGTCGATGATCGATGTCTTTGTCGTTGCAATTCTGTCGGCGCTCGTGCAACTCGACACAATTGCCACGATTAATCCCGGCATTGCCGCGGTAAGCTTTGCTTTGTCGGTGATTTTCACCATGCTGTCGGCACAAGCCTTTGACTCTCGGCTGATCTGGGACACGGACAGGACGCAACATGAGTGACCAAGACCCTATCGGCGCCGCACCACTCGACGTCAGGCCGATCAAGAAACGCGTTTGGCAGCGCCTGTCGCTCGTCTGGTTTGTGCCGATCATCGCGCTGGCCGTGTCGCTTTGGGCCGCCTGGGACAATTACCGCGATCGCGGTACGCTCATTACGATTGCCTTCGAAAATGCCGCAGGGATCACCGCAGGCGAGACGCAGATCCGTTACCGCGACGTCGCGATAGGCGAGGTGGAGCGCGTCGAATTTGACGATGGGCTTGCTGTCGTTCTGGTCCATGCCCGTGTGGAACAGAATGTGGCCCCCTTTATGGATGATGATGCGCAATTCTGGGTGGTCCGCCCGGATGTATCGGTGCGCGGGATCACGGGCCTCGATACGGTTTTGTCGGGCGTCTATATCGAAGGTAATTGGGACACGCAGGCCGATGTGCAGCAATTCAACTTTATCGGGTTGGAACAACCTGTCCTGACCCGTGCAGGGCAGCGCGGCACGCGCATCGTATTGCGTGCAAATGACGGTGGCTCTGTTGCGGCAGGCGCGCCTGTCCTGCACAAGGGGTTGCAGGTCGGCTACCTGGAAGAACCCGAACTGTCCTTCGACGGCACGCAAGTCGTCGTCACCGCCTTTATCGAAAGTCCCTATGACAGGCGCATTACCACCAGCACCCGCTTCTGGGACACATCCGGTTTCAGTGTGTCGTTTGGTGCCGGGGGCGTGTCACTGAACGTGAACTCGCTCGCCTCGCTGATCGAAGGCGGCATTGCTTTTGACACCATCGTGTCGGGCGGCGATCCGATCCGGGATGGGCATCTCTTTGATATCTTCCCCGATGAACAAACCGCGCGCGACAGCCTGTTCACCGACCCCAACGCCGAAGTGCTGGAGGTCGCGGTTTTGTTCGAGGAATCGGTCAGCGGATTGTCCCCTGGCTCCGAAGTGCGCTTTCAAGGTATCCGCATCGGCGAGGTGAATGATCTCAACGCGATCGTTGTGGGTGAAGGCAGCGAGGCAGAGGTACGCCTGCAAGCCGTGCTCGCTATTGAACCATCTCGTCTGGGTATGGGCGCAGAGGCCACAGCGCAGGATGCGATGGTTCTGTTGTCCGACTTTGTCGCGCGCGGCCTTCGGGCCCGCATGGTCACTGGCAATATCCTGTCCGGCGCCCTGTTGGTGGAGTTGGTGCAAATCGATGATGCCCTCCCCGCCATCATGACCGGCACGGGCGGCCAATTCCCCATCATCCCCACAACCGAATCCGAGATCTCCGACGTGGCCGCCACGGCAGAGGGCGTTCTGGCGCGTATCAACGCACTCCCGGTCGAAGAGCTGATGGATGGCGCCATCGATCTGATGGACAGTATCGAACGGCTCGCCAATGATGAGGCGACAGTCGCCGTACCATCCTCACTTGTCACCCTGCTTGATGAAAGTCGGGCACTGATCGCCGATGACGACCTGCAATCCCTGCCAGGTGATTTGCGCCAGGTCGTGGGTGACATTGATGCCATCGTCGCGCGCGCCACCGAAACCGATCTGATCGGCGATCTGGACATCGCATTGGAAAACGCCGCCCGGGCCGCCGCCAATATCGAAGAGGCGACACAAAGCCTGCCCGAAATTGCTGCCCAGATCGAGGCGCTGACCGCAAAAGCAAACGCGCTGGAACTCGAAGCACTGGCCGTGTCCGCTACCGAAACGCTCGACGCCATCGAAACCTTTGTGAGCGACGAAGATACCGCAGCCCTCCCCGCCTCGCTGAACACGGCACTCGATGAAATGCGCGGTTTTCTCAGTGACGTGCGCGAAGGTGGTGCCATCGAAAACGTGAACGCAGCGCTAGACGCCGCCAACCAGGCCGCACAAGCGGTAGAAGACGCCGTCAGCACCTTGCCCGCCCTATCCGCTCGTGCCAATGCGCTTGTCGCACAGACAGAGGCTGTCGTGGAAAGCTACAGCGAACGCTCACGCTTCGGCGCAGAAACACTGGCGACGTTGCGTGATATTCAGGCGGCGGCGGACGCTGTTTCGGCGCTCGCCCGCGCCATCCAGCGCAACCCCAATTCCCTGCTGACAGGACGGTAATGATGTTGAAGAAATGGATTGTTCTGGCCGGGTTGGCGCTTACCGCATGTTCCCCTCCGATTGACCGGCTGGCCCTGCAACCACTACCATCCGACCTGGAACTGCGCCCGCGCATCGACAGCGCGATGGTCCGCACCGTGTCGCTACCCACCTATGCAGCTGTCGAAGAAGTGGCTTTTGAGACGTCAACGGGTCTGATTGCCAGCGATGCGGATGTCCTTTGGGCCGATGACCCTGCAAGGGCGGTAACACTGATCGTCACGCAAACTCTTGCAGATATCCTGAACACCGAAATCGGCCCCGATCCATGGCCGTTTCTGGGGTTGCCCGACATCGCCATCGATATCCGTGTTGCGCGCATGCTGGCCGGCGCCGATAATGTGTTTCGGCTGACCGGCCAATACTATATCGGCGGCGATGGCATTGATTTTCCCAACAGCACGCGGGCGTTCAACATCACACAAGAGATGCCGGATCAAAGCCTGCAAAGCATCGCAGATGCACAGGCGGCCGCAATACTGACGCTGTCCGAAGACATTGCGCGCAGCCTAGCCCGCTAGTTTGACCCAGGCCCCGTCGCGTTTTGAGGACCGCACACAGGCATCCACAAATTGCATGCCTTTCATACCGTCATCGATGCCCGGATAGATCACATCCCCCGGTACGGGCCTACCATCTCGATGCGCGCAGATCGCATCCGCCGCCTCACGATAGATCGTGGCAAACCCCTCCAGATAGCCTTCGGGATGGCCCGCCGGGATCCGCGTGACACGTTCCGCCGTATTGGTCGCACCCGCGCCGCCACGGGTCAGCAATTGCTTGGGCTCACCATGCCGGGTGAACCATAGCTGATTGGGATTCTCCTGCGCCCATTCCAGCCCGCCCTTGTCGCCATAAACACGCAGCCGTAGCCCGTTTTCATTGCCCGGCGCCACTTGGCTGCACCACAGCATGCCCCGCGCCCCACCTGCAAAGCGCAGCATCACATGCGCATTGTCATCAAGCTGCCGCCCACTGACAAAGGCCTGCAGATCCGCCGCAAGGCTCTCCGTCTCCAACCCTGTCACAAAGCTCGCCAGATTGAACGCATGGGTCCCGATATCTCCTGTCGATCCCCCTGCCCCGGACCGTTCGGGGTCGGTCCGCCACGCGGCTTGCTTGAAATCCTCGGCCTTGGTCAGCCAATCCTGCGCATATTCCACCTGCACCACACGAATATCGCCAATCTCGCCGTCGGCCACCATTTCACGCGCCTGCCGGATCAACGGGTAACCGGTGTAGTTATGAGTCAGGACAAACAGCGCGTCGCTATCGGTAACCGCCTTCGCCATCTTCCTTGCGTCCGCCATGGTCGATGTCAGCGGTTTGTCGCAAATCACATGAATGCCGCGTTTGAGAAACTCGCGCGCAGCGGCATAATGCACATGGTTGGGCGTCACAATTGCCACCGCCTCAATCCCGTCTTTCAACCGCGCCTCGCGGATCGCCATTGCTTTGAAATCATCATAGGTTCGCGCCGGGTCCAGCCCCAACGCCTGACCCGAAGCTTGCGCTTTTTCAGGCGTCGATGACAGCGCCCCCGCCACCAGATCAAACCGCCCATCAATGCGGGATGCAATGCGATGCACTGCGCCGATAAAGGCGTCATTGCCGCCGCCAACCATGCCAAGGCGAATTGGTTTTTCGTAACTCATGTTCAAATCCCCAGCATCTTGCGGTTGGTGGCGTCATCAATATCGCCACCGGCGAAATCATCAAATGCCCGTTCCGTCACCCGGATAATGTGATCCTTGACAAACTGCGCCCCTTCGCGCGCGCCATCTTCGGGATGTTTCAGGCAGCATTCCCATTCGACAACGGCCCAGCCATCAAAATCATTGGCCGCCATCTTGGAAAAGATCGCCGCAAAATCCACCTGCCCGTCACCCAAGGACCGGAACCGCCCAGCCCGGTCGACCCAAGACTGATAGCCGCTGTAAACGCCCTGCCGCCCGGTCGGATTAAACTCCGCATCCTTCACGTGAAACATCTTGATGCGGTCTTTGTAGATGTCGATATTGTCCAGATAATCCAAGCATTGCAGCACGTAATGCGACGGATCATACAGCATGTTACAGCGCGCATGCCCGCCCAGCCGCTCCAAAAACATCTCGAAAGTGATGCCATCATGCAGGTCCTCGCCGGGATGGATTTCGTAACAGACATCGACCCCGTTTTCCTCTGCATGATCCAGAATTGGACGCCAACGGGCCGCAAGCTCATCAAACGCGGCCTCGACCAGACCCGCCGGACGTTGCGGCCACGGATAGATAAAGGGCCAGGCCAGCGCGCCGGAAAACGTCGCCATCGCATCAATCCCCATATGCTTTGATGCAGAAATCGCCATCTTCACCTGATCCACCGCCCAGGCTTGCCGGGCTTTCGGATCGCCTTGCACCTCTGGTGCGGCGAAGCCATCAAATGCGCTGTCATAAGCCGGGTTCACGGCGACGAGCTGCCCCTGCAAATGGGTCGAAAGCTCGGTCACTACCACCCCGTTCGTCTCCGCCTGTGCCTTGAATTCGTCACAGTAATCTTTCGACGCTGCAGCTTTACCCAAATCAAAAAGCCGCCCGTCCCAACTGGGCACCTGCACACCTTTGTATCCACAATCTGCCGCCCATTTCGTGATCCCGTCCCACGTATTGAACGGCGCTTCATCGCTCGCAAACTGCGCCAGAAACAGCGCTGGTCCCTTGATGGTTTTCATGGTGCCTCCCTCTCTTCACGAAAACTATAACGATTTAGGAATGGTGTACCAGCCCCTGTTTGACGTCATCACCCCGATCCGCCACAACTTGCGAATGCTCATTGACAACCTGCAATATGCAAATTGGTCCGAAACCATTTTTCGTCAGATGCGCGAAGGTGGTGTTGATGCCGTGCATGTGACAATCGCCTATCACGAGACGTTTCGTGAAACCGTTCTGAACATCGAAAGATGGAACCGGTATTTTGAAGCATTTCCCGACCTGATCGTGCAGGCCTATGATGCGTTGGATGTCGCGCAGGCCAAGCAGGCCGGGCGCACCGCGATCATCTTTGGCGCACAAAACCCCAGCCCGATGGAAGATGATATCGGACTTGTTGAAGTCCTGCACCGGCTGGGCCTGCGTTTCATGCAACTGACCTATAACAACCAATCCTTGCTGGCGACGGGCTGTTACGAAGACCGTGACACCGGGATCACCCGGATGGGAAAACAGGTCATCAAAGAAATGAACCGCGTCGGCATGGTCGTGGACATGAGTCACAGCGCAGACCAGTCGACGATTGAGGCGGCGGAGGTCTCTCATAGGCCGATCGCCATCACCCATGCCAACCCGCATCATTGGCACCCCGCAAGGCGCAACAAACGCGATGACGTCATCCGGGCCGTCACGGAAAACGGCGGGATGCTGGGATTTTCGCTCTATCCGCATCATCTGGCAGACGGGTCTGACTGCACCGTGCAAGCGTTCTGCGAAATGATTGCGCGGACGGCAGACAAATTCGGCACGGCACATCTGGGGCTGGGATCAGACCTCTGCCAGAACCAACCTGACAGCGTGGTCGAATGGATGCGCGTCGGGCGGTGGAGCAAAGAGATCGACTATGGCGAAGGGTCCGCCACCTCCCCCGGATTTCCGCCTATGCCCACCTGGTTTCAGGACAACCGCGACTTCGCCAATATCGCTGGCGGACTGCGCGCCGTTGGTATGAATACCGCTGAGGTTGCCGGGATCATGGGTGAAAATTGGTACCGATTTTATCAATCCAGCTTCGGACCGGCTCAGCCCGCCGAATGATGGTTGCGTCGCGCGCGGGGATCGTGAACACTCTCCCAAGGCGGTCAACGCCACAAAGATAATCGGGAGGATATCATGACACTTTTCAACATGACCCGCAGGGCCGTGATTGCTGCGGCAGCGGCAAGCGTATCACTGGGTGCACCGGCGATGGCGGATGGCCATCAAGTGGTCGACAGCATCCACTTTCTGATCCCCGGCGGCGCCGGTGGTGGCTGGGACGGCACCGCACGCGGCACGGGCGAAGCACTGACAAATGCCGGGCTGATTGGCCAGGCCACTTACGAAAACATGTCCGGCGGCGGCGGCGGCAAGGCTATCGGCTATCTGATCGAAAACGCCGACAGCAACCATGGCACGATGATGGTCAATTCCACACCCATCGTGATCCGGTCGCTGACAGGTGTATTCCCGCAGAACTTCCGCGACCTGACGCTGGTCGCAGGCACAATCGGTGACTACGCCGCGATGGTTGTGGGCAAGGACAGCCCGATCAACACAATGGAAGAGTTTGTTGCCGCCTATCAGGCGGACCCACGCAGCACAGCCATTGGTGGTGGCTCGGTTCCGGGCGGGCTTGACCATCTGGTCGCAGCCATGGTGATGAAGGCTGCGGGCGAAGACCCGACAGCCGTCAAATACATTCCCTATGACGCAGGGGGTGAGGCGATGGCGGCCCTGCTGTCAGGTGAGATCACAGCGCTCAGCACCGGCTTCTCCGAAGCGGTCGACCTGGCCAATGCCGGTGAGGTCAAGATCATCGGCGTCACAGCGCCCGAACGGATCGATACCTATCCAGACGCGCCCACCATGGCCGAACAGGGGATCGACACTGAATTCGTGAACTGGCGCGGGTTCTTCGCCGCCCCCGGACTGCCAGATGACAAGCTGGCCATGTATCAGGACGCGCTGGCCAAAATGTACGACACACCCGAATGGGAAGAAGTGCGCGCGCGCAACGGCTGGGTCAACATCCACAATAACGGCGGCGATTTCCTGACCTTCCTGGAAAACCAGGAGCAGGTCATGGGCGATCTGATGCGCGAACTGGGCTTCCTTTAAGGGACAGCCCAAGCGTCCGGCAACACCCGCCGGACGCCAATGAATTAGTGAAGGGGAGGAGGACCAATGGCGCTTGATCGTTGGATTGCGCTCATCATTCTGGTGATGAGTGCCGGATATGCCTACACGGCGTTCTTTACGATGGACGCGTCGCTCGCCCCCTTCATGCGGAACAATCCGATCTGGCCGTCGACCTTTCCCAAGGTGCTGTCAGTGATGGCGATTGTCGCTGCACTGGTGATCATTCTGGGCTTTGAGAAAGCAAACAAGCCCCGCGACGATGATCCGTCGGTGATCGTCTATCGCCGCTTGCTGGACTACCAGGTGGCGCCTGCCTTGATCTTGATCGGGCTGATGATCGCTTATGCGCTGTTGTTGCGTCCCATCGGGTTTCTCGCCGCAACGGTGGGTTTTCTGATGATCGGCTCGCTGGTTTTGGGCGAACGTCGCCTGCATATACTGATCCCTGTCGCCCTGATTGCAGCGGGCAGCATCTGGTATCTGGTGCAAGAGGTGCTGGGGATCTTCCTGCGCCCCTGGCCGGCTTTCATGGGGGTCTAGGCGATGCTTGAAGGATTGATGATCGGCCTTTCGACGGCCTTTTCGCTCACCAATATCCTGATGGTCGTTGGTGGCTGCCTGATCGGCACGTTCATCGGCATGCTCCCCGGTTTAGGACCGATGTCGATCATCGCCATCATGATCCCGGTCGCCATTTCCATCGGCGATCCATCTGCCGCCCTCATCCTGCTCGCCGGCGTCTATTACGGCGCGATCTTCGGCGGCTCGACGTCGTCGATCCTGATCAACGCACCCGGCGTCGCCTCCACCGTCGCCACCAGTTTTGACGGCTACCCCCTCGCGCGCCAAGGCAAGGCGGGCAAGGCGCTGACGGTCGCCGCGATCTCTTCCTTTATCGGGGGAACGATTGGCGCGATCTTGCTGATGATTTTCGCGCCTGCCCTTTCGACGGTGGCGCTGCTCTTCGGCTCACCGGAATACTTTGCCCTGATGATCGTGGGTCTGTCAGCCATTGCAGCCTTTGCAGGTACCGGACAAGTCGCCAAGGCGCTGCTCATGACAATCGCGGGTCTGATGCTTGCCACGATTGGTGAAGGTGTCTTGTTCAACATGCCGCGCTTCACCTTTGGCATCATGGATTTGCAATCGGGCCTCGGCTTTATCACGCTGGCCATGGCCATGTTCGCGCTACCCGAAGCGATCTACCTGATCCTCGATCCCAACCGCTCCAAAACCGAAGGCGGCACGAATGAGATCAAGGATCTCCGCATCACCCGTGAAGAGGCCCGCGCCATCGCCCCCGTCGTGGGCCGCCAATCGATCCAAGGCTTCCTGATCGGCGTCCTGCCCGGCGCGGGCGCCACGATTGCGTCATTCCTCGGCTATGCGGTCGAACGCAATATCGCGAAGAAAGAAGACCAAGAACAATTCGGCAAAGGCAGTATCAAAGGCCTCGCCGCGCCCGAAAGTGCGAATAACGCCGCTTGCACCGGGTCATTCGTACCGCTCTTGACGCTGGGCATCCCTGGCTCTGGCACCACCGCCATCCTGCTGGGTGCGCTGATCGCACTCAACGTTTCACCCGGTCCGCGTCTGATGATTGATGAGCCGCAGATTTTCTGGGCCGTCATCATCTCCATGTATCTTGGCAACGTGATCCTGTTGATCCTGAACCTGCCGCTGATCCCTTACATCGCCAAAATCCTGGCTGTGCCGCGCACCTTCCTGATCCCGTTCATTTTGTTCTTCACGCTGATGGGCGCTTATATCGGACAGAATAATGCGACCGAGCTTTTGATCCTCGTGGGCCTTGGCATCTGCGCCACGATCCTGCGCTTTGCCGACTACCCGCTCGCGCCTCTCTTGATTGGGTTCATCCTCGGCCCCATGCTGGAAAACAACTTCTCCCGCTCAATGAACCTCTTCGACGGGCCATCCTTCATCTACGAACGCCCCCTGACCCTGGGCCTCCTCGTTATCGCCGCGCTCCTGATCATCCTCCCAAGCTACCGCGCACGCCGCGCACGGTTGCGGCAGGAAGGTGTGGCGGATGGGGATTAGGGCGCGGTCCACTTAATCTGACGCGGTTGATATACCCTAGCGCAGAGGGCAGTGCCCGACCGCGGGCGTCGCGCTGAAAGCGCCCGCCCGTCATGCCAAAGGCATGCCAGCTGAAATTGGCGCGCCTTTGGCGCGACGGGGCGGTCGGGCGCTGCCCAGTGGTGCCCAACTGGCGGGAGGGGTAAGCAGTGTGTTTCAGGTTTTCGAGCCGATGCTGAATATGCGACGCTTGACTTGCTCCCGGATCGGAACAAGCGCGTGAGCCACGCCGATCCACCGACAGGCCGCCCCACCGGTCGGTCAATCTGGCTGAGCCTGGCGCGGCAGGCACGCGTCACAATATCCTTCAACCATCAAAGTGCCCGGGAAACAGCGGCATCTCGACAGCCCACCGACCTGCCGATGGATAGCCACGGCAAACGACACCAAATCTTCATCTTCCTTAACGCATGCCCATTAACCCGTACACGCATCCTCTCAACCCGTAAATGTGTACATACAGGTTCTGTACAGCTTCTGTACGGGGTCTGTACGGCTCATTCGCCCTGCAAAATCAGGGCACAAGGCGCATTAGCCCGGACTTAGGTAACAGCTGAGCAATGCTGCCGCGCGGCGCGTTAAGACTTTCGCGGGTTCCCGTTCGGTAATCTCGCGTCAATCACCCAACCTGACCGACGCACTCGCCGTGCTCTCGCCTGCGCCAAACCCCAGCGCGTGCAGGCCATAATAGGCCCCAACCGAAATCACGGCGGTCACGGCAAAGGCGGTCAGCATGACTTTCATCGCTCTGCTCCTACTCTGCCGGGGTCGCACCGGTGGGGGCTTCACGCTCTTTGGCTTTCACCTCTTCCACCCACAGGCTGTGGTGTTCGCGGGCCCATTGTTCCTCAACCTCGCCCGATCCCATCGCATCATAAGCCCCCTCCATGCCCACAGAACCGATATAGATATGGGCGATGATGATGGCCATCAGGACAAAGGACACAAGAGCGTGCCACAGCTGGGCATATTGCATCTCGGCATGGGGCGTCAGGTCGGTTGGCAAGACGCCGAAGCCAATGAACTGCGGGATGCCGGTGGCGTTGAGTGCCGCGAAAGTCTTCGCGAACATCGGCAGCTCAAACGGGAAGAGCAGCGACAGGCCAGAGGCGGAAATCGAACCGCCCAGAATGATGCAGGACCAAAAGATAACCTTTTGACCTGCATTGAATTTCTTGGCTGGCGGATGCACGCCTTTCTTGAAAAGGCCGCCACCCACAGCGATCCATCTCAGGTCCGTTCGGTTCGGGATATTCTCCAACACCCACATGAAAAAGATCATGATCAGGCCCAGCATGAAGGCCCATGCGACGTTGTTGTGGATCCATTTTGAGGCCAGCGCGATTGTCGCGAAACTATCATGCCCGAAGGTCGGAATGATCACCTTGCGCCCGAACAGTGTGATCAGGCCGGTGATCCCAAGCAGGATAAACGAGCCTGCCATCAGCCAATGGCCAAAGCGTTCAATTGCCTTGAAACGGGTAATCGTGCGCCCGGTCTTTTCACCATCAATCCGGATGCGCCCGCGCAATACGAAGAACAGGACCAGCAGGCCCAACGTCCCCAGCAGGATATAAGTGCCAAAGGTCATTAGCGGCCCCTGCCGGAATTCGTACCACCACATGCCGCTGTCCTGGATTAACACGGCAGGCGCATCGCCACGCGCCTGTGTGGTCACATCGGCCGCATCGTAGCGCAGCCCGCGCCAAAGCTCGCTATCGGACAGCCCACCCCGTGCGCCCAAGTCATCCGTCAGCGCAGCCGCAGCATCAGGATTGCCCAGCGCTTCACTGCGGAAACTGTCATCGATCTGAAGCTGCTGCTGGCGCGCCATGATGTCTTCGAGCGTCTGCGCGCCACCCGTCTCAGACCGATCAGGGATGGGCACCTCCTGTGCCTGTGCAGTGATTGCAAACAGACTGAGTAGCATCATTGCAAACAAGGCCCGGATCATGGACATGCTCCCTGGTCGTCAGAAAAACGTATTGGGGCGGCGCAAAAAGCCGCCCCGGATCAGAGGCTTAACCGCCCTTTTGCTCGTAAGCCGTACCCCAGCCCCATGCGCCAGAGCCGAAGCCGCGGGCCACGACACGTTCGCGGTAGATGCTGGACACTTCGTCACCATCACCGGCGAGCAGCGCCTTGGTCGCGCACATCTCCGCGCAGATGGGCAGCTTGCCCTCGGCAATCCGGTTGCGCCCGTATTTGGCGAATTCGGCGGTGGAGTGGTTCTCTTCCGGGCCACCGGCGCAGAAGGTACATTTGTCCATCTTGCCGCGTGAGCCGAAATTGCCGGCCTGCGGGAATTGCGGCGCGCCGAACGGGCACGCATAGAAGCAATAGCCACAGCCGATGCACAGGTCCTTCGAATGAAGCACGACCCCTTCTTCGTTCTGATAGAAGCAATCGACCGGACAGACGGCCATACATGGCGCGTCCGAACAATGCATGCATGCGACCGAGATTGAGCGTTCGCCTGGCTTACCGTCATTGATCGTCACCACCTTGCGGCGGTTGATGCCCCAAGGCACTTCATGTTCGTTTTTACAGGCCGTGACACAGGCATTGCATTCAATGCAGCGTTCGGCGTCGACAAGAAATTTAGCTCTTGCACCCATTTTTCATCTCCTCCTTACGCTACCGAGATTTTGCAGAGCGTCGCTTTCGTCTCTTGCATCTGGGTCACTGAATCATAGCCATAGGTCTGTGCGGTGTTGGTACTTTCACCGAGCACATAGGGGTCAGCCCCGTCGGGGTATTTAGACCGCAGGTCCTCCCCTTCGAAATGCCCGCCAAAGTGGAACGGCATGAAGGCCACGCCTTCGCCCACCCGGTCGGTCACCATCGCCATCACCTTGACGCGGCCACCCTCTGGCCCTTCGACCCAGACCTGCGCACCGTCCCGGACACCCAGATTATTGGCATCCCGGATGTTCATCTCGACGAACATGTCCTGCTGGAGTTCCGCGAGCCAGGGGTTTGACCGGCTTTCATCGCCGCCACCTTCATATTCGACCAGACGACCAGAGGTCAGGATGATCGGATATTCGGATGAGAAATCCTTGGCTTGAATAGACGCGTACATCGTCGGCAAGCGATAGAATTTCCGATCCTCATAGGTCGGATAATCCGCCACCAGATCACGCCGGTTGGTGTAAAGCGGTTCGCGATGAACGGGCACCGGATCCGGGAAGGTCCAGACCACGGCACGCGCCTTAGCATTGCCGAATGGCGCGCATTCATGCTTGATCGCAACCCGCTGGATACCGCCAGAAAGGTCGGTCTTCCAATTGGTCCCCGGTCCCGCAACCGCATCGATTGCGGCGCGTTCATCTGCCGTCAGATCGCTGTCCCAGCCGAGATCCATCAGCATCTGCATGGTAAATTCAGGATAGCCATCCTGAATTTCAGACCCGGCGGAATACACACCTTCGGCCAGTAGATTGTCACCATCCCGCTCCACACCAAAGCGCGCGCGGAAGGTCAGGCCACCCTGGCTGACAGGTTTTGACATGTCATACAGGTTCGGCGTACCGGGATGCCGCATTTCCGGCGTGCCCCAGCAGGGCCATGGCATGCCGTAATAATCCCCATCAGCGGGGCCGCCCACGGCCTGTAGCGTCGTCTTGTCAAACGTGTGCTGGTTGGCCATGTGCAGCTTGATCCGCTCCGGGCTTTGGCCCGTGTAGCCAACCGTCCACATGCCGCTGTTAAATTCGCGCGTCACGCTTTCGATGTTCGGCGTCTCGGCATCTTCCATCTCGATATTGCGGAAGAACCGGTCGGCAAACCCGAACTTATTGGCGAATTTCGCGATGATCACGTGATCCGGCAGACTTTCGAACAGCGGCTCAACCACCTGATCGCGCCATTGCAAGGACCGGTTTGAGGCAGTGGCAGAACCACGCGTTTCAAACTGCGTCGAGGCAGGCAGCAGATAGACCCCGTCCTCGCGGTCATGCAGTACGGCAGAAACCGTTGGATAAGGGTCGATCACGACCAGCATATCCAGCTTTTCCATCGCCGTTTTCATTTCCTTCATCCGTGTCTGGGAATTCGGGGCATGGCCCCAAAGCACCATGGCCCGGACGGCGGCTGGCTGATCGGTGTTCTCGGGGTCTTCCAGAACACCATCAATCCAGCGCGACACCGGAATGCCGGTCTTGTTCATCAGGGATGCGTCGTTGCCGTCGGCATCTTTGACCATCTGGAATTGGCCGGCGAGCCATTCGGGATCTTCCCCCCAGACACGGCCCCAATGGGCCCACGCACCTTCGGACAGGCCGTAGTAACCGGGCAGTGTGTGCGACAGAACGCCAAGGTCCGTGGCACCCTGCACGTTGTCGTGGCCGCGGAAGATATTGGTGCCGCCACCAGAGGTTCCCATATTGCCCAAAGCCAACTGTAGCACACAATAAGCACGCGTGTTGTTGTTGCCGTTGGTGTGCTGTGTGCCACCCATGCACCAGACAACGGTGCCGGGGCGGTTATTGACCAGCGTAAAGGCCACACGGCGCAATTGCGATCCGGGGGTGCCGGTCACACGCTCCACCTCTTCCGGGGTCCAGCGGGCCACTTCCTCGCGAATTTGGTCCATCCCCCAGACGCGGGTGCGGATGAATTCCTCATCCTCCCAGCCGTTTTCAAAGATGTGCCAGAGGATCCCCCAAACGAGCGCCACGTCAGTCCCGGGCCGGAAGCGCACATACTCGTCAGCATGGGCCGCCGTGCGGGTAAAGCGTGGGTCGCACACGATGACGGGTGCGTTGTTCTGTTCCTTGGCTTTCAGGATATGCAGCAGGGACACAGGATGCGCCTCTGCCGGGTTGCCGCCGATGATAAAGATCGCGCGGGATTTGTGCATATCGTTGTAGCTGTTGGTCATGGCGCCGTAGCCCCAGGTGTTTGCCACACCCGCAACTGTGGTCGAGTGACAAATCCGGGCTTGATGGTCGACGTTGTTCGTACCCCAATAAGCGGCAAACTTGCGGAACAGATAGGCCTGTTCGTTGTTATGCTTGGCCGAGCCGAGCCAATAAACGCTGTCCGGTCCGCTTTCCTCGCGGATATTCATCATGCCGTCGCCGATTTCATCAATCGCCTGATCCCAGCTGATACGGACCCATTCGCCGTTTTCTTTCTTCATCGGGTAGCGCAGGCGGCGTTCGCCATGCGCGTGGTCACGCACGGCAGCACCCTTGGCGCAGTGGGCGCCAAGGTTGAACGGGCTGTCCCATCCGGGCTCCTGCCCGGTCCAGACACCGTTTTCGACCTCTGCCACGACCGTACAACCAACCGAGCAATGCGTGCATACCGATTTGATGCTTTGCACCGCGTTCGCCACAGCGCCCTGCGCGTTTGCGGCGGTGACTGTCCCTCCTGTTGCTGCAATCGCTGTCAGCCCACCAATCGTCAGACCCGACCCGCGCAGGAATGTGCGGCGGTCGATAGCACTCGATTTTTGTGGAGTTTGCATGGTGGCACGGCGCGCGGCACCATTTGTCTTTCTTCTTAACATGTCTTTCTCCCTGGCATTTGCGGGGCTAACGCCCTGCTGGCTGGGTTTCGTCAGATGCGTCCTTTAGAAGCGGGCGCTGGCCAGATACGCGCGGGTATGCGCGGTGTCCTGCATCTTGTCGGAATTCAGATCGACTGGCTGGGCCGATACTGCGGTTCCTGATGCAGCTGCGGCCACGGCCGCCGGGGCTGCCACCCCGAGTTTGAGAAAATCACGGCGGTTTGTGCCGTCATCCTTGCCTTTTTCCATGGGACGTCTCCCCTTTCTTTCTTGGCGGACGCACCCGCCGTTTTTTGCGAATTACTCCGCAATCATCCGAAACGCTTCGCGCTCGATCTCCATAAATTCGCGGCCCACCGCACCGATTGAGGCGTAAAGGACCGAGTTCTTGGCCGCCTCCAGATCACTGAAAAAGTGACCGGCCCAGGGGCCTACATGTTTGTTGAAGAACGCCTTTTGCGCCTGCAGGTCAGCCGCACCACACGCAAACCGCCCCACAATCAGCCCGCCCATCATCTCCATCAGGGAGGCGATATTGTCTTCGGGTTCATAGACATTGGGCGCGCGGGCAATCCCCTTTGCCGCCATGTCGCCACGCAAGGTGGCAAGCGGCTTTTCATTCAGGAAACCAGTCAGATAGTAGCTGGCGAATGGCAACAACTCTCCGCGCCCCAGCCCGATAAACAGCGCGTTGAATTCGCGCGTCACCGCCTTGGGCTTGCTGACCTTGGCAACGCTGGCCAACTGGCTGATTGCCTGTCCTAAAGGTGTTTCATCACCTGTCAGACCTGCCGTTTGCGCCAGCACCATCTCATCGGGTGGCCCGGCCAAAAGCAGGCCCAGAAAGTTGTAAAGATCCGCACGCAGCCGATCCTCCTGCGCGATGGCGTTCATATCTTCGGCAACACTCATGCTGGCAACGTCTCTTCATCATAGCTGAACCGCATCCGGCGGCGCGGTTCTGCCTGCGGCTCTGGTTCAATTTCCACCGGTTCCTCGGCTGCAGCAACTACGACCTTTGTCGTATTTTCGGGCTCAGGCACATCGTCTTCTGCGTCGTCTGAAACGTTGTTTTCCAACAATGCCTCGGCCTGGCGCGCCATTTCCTGCACATGCGCGTACATGCCCTTGCCCACCTGATAGGCCGTTTGCATGCCCTCAATGACTGTCGCACTGTCAGTGAAATCGTCACCATAATCGACAAGCCCATCCACATTCGCCAGCACCGGGTTAAGGCGCCACAAACGCCGCAATGCCTTGCGTCGCAGATGATCGGGGACGGCCTTGGACATGAAGCCTTTGATATCGTCACCAAGGCTCAGCGTGTCGGGGTCCGGAAGGTCGAGTGCGGCCAGCACCTCTTCATCGCTCATCTCAGGATCGGGTTTTGCGCTCTCTTCAACCTCAGCCGCAGCCTCTTGCGCCACTTTCGCCTTACGGCGCGACCAGAAATCTTGGAGGGTCTCTGTCACGCGGCGGGCTCCCTTCTTTTCGGAGCGCGATAAACGTCGCTTGGCTTTGCAATCCGCGGATCGCCAAACCCATCCTCCACGATATCAACCCGCTTTTTGTCACGGCGGCGTTTGACGAACACCTCTTCCTGGTAAAACTTATCTGCAAAATCCCGGACCCAGGCGATAAGACCATCGGGCATTGGCACCTTTTCGACGATGTCGTCGCCATTATCGGCGTAATCCTGACCTTCATAAGGGGACGCGGTTGCCAGCAACAGGTGAAAGGGCTGTTCGGTATCGTCGGTCGGGCGCATGACGACATAGATCGCCGGCACCTTGTCAGCCAGGCCACTAAGGTATGCCTCACTCTCGGCACCGTGCAATTCCAGCGTCAGTGTCGCCGCGTGATACTCCCGAATGCCGTCTTCATCTCGTAGTACCTTCCAGCGCGCAGGGGCAGCGCCAGGCAAAACGGCGACCGCTTTCCAAGACCATTTCGCCCAGGCAGTCACACCTGGCGAACGGCGCACAACAACGCCAATCGGCATAGTTTGATACTGCTGTGGATTGTGAACCACGATCCCTCCCTAGAACGCAGTATACGGCTGCCTACCATGCTGGCCCAAAAAACCGCTCAAAAAAAGGACTTTTTTGAAACTTCGATTGCTGCGGCGCAGCGGGCTTCGCCGCGATATTCCGGTTTGCCCGCATCGCATTCTATGGCTAGAGTTTGCGTCATGCGGCAGCGCATACCAAGGGAGGACAATCAGTGGCAAGCCAGCGTGATCCACGCAAGCAATTGATTTTATGCGATTGTTTGGGCACCCA
>JBCBDL010000052.1:0-22211 GCA_038529695.1 Pseudomonadota bacterium | reverse complement strand
CGGCGCACGCTGGTTATGCCCGTCTTTACACCGAACCACTGGAAACGCTACCAGCGCGCAGCCTGTCCACAACGATCACGGGCGGCGCTGTGTTGGATGTTTCTGGGCTAACGATCCAAGCGTCGGGAACTAGGCCGGGCACACCGGGGCGGTATGAAATCATCGACATGTCGATCACACGTCTGCAAGTGCGCGCAACCGCGCGCGTTCCGTGGCGTTGGCGGCCGTCGCGCGCATCTGTGCTGGCAGTAGGTCGAATATGATATGTATACGATCCTCATCCCCGTCATTCTGGGCCTCATGCATCTGGTCGTTGTCGAACCACCATAGCTCTCCCTCGCGCATGCGCACCTCTTCGTCGCCGGCCCTCATCCAGGACCCGGCCGTTGATTTAAGTACCATGTGATAGCGCCCGCGCAGCCGATAGTATTCGCCCTGATCGATATGCGGATAGACTTTGCGACCTGCAGGCAGGCAAACGATCTTGGCGCGGCTGAGATCCGCATCAAGCTCTGCCGCCACATCCGTGATAAACGCTCTCGCCAGCGGATAAGCGGTCGATCCTGTCGTCCAACGGCTTTCGTGAACGTCCCGGCGTTTGCGGCCAAATATCTTGGACTTGCGCAAACCCCGCAGCGGGATCGCCAATGCTTCGCGCTGCACTTTGATCTTGTCCTGTCGACCGGTGGCGGCCGCCCATGCATCATCAATGCCAGCGATCTCGTCAAGGAATGGCTGGGTCGGGATCTTGTGGTGGATACGTTTGAAATATTGCATGTCAGAACTCCGGTTTGAGTAGCAGTTGAACTGCGTGTTTCCCCAATATGGACATCGGGGATTGATCGGTCCTGACGCTGTGATGAACAGAAAATGACGACTGGGTGAGCAATCGGTAAACGCGCCGATGCTCAAGACTGCGCCATTATAGACATGATGTTGCTGTGAAAAGGTTGCGCGTTCATCTGTCGTTCATTTGTTTGGCAGGCCCGCTTTCATCCGATTGTGCAAAAAATGCCAGGGTTGGGCGCGGTTGGTCAGATGACAAGGCGTTGCCAGTTGGACAGAGCGGTTGAAGTTATCGACCAATTTTGACGCAGTGCGTGAGGTAAATCAGATATGACCGCTCTTCAAAGGACATACACCACAAGGGTGACATCATGAGGTCCACAACGCTGTTCAGTCTCTACGCCACGGCGCTTGTGGTGCTGATGTTCTGTCTGGGTATCATCACGCTTTATAGTCTGGAGCGGGCCCGATGGTGGGACACCCGGATCCAGTTGGCGCAAGAGTCCCACAGTCTGCATCTGCGACTTGAGGCGGATATCTTCCGGTTGTTCAAGCAACATGGCGATGCATTGCTGATCGGCGACCGCGATCGTGGCGCAGGTGAGCGTGATCTTTCACAGCGGATTGAAAATAATCTCGCCGCGATCCGCAATGTCATCGCGCGCGAAATCGATCTGGTCGGTGATGAAGAGGTTGAAGAGCTTGCAGTTCTGAACGAAATAGAGGCTGGCATCGGACGGGTGAATGCAGCCATTGCGACATTCACATCATCAGGCGAGCCGATCGATACCGAAGATCAGATCACCCGTCTGGCGGATTTGTTAGACCGCAAGATTGATATTCAACTGACACAGCTGATCGAAGCTGCGCTGGCAGAAGAACTCGAGGAGGTTGAAGAAACGCTTGCTGATGCTGCGACCTTTCGCGCTTGGAACCAGCGTGCTGTCTACGGCTTGCTGTTCATCGCGATGTTTTTGATCGCTACGGGCTTTGTGTCATTCAACAGACAGATCCGGATGCCACTGATCGCGCTGATGGACGCGCTGTCGCGTTTGCGCAAGGCGGATTACAAAACACCAGTAAAGCTGTCCGGTAGCCGCGAGTTCCGCGATCTGGGCAATGTGCTGGGGGAGATGGCGGCGGGTCTGTCTGCGCGCGAAGCCGGCCGCGAAGAACAGCGTCAGACCTTAGAGGCGACGGTCGAGCGACGTACCGCAGAGCTTCAACAATTGATCGATCGCTTGGAAATTGGCGAAGAAAACCGCAAACGGCTGATGGCCGATATCAGTCATGAATTACGTACGCCGCTGACAATTATTCTGGGCGAGGCCGAAGTGGCCCTGCGCAAGGCGGATCGGCTGACTGACGAGACAGCTGATGCGCTTGCGCGCATTCGCGATTCCGCACGGCATACCAATCAAATCGTCGACGATATGCTGACCATCGCCCGGCACGAGGCTGGGCAGCTACGGCTGGACCGAAAAAAGCACGATTTACGAAAAGTGCTTCACGATGCGGTTGAGATGTTTCCGCAGAACATCGCGCTGGACATACCGGGCAAGCCCGCCCTTATGTCAATTGATGCGGTGCGGTTGCGGCAATCGATCTTGGCGCTTTTTCATAACGCACGGCGCCATGGCGGACCAAGCATCACCGCGTCGCTGTCCGCCAAACCGACCGGCTTTCAGATCATCGTGGCCGATGATGGCCCCGGCTTGGGCCAGACTGAAAAGGAGCATGCATTCGACCGGTTTTTTCGCGGCTCCAACGCATCTGGGCAAGGTATCGAAGGCAGCGGCTTGGGATTGCCGGTTGTCAGGTCCATCGTGGAGGCGCATGGCGGACAGGTGACGCTTGCAGATGCAGAGCTTGGTGGCCTTGCTGTGCAAATCGATCTGCCGTCGCGCGCAACACTCCGCCCGGTACGGGACATTTCTGCGCGAAAAAGCGCATAAACTCCGGGCGTATACACGCCCAATAAACCCGTGGAGAATATATCTTTTCGCTTCTCACGCTTATGTCGTTTGAACATACACGGCAAAGGGTGGGACCATGAATATCTTGCTGATTGAAGACGAAACACGTGTCGCAGATTTTATCCGTCGCGGTCTTGCCGCTGAAGGATGGAGTGTTGATCACGCTGGTGATGGCGAAACCGGTCTCATCCGCGCGCAGGAAGCAGTGCATGACGTCATCTTGCTGGATCTGATGCTGCCCGGAATCCCTGGCCAGGAGGTGTGTAGGACGCTGCGCGCGCGCAAGAATACGACGCCCATACTGATGCTGACAGCACTTGACGCCGCCGAGGAAAAGGTGGCTGGCTTGCGTATTGGCGCCGATGATTATTTGGCCAAGCCGTTCAACTTTGATGAATTGGTCGCCAGGATCGAGGCGCTGAAACGCCGGGCTGAGGGTTATAGCGCACAGTGCAATGCGACGACAATACATGTCGGTGACATCACGTTTGACCGTATCTCCCTGGAGGTCAAAGTGGGCGAGAAGCCCATATCGCTGTCCAAAAAGGAGCGCGACCTGCTGGTCCTTTTCATGTCGAATGTTGGGCGGGTCCTGTCGCGTGAACGCATCCTCAACACCGTTTGGGGCGTGAACGAGGACCCGCTGACCAATGTTGTTGATGTCTATGTCGGGCGTCTTCGGCGCAAGATCGGGACGGAAAGCGAACGTATCGTGACGCTGCGCAATGTGGGATATCGGATGTCGTGATTGCCAAAGCCAACGCACCCGCTGCCTAAACGATGCGGCCCCACAAATCATAGTCGCCCGCTTCCTCAACCACGACTTTCACGACATTCCCGGCACAAAGCCCTGCGGCGCCTTCATCGATGAAGAGATTTCCATCAATCTCCGGCGCATCCGCCGAGGTCCGGCAGGATGCAACACCGTCAGCGTCAATGTCGTCTACAATGACATCCAAGACCTTGCCGACTTTTGCGGCCAGTTTGGCCTCTGAAATCCGTTGGGCCTTGGCCATGAAACGTTCCCACCTGTCCTGTTTGACCTCTGCGGGTACATGATCAGGTAATGCATTAGATCGCGCGCCGGCGACGTTTTCGTATTGAAAGCAGCCGACCCGGTCCAACTGCGCCTCATCCAACCAGTCCAGAAGATGCTGGAACTCTGCTTCGGTTTCACCCGGATAACCGACAATGAAGGTGGACCGCAGCGTGATGTCTGGGCATATGGCGCGCCAGCGTGCAATCTCTTCCAGAGTCTCGGCGCCCGCAGCCGGCCGCGCCATACGGCGCAAGACGTCAGGGTGCGCATGTTGGAAGGGAATGTCGAGATATGGCAAAACTGCGTTGGCAGGGTCGGCCATCAATGGGATCAGATCACGCACATGCGGGTAGGGATAGACGTAGTGCAGGCGCACCCAAGCCCCCAACCGCCCCAGTTCACGGGTCAGGTCAGTGATGTGACTGCGGACGGCACCATCCTTCCACGGGTGGGTGTCGTATTTCCGGTCAAGCCCATAAGCAGAGGTGTCCTGACTGATCACCAGCAGTTCCTTCACCCCTGCTTCGACCAGCTTTTCCGCCTCGCGCAAGACGGCATGGGCGGGGCGCGACACCAAACGCCCGCGCATGTCAGGAATGATGCAGAATTTGCATTTGTGGTTACAGCCTTCGGAAATCTTCAGATAACTGTAGTGGCGTGGCGTCAGGCTGACACCGCTTGCAGGCAACAGGTCAATGAACGGATCAGGCGCGGGCGGTACGTTGGCATGGACCGCGTCCAGCACCTGTTCGTATTGGTGGGGGCCTGTCACGGCAAGAATCTGTGGGTGGTGTTCGCGGATGTAATCCGGCTCCGCCCCAAGACAGCCGGTGACAATCACTTTTCCATTTTCCTGCAGCGCCTCGCCTATCGCATCAAGGCTTTCTGCTTTGGCCGAATCGAGAAAGCCGCATGTATTGACAATCACCGCCTCAGCCCCGGCGTAGTCAGGCGAGATCGCGTAACCCTCGGCCCGCAACCGAGTCAGGATACGCTCACTATCTACCAACGCCTTCGGGCAGCCGAGCGACACCATGCCAATGGTCGGTTGACCATTGCGATGCGTCTTCATCACACGTGCATTGGCAAGATCGGGGCGAAGATTGGGTGGGTTCTGGGTCATGCGCGGCATATACCCTGCGTTGGTTGGGTTGGAAATGGCTTTGCAGTGCGACTTTTCTAGGCATTCTGGCGCGTCATTATTGCGATGAGAATGTTAATTCGGCAGATGTCAGTTCTTTGTTTCCAAAACCGCTTGGTGTCGATCACAATTCGGCCGCATTCTGCAACAATGCTTGATCGCACAGATAATCTGGGTAGTCTGCATTCATATTTTGTTAACAATCGTAAATCTTGACTGGGGTACTTATGAATAGGACATTTTTAGCAGTCGCGGCCGCCGGTATTTTGGCGGCAGGGGTGTCGAACGCGGCAACGCTCACATTTGAAGAATTTTCGCACGGCGACGTGATCACGACCCTTAGCTTGGAAGGCGGGGTGACAGCAAGTGTATCGGCGAATGGTAATTCGGCGTCATCGCCGAACGAGGCATGGATTTTTGATACGTCACTCAGCAACACACGCGATCCAGATCTGGAAGCACCTTTTACCGATGATGGCGTCAATTTCGACATCAATACCGGCAATGCTTTGATCATTCAGGAAAGCCCTAACACGGCAGCAGACGATGACGGTCGTGGCGGGTGGATCACCTTTACATTCTCGCAAGCGATTACCTTCCTCGGCTTTGACTTTCTTGACGATGGTGATGTTGTCGTGAACGACGACAACGATAATGCAGTCCGGGTAGGAACACCGCGCGGCAGCGACTTTGACAACTATTTCACCAGCTCTGGTTTGTTGAACTGGACAAATGTGACACAGCTGACATTCAACTTTGGCCGCGACTCAGGCGCGATCGACAATATCAGCTACGAAATTGCGCCGGTGCCGTTGCCAGCTTCATTGCTGTTGCTTTTGGCCGGGATGGGTGCGCTGGGTTTTGCAGCGCGCGGACGTCAAACCGCCTGATGTGACGTCAACGATTATGACGATGGCCACGTATCATTGCGTGGCCTTTGTTGTTCTGTGCGCATGTCAGTTCTTTTCCTGCATCCTTCGCGTCATTTTTAGTACGATTGCCCGGGGCATCCATGGAATGATCCAATTCAGCATAAAGCGCAGCTGTCCATCATTGATCGCCCGCAATTCACCGCGCCGCATTGCGTCATACCCGTATTTTGCAACACTGCGGGGCGTCGCGCCCGATTTCGTCAGATTGGTGCCCTGCAGATCTGCGCGAGACGCAAATTCCGTCTCGACATAGCCAGGTTCCAGCGCGGTGACGGTAATTCCCTTATCCTTGAGCTCCTCCGCAAGTGCTTGTGAAAAGCTGCTGACGAAAGCTTTTGTCGCAAAGTAGGTCGCCTGCAGCGGGCCCGGCACATAGCTCGCGGTTGAACTTACATTCAAGATTTTTCCCCCGCCGTTCTGTGCCATGTCCTTTGCAATCAGATGGGTCAGCGCAACGACCGACTTCACGTTAAGATCAATCATCGCAAGATCTGCAGCAAGGTCGCGATCAATAAAGGCGCCATGCCCGCCGAACCCGGCATTGTTGATCAGGATGTCGATCTTTTGTCCCTTTACGGCATCATACAGCTTCTGCGCCCCGTCAGTGCTGCCCAGATCAAGCGCAATTGCTTTGACACTGACCGGATGATCCGCCGCAATCTCTGCCTTCAATACATCAAGCGCATCGCCGCGCCGGGCCGTGATGATCAGATCACCACCTTTTTCCGCATGATAGCGGGCAAATTCGCGGCCAATCCCTGAGGATGCGCCGGTAATCAGGGCCGTGTTGGGCATGTGTGGTCGTCCATCGCAAGTTTTTGCATGGGCTAAGACTTGGAAACCGACCGGTTGTTTGTCAACAATGTTCGGCCCACCATCTAACGACCTGACGTGCGGGCAGGATGGACCTGCGCGTGTGAAACCCAAAAAAGGCCGCGTTTAACGCGGCCCCTTTTTCAATGCTGTTGTTGCGTGTTGCCTATCTGCGCCGATCGCGCCGCGACGACATTGGCTGAAATGCGACACCAACATGCGCTTCGCAATAGGGTTTGCCCTGTTGCACAGCCAGACCGCAGAACCAGAAATCATCTGTGGCGGGGTCACCGACGGGCCATTTGCACGTCTTTTCGGTCAATTCCATCAGGCTGATTTTTTTGGCAGTCTTTTCCACCTCATTGACCTTGGCAAGCGCCTCCGGGCTAATTTCGTTCGCCGATGGCTGTGGTGGCAGCGGCTGACCCGCAGGAATGATTGCGCGGCGCGCGGCAGAGATCGGAATCCCGTTCTCATCCAGTTCCGGCTCTTCCTTCGCCACGGGGGCTGCTGGGGTCGGCTTGGCCTTGGCGGCGACGGGCTTAGGAGCCGGTTTTGCTGCAACGGCCGGTTTTTCTTTGGCAGGCGCCTTGCTGGCACTGCCGCCGGAACCGGCGCGGTTCGACAGGCCCAACCGGTGGACCTTGCCGATCACGGCATTGCGGGTGACACCACCCAGTTCCTTGGCGATCTGGCTGGCCGACTGGCCTTCGCCCCACATCTTTTTGAGCGTCTCAACACGCTCGTCTGTCCAGGACATATGAATTCCTTTGTGTCGCAGGTGTGATCTGGGCGCGTTCCCAGATATCCTAGTCAAGCCACGATATTAATCACTGTACCGCATGATGCCAAGCCGGATCCTTGGTTTTTGGCACGGTTTCGCGCGTCACTTGCTGTCAAAACAGAATAACGGGGTTTGTCGCGACGATTTCTGGCGGGCAGTGCATGTTGGTAGATGCCCTCTGGCCAAATTCTCTGGATCATTTATGTCACGAAGTCCGTAAGAGGGGACATTTGTCGTGGCCATGAATACTGAAATGGGTGTGCGCCGCTTTGGGCGCGTCAATTGGTTGGGGACCTGGACACTGATCCGTCGCGAGATACGGCGGTTCATGAATGTCTGGTCACAAACCGTCATGGCACCGCTGATCAATGCCGGATTGTTCCTGATGATCTTCACGATTGCCATTGGGCCGGGGCGTGGCGATGTGATGGGGGTGCCGTTCATGACATTCCTTGCTCCGGGCATTCTGACGATGACGGTCATCCAGAATGCCTTTGCCAATACATCTTCCAGCCTCGCCTCTGCCAAGGTGCAGGGAAATATTGTGGACACACTCATGCCGCCACTGTCTGCTGCGGAATTGGTGGCGGGTTACCTGGGCGGTGCTGTTGCACGTGGGGCACTTGTTGCAGTGGTCATTGCCTTTGGGTCGGCCCTGTTTTTGGGTGTTGGCATGCAGCATCCCATCTGGGTGGTCGTCTTCGTCCTGCTCGGTTCGGTGCTGATGGGCGGTCTGGGGATGATCGCAGGCATTTTTGCCAATAAATTTGACCAGCTTTCAGCAATCTCCAACTTCCTTGTTACGCCATTGGCCTTTCTGTCCGGCACCTTCTATTCCATCACGGCCTTGCCGCCTTTCATGCAGATGCTGAGCCATGCAAACCCGTTTTTCTACATTATCGACGGGGTTCGATTTGGCATGATTGGGGTCAGCGACAGCAGCCCCTGGATCGGCCTCTCGGTGGTCAGTGCCGCATGCATCATCGTCGTTGCGATTTGCTGGCGGTGGATGAATACAGGTTACCGGCTGAAGGCCTAGTACACGTCTCTGACCGCGATTCCACGTTGCGCCATAACCTCAACCAGGATCTCGATATCGGGCATATCGCCGGCGAAAGCCCCTTCCTCGGTCCCGTCTTTATAGACAATAGCGATGTCCGTCTCCGCGCTTGCCTCTGTCGCGCGCAGATATGCGATGTCATCCAGCCGGATCGGACGCGGATTGCGCCAGGCCGACAGTACCAGATAATCGTTATCAACCCGAATGCCCGCGACAGGTTTTGGCAGCATCATCCAGCAAAGCGTGACTGCACCGACAGCCCAAACCAGCCAGGATAATTCTTCGGAACCTGTCAGGGTGACCGCGATAATCAGCATGATGACGGCGGTGGCAGACAACCAGATTACCCCCCGGTTGGGTGCCCTGCGATACTCATAAACGTCATTCATAGCAGGGCGTGTAATTTAGGAAAATGGCTGTAATTTGACCAGTTAACTACGATTTGGGCAGTGCTCTAATCAAGCGTTTTGCCGTCTCTCGCGCCAAGCAAGCAAACTTGCGCCGGCAAGAATCACAGCCGCGCCAGCCACGCTCATCCCATCAGGGATCACATCAAAGACTGCGGCATCGTAAAGCGCGGCAAATATCAGCGTTATATAGGTGAATGGTGTGACAAAGCTTGCATCAGCCCGCGCCATCGCGTTCACGAAACAGGCCTGCGCTGCCGCCATCATGATGCCCAAACCGGATAGCGCCACCCATTGCGCGCCGTTTGGTGCTGTCCAAAAAGGCAGGACAGCAAGTGTCGCGATGCCCAGACCAATGGCATTATTTGTCAACAATATCTGAAAAGAAGGCTCTTTGTTCGCAAGTTTCTTGATGAAAATCAGCTCCATTCCCATCAGCAAGGCTGCCCCCAAGGCCAGCAATCCGGCCAGTTGAAATGTCCCCGATCCGGGGCGCAACAGGATCATTGCACCAACCAGCGCAAGACCCGCAGCGCACCACCGCCAGCGCCCTACATGTTCGCCCAAAAGCGGGATCGCCAACAGCATGCCAAAGACAGGGTTCAGGAAGCTGATCGCAGTCGCATCAGACAATGGAATGTACACGACCGCGGCAAACATACAGGTCACACCGCCCCATCCAAACAATGTGCGACCGATATGTAGACGCCAATCGGGGCGTTGCAATCTGGGTCGGATGGCGATCGTGGCCGCGCTGATCACCATAAAAGCGAACAAAAACCGTCCGTGACTGATCTGCATGGGATGGAGTGGATCACCCAATGCATCGGTGCCCAAAGTCTTGGCCATCAGCATCGTTCCAGCGATAAATGCTGTAGCTGCCAGCACCAGCAGCAGTGCAAGCGGTGGATTTTGTGCACGCAGTGTCATCGCCTCTCCTTGTGACGCCTCGTATGCGGCTTTGCAGGCAGGCACAATGACGGTCCTCGCATTGCGCTGGTTCTCACCACTTTCGGTTCCTGTGCCATTGAAACGCCGCAATGCTCGGCCAGCTTGGGTCAAAGCGACCTTACATGCTGTACCTTTTTCGCGATGCAAACGCTCCGCATTTTCAGCCGCCGACCCTCGGCCATAGATCTGGCCACGCCAACCAAAGCGTTGCGTCATACCAATGTCCTCATGCCAGCGCTTACGTTTGGGCTCACCGGCGCAATTTGGCTGATCATGGGCCTTTGGGTTCTACAGGTCTACAACAACAGCGGCTGGGGCTTTTTGGGTGCCGCAATGATCCTGTGGGCGGGTTTCAAGGCGCTGCTATTTCTGATCACCTACGCGATCGTTATCTACGCTGCGGCCTTTCAGCCTAAAATGTTTGGCGCTGTCGCAGAGCGACGTCATATCGCGCGCGTCAATGCACGCATCATCCGTGATTTGGAAACTGGAGAGGTCAGCCGAGCCATAGACCGGATACATGGTCTTTTGTGCCAATATCCCGACAATATGGGTCTGCGTCGCAGGCTTGGCATTTATCTGATGCAAGAAGGGCGGATAGCCGAAGCGGGACGATTTTTGATGCTGCACCCCGCACCGACGGCGCAAGAACGCCAAGCGATCGGCGCGTTTTGCGAGGCGAACGGGAACGATCCGTATCAGATAATGCGCAAGGCCTTGCGGGGGATCAGCGGGTCTGGGCTGTCAAAGCAAAGCCAGCATGTCCTGCAACAGCTCTACCGCAGCATCGACCGCGAGGCCGATAAGCGTGCCTGGCTTTATCGCGCTGTCAGTGCCTATCTCGCCCGTGCCTTCCCAAATCCGGTTGCGGATTTCTGGTCACGACACCGTGCCATGGTCATCGAATGCGCAGTCTTCGCAGTGACACTGATACTTTTGCTGATACTTGGAAACAGAGGCTAAGCCATGCCGGATCCGGTCATTTTACTGAGTGTTCTGTGGGTCACGGGACTGGTGATATGGGCCTATTGGTATTATTCCCGTGAAGCCGCGCAAGAAAAGGCGCGAAATCTGGCAGCAACAAAAAAGGTGTCCGCCGCGCTTCGAAAGCAAATGCACAGCTACAAAAAGCAATATCAGCCATTGCCAGAAGATCGCAGTCTCTTTCCAGATTATGCCCGCGACGGGTTTGTTCTGATCGATGTATCAGAGGCGGCGATGTATCACCCGCCCAAAGACCCGTTGCCGCGCCTTTCCGCCAAACGTGCCATGGCGCAGGGGGACGCTGTGCATCTGTTATTGAGCGACGGGCATATCGATGATGATTTATGGGTCGAAATCACTGAAATCCGCACCGATGACTGCTTCGCTGGGCGCATCTACGACGTCGAATTGGACAAATTAAAGCGGTTGATCGGCCGCGACATTGTTTTCCATGCTAATCATATCAGCGAAATTATCAAAGTTACGGCGGATGCCCCTAAACACTGACCGTGGTTCAAGGGATTATCGCAAACGTGCAAAGCGACGACAGAGATCGATTTTGCTTTCATAGAAATGCGAAGTCGGCTATGCGATCGCTATGACAGTTGACAGCATAATCTGCATCCGACGCCGACGCTAACCAGCGCCGCTTTTTGTCACACCTGTCATAAACCCCTTAAATCGTTGACACCTCCCGTGTGGTCCTGCACCAATCGGGCTTACTAATAAGGATGATCGCCATGATCGCATCTATTCTGCCGACCTATTCACGGGCCCCGCTGACATTCACGTCTGGTGCGGGCTCTTGGTTGATGGAAAAAGACGGGCGACGTTTCCTGGATTTGGGTGCGGGCATTGCGGTGAATGCGCTCGGGCACGCGCACCCGGCTTTGGTCGATGCACTGAACGCACAAGCGGGCGCGCTTTGGCATGTCTCGAACCTGTATAACATCCCCGCCCAACAGCAATTGGCAGATGCACTGGTCGACAAAACCTTTGCGGATACGGTGTTTTTTACCAATTCCGGCACTGAGGCCTGCGAATTGGCGATCAAGATGGCGCGTAAATACTGGTTCGATAAAGGCGAGGATCGCTCCGAAATCCTCACATTCACGGGTTCATTTCATGGCCGGTCAAGTGCGGGTATCGCCGCGGCGGGGTCGGAAAAGATGACCAAGGGTTTCGGGCCGCTGCTGCCGGGCTTTACCCATTTGGAATTCGGGGATCATGATGCATTGAATGCGGCTGTGAACGACAAGATCGCTGCAATCATGGTGGAACCCGTGCAGGGCGAAGGCGGCATTCGTCCGCTACCTGATGCGTGTCTGAAAGGCTTGCGCGATCTTTGCGATCAGCACGGCATCCTGTTGATCCTGGATGAGGTGCAATGCGGCATGGGCCGGACCGGCAAGCTCTTTGCCCATGAATGGGCCGGGATTATGCCGGACATTATGATGGTCGCCAAGGGGATCGGTGGAGGCTTTCCGCTCGGCGCGGTGCTGGCCACCGAAGATGCGGCATCTGGCATGACTGTGGGCACACATGGGTCGACCTATGGGGGCAATCCGCTTGCCTGTGCGGTCGGGGCCAAGGTGATGGAGATTATCGCCGATGATGTGTTCCTGGCAGAGGTGAACCGCAAAGCCGCCTTGCTTCGCCAAAAGCTCGAAGGTCTGGTGGCAGGCCACCCGGACGTGTTCCAAGAGGTACGCGGCGCGGGCCTGATGCTTGGGCTGAAATGCAAGGCAACCAATACAGATGTGGTTGCAGCTGGCTTTGGCCAAGGCGTGCTGACTGTCCCGGCGGCCGACAATGTCGTCCGGCTGCTACCGGCGCTGAATATTCCCGATGAGGACATCGGCACCGCGATTGAAAAGCTCGACGCGGCGGCCATGCAGATGCAAAGGGAACATGCGTAACTATAGCTTTCGCAGATTGACACCACAGGATTTGCCACTGATGCAGCGTTGGCTGCAAACGTCGCACGTCAAGGTCTGGTGGCCAAATGCGGACAAACAGATTGCGCTGATGCAGCAGGACATGAACAACCCGGAAATCAACATGTTGGTGGTCAGCCTGATCAACCACCCCTTTGCCTATATCCACGACCATGACGCGCGCAGCTTCGGGATGCCGCAATATGCGGACCTGCCGCCCGGCACGCGCGTTATCTCCACCTTTGTGGGGGATACAAATTTCATGGGGCAGGGGCACTCGGCTGGCTATATCGATGCGCGGCTGCGCGATTTGCGTCTGCGTCACCCGATGGTGGCCGCGGGGCCCAATACAACCGATACGCGCGCGATCGGCATCTTTGCCCAAGCCGGTTTTCACAAACGACGATTGGCCTCAACCCGTGACGGCAAGCTCGTCCAGGTGATGACCCATCTTTGATAAATGACCGCCCCACGGCCTGAACAAAAGCGACAGAAATGAACCATTTTCTTGATATCCACGAAACCCCTGCCAACGCACTACATCAGATCATCGATAACGCGCGCGCAATGAAGACGGCTCGGACGGGTTTGCCAAAAGGCACACCAGACGCCGAACAACCCCTTGCCGGACATATGGTGGCACTGATCTTCGAAAAGCCTTCGACGCGGACGCGCGTGTCTTTCGATGTTGGTGTGCGTCAGATGGGTGGGCAGACGATGGTGTTGTCAGGGGCGGACATGCAACTGGGCCATGGTGAGACCATCGCCGACACGGCCCGCGTCCTGTCGCGCTACGTCGATCTGATCATGATCCGCACTTTTGAGGAACAGACCCTGCTGGATATGGCTGAATACGCAACGGTGCCAGTGATCAACGGGCTGACCAACCGCACGCATCCTTGCCAGATCATGGCCGATGTCATGACGTTTGAGGAACATAACGGACCGATCAAGGGCAAAAAGGTCGTCTGGTCCGGCGATGGCAACAACGTCTTTGCCAGCTTTGCGCATGCCGCAAAACAGTTTGAATTCGATCTCGTATTTACTGGCCCACCGCCCCTGGACCCTGAACCGGCACTGGATGGGCTGTACACCACCATCCGTGATCCGCATGAGGCCGTGCGGGGTGCTGATCTGGTGGTTACCGATACCTGGGTATCCATGCACGACCCGCAATCGGCGCGTGAACGGCGGCATAATCAGCTGCGTGGTTATCAGGTGAATGACGCGCTGATGGCGCAGGCCAAGGATGATGCGCTTTTCATGCATTGCCTGCCTGCGCATCGTGACGATGAGGCGACCAGCAGCGTTATGGATGGTCCGCATTCGGTCATCTTTGATGAGGCAGAGAACCGCCTGCATGCGCAAAAGGCGATCATGCGCTATTGTCTGGGGAAATAGTCCGCTCATCGGTCGCGCAATAGAGGCCGGACCGTTAACCGGCCTTAACCGAGCGATCGGGCATAAGCATCCAGCTGTGTTGTGACCGTTCCCCAGCCATCAAAGAAACCTATATCCTGGCGGTTCTGGCCCGCCTCAGGTGATCAGTGGCGGGCCGTTGCCGATACGTGATGCCACCGTTTCCATCATCGGCGATCGCGATGATGTCCGTCAGGAAGGGGTCCGCAGCAGGTTGCCAGCCTTCGCAACAGGTATCCGTCAAGACCAGGCGTCCGCCGTCAATTATTTCCAGGTCGACACGTTCGTTTTCCATGTCGCGGCCTTCGACATTCATCGTCGTGTTGAACTTTCCCCAGACGCGCAGGTCAATCTCGCAAGCGTCGATGCCATGTGGCTTGGGCACCAAGAAGTTCTTGATGTAGTCGTCAAAGCGATCAAGCACCCTTTCCCGGATGTCGCTTTGCTCTGCCTGCCAGTCCTTGGCTGGCGCGAAAGTGCCAGGCGAGAGTTGGCATATGCGGGTCGGATCTTCCTTCTTTGATGCATTCAGCTTGGCGGCTTGCAGCTTTTTCAGATGCTTCGTGAAGGAGGTGAGCGCCATGTCGTGCGGGGTAGCCAATCGCTGGCTGTTGCCTCATCACGTGCGAGACGCTGGAAGATCATGCGGCGCGTTGGATCGCCCAATGCGGAGAAGCAAAGATCAAGATGCCAGCATACTTTGACATATCCCTAAGGAGTATCAAAACCGTTTCGGAGCCAATAAAGATTAGGATTTAACCTAACTATTTAGCACATTGTTATCAATGTGCATCTGGCGCGCCACACGACCTCCAATTCTGGTGATGTCGCAGTTCGCATACCCAATCGTGTTACAGATAGTACTGATGCCGAATAAGCACTTTAAAGCTATTCGAAGGTCAATGCGGCGGCTCTATGCGCGACTACAATAATCGCAGGATGTCCTTCAGCCCATCCTCATCGACCAGCTTGATCGCCTTCTTGATCGATACCCAGCGCCTGCGCCGTTGGCCCGCTTCGGGGTATTCCTTCGCCATAGACTTTACGTCCATCGGATAAACTGACACCAGGCAGGGCGTTGCTGTTCCATCCTCGAAACGTTTCTTTGTCATAAACGTCGCGACAGGCGCCTGATCAACGGCGCCTTTGGCGACACCCGCTTCTTCCCAGGCCTCCAGTTTCGCGGCCTGCGCGTCGGTACGGTCATCCATCGGCCAGCCTTTGGGCAGAATCCACCGCCCCCGCGAAGATTGTACAAGCAAGACCTGTAATCCCTTGTCGCAGGAGCGCGTACACAAAGCCGCCACCTGGCTAAGGACCTGTTGCTTTGCTGTTGGGTCAATCGCCCGCTTGCCCTGATTGTGTCGCAACATATTCATAACGAAACTGCCAATATCTTTATTTTATTAGCTTTTCTTTAACATGGGCCGCCGGTGTTAGCAAATCACGGTCACGTGCCACGCGGTTTTGCGCGCAACGTTGGATCAGCTTGTGTCGGATCTTCGGGCCATGGGTGGCGGGGATAACGCCCGCGCATGTCACGCCGAACATCCGCATAGGATGTGGCCCAGAACCCGACAATGTCTTGCGTGACTTGCACCGGCTTTTGCCCCGGAGACAGTAATGTCACCCGCAGTCGAGTGCGCCCAACATGCGGGTGCTGCGTTACGCCGAACATCTCTTGCAGGCGCAGGGTGATTTCCGGCACCTCGCTTTCGTAATTGATGGGGATCTTGCGCCCCAGCGGAGTTTCAAAATGCGCCGGTGCGGCCTGATCGAGGCGCTGCATCTGATCCCAATCCAGCATAGCACGCAAAGGCGGGAGCAGATCAAACCGTTTCCAGTCTTCGCGTGAACGCACGCCCGTCAGATGCGGCAGTAGCCAGTCCTCTGCCGTTGCAAGAAGGCTGGTGTCATCCATTGGGGGCATGCCGTCCACCAGTATCACACGCGCCCGAAACCGCGCCGCCGCGGGGGACAAGCGTAGCCCCAATTGTCGAACACCATCCAGCATCGCATGCGCCACCGCGTCATCTGGCGCATCTGACCAGACCCTGTCATCCAGCACCACAGCCCCAAGCCGTTCCTGCTTACGCGTCAGTACGCGCCCTTCGCGTCGCGACCATTCACAAACATCATGCCATCTGATCTGATTGGCAAAGATATCGCGCAGTTCTGCTTCGGTAATGGCCACAGCTTGCCGGATACGCGCCTCGCGCCGGTCGCCGTCCAGGTCGCTCGCCACGATCAGCCGTTGCCCTGCCAGCGGGTCGCCTGCATCCATAATCGCGCCCTTGCCGCCCGATAGCACATAGCGCGGGTCGTCGCCTTTGCGTCGCAGCCCGATGCGATCCGGATAGGCCAGCGCCACTTGCGCCGCCAACGGGATGAGTGGCAAATCAGGCAGGTCCTTGCGTAAACGCGGTATCTCATCTCTGATCTGTGACAGGGCAGCATGATTAACCTCACCCGGCCCGTCATAGCGGCCTTTCATGGCGCGCAAACGCAGGCTCAAATCCGCCGGCGCACCGCGTAGCGGATCACGACCCGCCAGTAGGGCGGCGACAGGGGCGGCCTGCGCCCCGGCTACCAGTAGCATATGCCCAAGGCGTGGGTGCAGCGGCAGTTTGGCCAACGCGCGCCCGTGATCGGTAATCCGGCTGTCAGCAGCCAGCGCGCCCAGATCCGCCAGCAATGCCTGTGCTTCAGCCATGGCAGCGGTTGGCGGCGGCGTCAGGAAAGCCAGATCCTTGCTGCCCCACACCGCAAGTTCCAGCGCGAGCCCTGCGAGATCAGCCACCTCAATCTCAGCGGGGGCGAAGGCGGGCAGGGCACCATCTTCACCCTTCGTCCATAAACGGTATGCGTCACCGGGTGCCACGCGGCCTGCACGGCCCGCACGCTGCGTCGCCTCGGCCCGGCTGACGCGTTCCGTCACCAGCCGTGACATGCCAGAACCGGGATCAAACCGGGCACGGCGCGCGCGGCCTGCATCAACAACAACGCGGATGTCTTCGATGGTCAACGACGTCTCGGCAATGGAAGTGGACAGCACGATTTTGCGGCCAGCCGCGACCGGGGCGATGGCTGCGCGTTGGTCCTTGAAGGGCAGGGCGCCAAAAAGCGGACGGATATGGCACGCATCGGGTAAACGGCCTTTGAGCGCCTCCGCAACACGGCGGATTTCACCTTCGCCTGGCAGGAAGACCAGAACGCCCCCCGTTGTTTCACCCACAGCCTTTACGACAAGATCAGCAGTCGCGGCCTCAAGACGCACGCCCTTTGGCGTCGCGCGGTCCAAAAAATGCGTTGCGACCGGGAAGGTACGCCCTTGGGACGTGATAATGGGCGCATTATCCAGCATCGCCGCGACAGGGGCTGCGTCGAGCGTGGCCGACATCACAAGCGTGATCAGGTCGGGGCGTAAGATGCTGCGGATTTCCAAGACCAGCGCCAGACCAAGATCCGCATTCAGAGACCTTTCGTGAAATTCGTCAAAGATCACTGCGCCAATGCCGGACAGATCGGGATCGGACTGAATCATTCGGGTCAGGATCCCCTCAGTCACCACCTCAATCCGGCTGCCCGGTTTGCTGTCGCCACGCATCCGGTAGCCGACACGCTGGCCCGGCCTTTCGCCCAGTCCTTCCGCAAGCCGCTCTGCCGCGGCGCGGGCGGCCAGGCGGCGCGGCTCCAGCATAATAATCTTGTCATCCGTTAACCCTGCATCCAGCATTGTCAGCGGTACACGTGTGGTTTTCCCGGCACCAGGCGGCGCCTGCAGGACGGCACAACGGTGCTGGCCGAGAGCAGCCATCAATTCAGGCAGAACGGGATCAATGGGAAGCGCGGTCATGGCGTATGCTGTGCCACAGGACGCCGAGGGACGCCACCGCGCGGTTTTGCTCAGTTCAGCGGGGCCACCCCGACGACCACGTCATGCTGCGGGTTCCAGATATGCAATTCGGTGAATTGTTGCATGTCGACGCCTGGTGGCGCCCTAAAGACTTGCAGGCCGGTTAGATGGGCAAGCGGGCCAAGATCGGCCTCGCGCGTGAACAGACCATCCTTGCCCAAAAGCAAGCGCAGTTCCGCGCTATTGCGGGTGTTAAAGTCCGTTTCAAGCACGACCAAAGCCCCGCCATCGCTGGACTTCACGACAGAGACACCATGTTCGGTAATGTAATCAACCGTATGTGAAAACTGAGAGAGCAGATGGTCATTCGCAAGTACCGTCGCAGGGGTGAATAGAGAAAGCGACAGCGCGGCAGCACCAAGAGCAGATTGGACAATGCGTTTCATCATGCGCCTCCTTTCCGGCGCGAATAAAGGATAACTGCGTCAATTTCTTAAAATGAAATAAGAATGCATCCTGTCTAATCCAAGAGGCGCAGACCCAACTGTGCGCAGCCGCACAAAGGCAACAAAAAACCCGATGGATACACCACCGGGTTTCACATTCCAGGCTTGACTGGCCAATTTTAGGCAGCGCTTGCCTTGGCAATCTCTTTCTTGATCTTCAGCGCTTCCGCGGACAATTCGTTGTCCTTTGCTTTTGCCATGAACGCGTCCAGACCGCCGCGGTGATCAACAGTCCGCAACGCGGCGTTGGAAATACGGAACTTGAACGCGCGGCCAAGCACGTCAGATTGCAGAGTTACATCCTGAAGGTTGGGCAGAAAGCGGCGCTTTGTTTTGTTGTTGGCGTGGCTGACATTGTTGCCAGACATCGGGCCTTTTCCAGTCAGTTCGCAACGGCGCGACATGAGCGTTTTCCTTGTCTTTTGGGATATCACCTGATGTGGCGGGACATCCTATCATACGGGGATTGCACCCCGCCTGGGCAGGGTCATGCATAAGATCAGCGCGCAATAGGCGGATTCCGAATGCCCGTCAACCCAGTTTGAGGCTTGACGGCGGATCAATTCGCATAGTTGAGGGGGGCAGGCAATGGGTGCGATGCGTAGTCAATCCGCAGCACCCTGCGACGTCTTGGATTGGTCGCGGGCAGGGACCGGTGCAAAGCTAACATCGGCAAGACCAGCACATCACCACGCGCAGCCGTACATATATGCCCGTCATATCTTTCCGCGACGGTTCGGGCCGAACTGGCTTCAACGAAGCCTTCAATCTCACTTCCGACGGCCACTTCCATCGCGCCTGCGTCTTGGTCTGCATCATCAAGATGTAAACGGACAAAGAGCATCCGGTTCAGAATAGATTCATGGGGTTCGCAATGCCAGACGCCGTCCTTATTGGACCAGTTGGAAAACCCCGGAATATCCGCGCGCTCCCTCACGGCAATGATCCGGTCTTGATGCCACGGTATACTCCAGTTGCGCGACGGAGACTTGTCAAACGCAACAGCCCTGACGGGAACCATTTTTGGCTGCGTCACTTGCACCAGGGCTGTCAATGGCGCGAGTGCCGCACGAAGGTTTTCGTTCAGATCCAATCTCGCGCCGGGGCCCTGCCGATTTGCAAAAACATCGTCAAAACGTTGCAGTGCGGCAGTGCTTAGTTTTTGTCGAATCCATCGCAGACCAGCGGGTTTGGTGCTTGAAAGCATCTTAGCCCGTCCTGTCCATAATCCCATTCAGCACGGTTTGCGCCGCCGCCGTGGGCCCCAAACGGCCCGCGCTGACCTCTGCTTGTGCATGTTTCAACCGCGCGGCTGTTTCAGGGTCATCGCGCAGGATGTTGAGCAATCCGATGTGCACTTCTTCACCAAACCAATAGCTTGCCTGAGCTGCACGGGTCTGATCCCAGATGCCCGCATCCTTGCGCCAAGCGGCCAGGTTTTCCATCTCCGCCCATGCTTCGGCCAGTCCTTGGGTTTCCAACGCCGAGACGGTCAGTGCCTTTGGAAACCCTTCCGGGTCCTGCGGACGTTTGCGCAAAAGACGCAAGGCACCTGCATAATCGGCGCAGGTTCGTGTGGCTTGTGCCTTGAGTTCGCCATCGGCTTTGTTCACCAGGATCAGGTCAGCCATTTCCATGATGCCACGTTTGACACCCTGCAATTCGTCACCCCCTGCAGGCGCGAGCAAAAGCACAAACAAGTCGGCCATTTGCGCCACGACAGTCTCGGACTGACCCACGCCCACCGTTTCGATCAGAACCACATCAAAACCCGCTGCCTCGCACAAAGCGACCGCTTCACGCGACCTGCGCGCAACACCGCCCAATTGCGTCTGGCTGGGGGAGGGACGGATAAAGGCGTTCGGGTTCCGGGCCAGCTGATCCATCCGGGTCTTGTCGCCGAGGATCGACCCGCCAGACCGGGCCGAGGACGGATCGACCGCCAGCACGGCCACGCGCTTGCCAAGGCCAGTCAGCATCAGGCCAAAACTCTCGATAAACGTAGATTTGCCAACGCCCGGCGTGCCAGACAGCCCGATACGCAGGGCCTGCCGGTCTGTGCCAATCGCCTCTAATAGCGCCAAAGCATCTGCACGATGATCCGCGCGCCCGCTTTCCACCAGCGTAATCGCGCGGGCGAGCGCCCGTCTGTCGCCATCACGCACGCGTGCGGCCAATGTGGCGATATCAGTCCCTATTTTCATGGGCACCTTCTTATCCGGCGACGGGCAAAGGTCCAGCCCCTAGGTCAAGAGCTCACTTACCCACGCTGGGACAATTTCGGAGGCGGGCCCAAATCGGCGTGCGCCAAACGCATTTGTCCGGGCCGAGGGCGCAAGGTTCATCTCGATCGTTTCACCCTGCGCCATTTCGACAAGACCCGCGGCGGGATACACTTCGGCACTGGTCCCGACGGCCACGAACAGATCGGATTCAGCGACAGCCTGAGTGATCTGGTCCATATGATAGGGGATCTCTCCAAACCAAACCACATCGGGGCGGGTTGCGGGAGCTTCGCAATGCGGGCAGGGATCGGTCGGCTGCATTTGTGCGGGCGCGTCCCACCGCGCCCCACAGCTCGCACATAAGGCACGCAACAATGCGCCATGCATGTGGATCACGTCAGTCGCACCGGCCCTTTCATGCAAGTCATCGACATTCTGAGTGATGAGCGTGACATCATGGTCCGACGTCATGAGCCGGCCGATGGCGTGATGTGCGGCGTTTGGCTGGGCCGCCATGCAATTGCTGCGCCGCGCATTGTAGAAGTCATGCACCAGATGGGGATCGCGCGCAAAACCTTCGGGTGTTGCGACCTTATTCAGATCATACCTCGTCCAAAGGCCGTCCGTGTCCCGGAACGTGCCAAGTCCGCTTTCGGCCGAAATACCCGCACCGGTCAATATCGCGATTTTCATTCCATTGCACCTCTATCTTACCCAACCCCGCGCCTGGTGCGCGATGGCGCAACTTGCGCAAAGTTGCTACGCTGACAGCTATCATGGGGAGGAATGAGGATGGAGAAAACACCAATTCATCTGTGGATCGTCGGCGTGCTTTCACTGCTGTGGAATGCGGGCGGGGCGTTTGATTATGTCATGACGCGGACAAGCGCGGCGGAATACCTGGCCGCCCAACCGCCCGAAAGACTAGCGATGCTGGAGCAAGCGCCGTTCTGGTTTGATATCACCTGGGCCGTGGGGGTCTGGCTGTCGGTGATCGGATCGCTTTTGTTGCTTGCACGATCCCGTATGGCGGGGTCGGCCTTTGCTTTGTCACTGGCCGGGCTCATCGGGTCCTCGATCTATACCTATGGAATCGCCGAGGGCGGCAGCATGGTCGCCGCTGCCGGCACGGCTGCAATCTTGTTTAGTCTGGCGATCCCGGTGTTCCTTGTCGCATTGTGGCTTTATGCACGGGCAATGACCAAACGCGGCGTCCTGCGCTGATGCGGGTCTTGTTTGTTTGCCTTGGCAGTATATGTCGGTCGCCCGCCGCCGAAGGGGTCATGCGCGCGCTTGCGCCGGATTTGGAGTTGGATAGCGCGGGCACGGGTGGCTGGCATGTGGGCGATCCGCCCTATGGCCCGATGCAGGAGGCCGCGCATGCCCGTGGGATCG
>JBCBDL010000051.1:0-22348 GCA_038529695.1 Pseudomonadota bacterium | reverse complement strand
ACGTGAGATATTTCAAGAGCGCGCAAAAGCCGTCCTTGGTAGCGATAACCTGTCGGACTTCGCGAGCGCCGAGCAACAGGAAAAACTGATCAGATTGTTTCTGGTTCGATCCGAAGCGGCAAGTATCAGTGTTTCATCGGGCGCCTCAGCGGCTTTAACGCTGTTACAATCCGCACCGCGTCTGGTTGGTTAATCCTTTCCTAGCAATCCAAAAGTCAAGTTGCCGCCTGAAGCAGATGTACGAGGCATTGCTGATGATATACGCGAAAATTCGACCATGTGTTGGATGCGCAATCAGCAAGTTTGAAGGAATCTACGTAAGGCGATGATGCTGCAACCAGTGGCCAGGTCTGAATAAAGAAGATGGAGCGACCCACTCGACGTGACAGAATTGATCCTGCGGACATGTTATCGGTGCCATTGGTTCACATTGCGCAAATTTGCCAATCACTCGCCGGTCATTCCAATAACGTCATGCGCCTAGATTGGGTTTTTTTGAGGCTTCGGCTCTCAGAAAATATGATCAACCCACACATAAAGCACTTGGCTGGCAACACCTCGAGGCACAAATTCACTTGAGCGCGCACCCTTTGCAAAGTCGTTAAAACCGCCTGCGCTGAGGCAGGTGAACGACATCAAAATCTTCTCGTGCAGATTCCATACGGTTTTCATCGACAAGAAGGGGTTGTGTTTTGCTTCCCGATACTACTGCCTATCATTTTCAGGATCCCTTTTGAGTAGCACCGCCCCGTAGTTTGCGCGATCAGCGAACGCTGCAGACCACCTAAGGATCGACATGCCATTAAAACACCTGATCTACGATCAGCATCGAACTACTCCACACCACTGGGGCTGCGCCTGCCTGGTCACGCAATCAAGATGAGTGCACTGCGTCTAGATTTGCCAATCTTGAAAGGCGGCGTCGCGACGGGCGCGAGGCCAAAACAAAGCGTCCATAGATCGCGCAATGGGATTTTGGCAATTCCGAAAATCATGCCTTTCGTACTTGCCTCGGCCCGACGAAAAGCTCAAATCATGGGCGTGATCGCATGCATTGAGTTTACAATGTCGCAAAATAATAAATCTACACGATCCTGACCGACCCAATCCTGAATTTGTTTGTTTTCACAACACCCTTCGCGGATGTACATAGTTGCTTCGGAACGCATATACCCGGACGCATCATCGTTCACTGTCATATCATGTTGGTATGGTTCTCATCCGGCATCATACGATTGCCTGACGCGGATACGGCCTGCCGCAACTTCGCAAAATGTGCCAAGCTGCCGCGTGTATCCTTCACCGTCATCAAGTCCTGTATCGCGGGGACACATTGGATCGCCGCATCAATCGATTTGTCCGATCCTGCAGCATAAAGGCCCGATTGGATCATCAGCTCTGCCCGATCATAGCATCCAAGATGCGCGCGCGCCTGCGAGATGAGAGCGTTTTCTTGTGCTGAAGCTGCCGACGGCAAAGCCCGCGAAACCGATTTGAGCACATTGATCGCCGGGAAATGTCCACGCTCGGCAATGTTGCGATCAAGCACGATATGGCCGTCGAGTATGCCACGTAACATATCCGCTATCGGCTCATCCATGTCGGATCCGGCAACCAGAACCGAAAAGACCGCCGTAATATCGCCGGCCCCCGCATATCCAGGCCCGGCCCGCTCACAAAGCGCCGCAATCGCGGGCCCTGTCGAGGCCGGGAATCCTCTAAGATTGGCTTTTTCGCCGGCAGCAACCGCGACCTCGCGATGCGCCTCGCAAAAGCGCGTAACTGAGTCAATCAATAACAAGACTTGCTGACCTTCATCGCGAAAGTGCTCCGCAATCGCGGTCGCCGCCCAAGCGCATTGCCTGCGCATCTGCGGCGACTGATCGGAAGTTGCAGCAACCACGATGGCCCTTTCCATACCCTCTGGACCCAGCACTTCGTCGATGAAATGCCGTAGCTCGCGGCCACGCTCGCCCACCAGGGCGATTACGATGACATTGGCCGTCACACCGCGTGCAAGATCCGCAAGCAGCGTGGATTTACCGACGCCGGAACCCGCAAAAAGGCCGACCCGCTGCCCTTCGACAATGGGCAGCATTGTATTGAAAACCGCCAAGCCAGTTTCAAGCCGCTTGCCCATCGCCCGCCGCTTATGCGCTGACGGTGGCGGTGCGCGGCGACGACGCGCCTGGGCTCCGGGTAGCAGTGGTTTGCCATCAATCGGGTTCCCATCGGGATCAACCACCCTGCCGATCCACGAACGATCTGGGGCAAATACAGGCTGTGGCTGAAACACGGCACGATCTCCGATCGAAATGCCATCCGTCTCGGCCGCCATCAAAAGATGTATGCATGCGGTCTCAAGCTTGACAACCTCGCCCAACAGTTGCCGATCATCGCAAATGACCCACGCCCTGTCACCAACACGCGCTGAAGCTGTCACCCCGCCAACCTGAACGGTTCCGCCAGATACGCCCAAAACACGACCAGCATCATGCACGGGATCCAAATTTGATACGGCCATCTGCATCTGGCCGAAGATATTTTTGGTCATCTTTTGTTCTCAGCGGTTAACCACAAACCTCTTTTTAAGGAATCAGGCTTAATGCTTCGTTGAAACCAGACGAGGGAGAAGCCCCGATGCATCAATCACTGGATTTGTTCCAGACCGCTCATGCGATGGCCCGACATGCCGGGGCGCGTCAGGCGATCGTCGCGCAAAACATCGCAAATGCAGATACACCTGGTTACCAGGCCAAACACATCGCGCCCTTTGCAGATGTGTTTCGCGATGACGCGGGCAGCAGTCTAAAGACCACACGCAATGGTCATATGGCGACCGCGGATCATCACGGTTTGCCAGTGACGGTGACAGCATCCACCGCAGAGCCTTCGCCCAATGGCAACACCGTTTCAATTGAAGAAGAAATGATGAATTCCGTCGCTGTCAGTCGTGAGCACAATCGCGCACTGACCATTTATCGTCACACAATGACGATCCTGCGCACCAGCCTAGGCCGAAACTAGGGGTGCAGCATGACTGATTTCAGCGAAGCAATGTCCGTCGCAACCAGCGGCATGAAGGCACAGGCGAACCGCTTGCGGCACGTCTCTGAAAACATCGCCAATACGGATACCCCCGGATACCAACGCAAAGTTGTGTCATTCGAAGAGATGGTCGAACGCGGTATGCGCACCGGGCAGGTCGCGACGGGGCCTGTGCGCCTCGATCAGACCGAATTGAGCCGCATTTACGACCCTGCCAACCCACTCGCGGATGAAACCGGGCATTATGACGGATCAAACGTCAACCTGTTGTTGGAAATTGCGGACGCGCGCGAGGCCCAGCGCAGTTACGAGGCCAATCTGAAAATGTTTGATCAAGTCAGGCAGATGTCATCTGCCTTGATGGATCTTCTTCGGAACTAAGGAGCAATAGATATGGATATCAGTTCACTCGTCGCCCAGAATTACGCAGCCAGCAAAACGGCAACGGCACCCGAAGCCGGGACCGGCAATGCGCTGTTCGGGGCCGCTCAGGACTTTATGACCACCCTGCGGACAAGCGAAAATACCGCAATACAGGCAATGACCGCCGGCGCAGATCCGCATGCATTGGTGCAGGCGCTGGCACAAACGGAGCTGGCCGTGCAAACGGCTGTGACAGTCCGCGACCGCGTGGTCGAGGCCTATCAAGAAATCCTGCGTATGCCCGTATGATGAGCGAAGCGCTGTTCTACGACACGCTGCGGCAGGGGTTATGGGTCGCATTTGTCATTTCGATCCCGATCCTAACCGTCGCTTTGGCGGCCGGTCTGCTTGTGGGATTGTTTCAGGCGCTGACCTCAATCCAGGAAATGACATTAACCTTCGTGCCCAAACTGGCCGCGATTATTGGGATCTTTTGGATTACCATGGCGTTCATGTCCGAAACTCTGGTGGCACTTTTTCAAGACACATTGATCCCGATTATTGCTGGAGGATAATCTTGGATAACGCATCATATACCACGCTAACGCGGCAATCTGGCCTGATGCGCGAGATGCAGACGCTTGCCAACAACATCGCCAACGCGTCAACAACCGGCTTTAAGGCCGAAGAGGTCATTTTCGCCGAACATGTCAAACGGTTGGGCGCTGCTTCACCGTCACTTTCAATGGCAACTGCAAGCGTGCGCGACACAGTCATGTCGCAGGGTACATTATCGCAAACTGGCGGCACATTTGACCTTGCCATAGAGGGTGAGGGTTTTTTCCTGATTGAAACGCCGCAAGGTCAAAGGCTGACCCGCGCTGGCGCGTTTGGTCCAAATGAAAATGGGGATCTTGTGACGGCGGATGGGTACCCCGTGCTGGACGCCGGCGGCGCGCCGGTTTTCGTACCGCAGGGACTTGGCCGGATCGGCATCGCGCCAGACGGGACTATCAGCGCCGGTGGCCAGCCAATTGGCCAAATCGGTATCGTCAATCCAATTGATCCTAACCAGATGATCCGTGAAAGCGGTGTGATGTTTGATGCGCAAGGCGGGTTTGAACCGGCTTTGGACGGACGGATGCTGCAGGGATTTTTGGAAGACTCCAACGTGAATCCGATCCTGCAGATTGGCCGTATGATCGAGGTGCAGCGCGCCTATGAACTTGGCCAAAGCTTTCTGGACAAAGAAGATGAACGCATTCGCAGCGTCATCGAAGCCATCCGGCGATAAAGGAGACTGACGATGCGTGCACTCAAAATCGCGGCGGCTGGCATGACCGCGCAGCAAATGCGGGTGGAGGTGATTTCAAACAACCTCGCCAACATGAATACCACCGGTTACAACGCGCGACGGGCGGAATTCGCCGACCTGCATTATCAACAGGTAGCGCGGCCCGGCACGATCAATGCATCCGATGGAACAGTTCTGCCGACTGGTGTTCAACTCGGGTTAGGTGTGCGCGCCAGCGCCGTATCTGTCATGCTGAGCCAGGGGTCGCTTGCAGCGACCGGCGGTGATCTAGATGTGGCAATCGAAGGTGATGGATATCTTGAGGTGACGCTACCCTCGGGCGTTTCGGCCTATACGCGCGACGGGGGACTAAAGCTCACTGGTGACGGTTTGATCGTAACATCTGACGGCTACCCCGTCGTGCCAGACATCACGATTCCACGCGACACCAGATCCATCTCTATCAATGCTGAAGGTGAGATTTGGGGCTACTTCAATGACCAGGTCCAACCGCAGCTTTTGGGCCAGTTCACGCTGGCCGGCTTTACAAACCCAAAAGGGCTAGAGGCGATAGGTTCAAACCTCTTTCTGGAAACGCCAGCATCAGGACCATCGGCTGTTGCCACGCCGGGTGAAGACGGGCTTGGTGTGCTTCGGCAAGGATACCTGGAAGACAGTTCCGTTGATCCGGTGCGCGAAGTTACCGATCTCATTGAGGCGCAGCGCGGATACGAGCTAAACTCAAAAGTCATCACCGCAGCGGATCAGATGCTCAGCGCAATGGTGCAGCTCAGATGATCCGCATGTTCGCTTTCATTTGCACTCTCGTAGGACCGGCAATGGCTGACACAGTCGTTGCAACCCGCACCATTCCCGCGCAGGCGATCATTATGGCAGAGGACGTGATCCTGAATGGCAGCAACGTACCCGGCAGCGTATCGGATCCCGACGACATCATTGGCATGGAGGCGCGGGTTGCCCTTTTTGCCGGTCGACCGATCCGACCGCAGGATGTGGGTTTTCCTGCAATTGTCGAACGCAATCAGATCATCGCGCTGTTTTATCAGCGCGGGGGGCTGATCATTTCAACAGAAGGGCGTGCCCTCGGCCGCGCGGGGCCGGGTGATGTCATCCGGGTCATGAATATTAGTTCGCGCAGCACCGTGACCGCCCGTATTGGGGCTGATGGAGCGGGCTATGTGGCGCAGTAAATCCTTGCTGTTGGCCAGCGCCCTGATCGCTGGCTGCACGACCACACCTGTCGGGCGGCCCCCGGCATTCTCTCCACCAGAGCGTGCAGCGGAGCGCGAGGCCATGTTCAATCCCAGTTTCCCTGACCCTGTCCTGACTTCGTCGCTTGGGCCATCGCCAAGTGCATCACTTTGGACAGGTGAACGCGGATCGCTTCTGGGTGACAGGCGGGCCATGCTGCGCGGTGATATCATGACTGTCGTTATCGAAATTGATGACAGTGCCGAGATTTCGAACTCCAGCGATCGGTCGCGCTCCGCCTCTCAACAGGCAGGGATCCCCCAATTGTTTGGCCTGCCCCAACGCGTTGATACCCGTTTGCCGGTCGGGGCGTCATCGGCCCAACTGGTCGATCTGAATTCCCAAAGCAATGCATCTGGCAACGGGACCGTGCGGCGCAACGAACAGCTCACCTTGCGCGTGGCGGTGACGGTGACGGATGTCTTGCCTAATGGTGTATTGCAAATTGTCGGGCAGCAAGAAGTGCGTGTGAACTACGAACTCCGTGAGTTGGTCGTCACAGGCTATGTGCGGCCTGAGGACATCACGCGTCAGAATGAAATCACATATGACAAGATCGCCTCGGCCCGGATTTCTTATGGCGGCCGCGGACAGATCACCGACATGCAACAACCGCGTTATGGACAGCAGGTCCTTGAATCCGTCCTGCCGTTCTAGGATCACATAGGAGAATTTGCATTGAAAAAGCTGCTGCTGCCCATTCTTCTACTACTGACCGGAGTCGGGTCTGGCGTTGGTGCTGGCTTCGCCTTCAAACCGGAACCCGTGGCTGGCGAAGACTTGCTGGCAGACGGACACCCTTGCGGCGATCCAGATGACGTTGCCAAAGAAGACGTCTCGGACGAGATCCCGGAGGAACGGGAATACGCTAAACTGAACAATCAGTTCGTCGTTCCAATTTTGGAAGACGGCCGGGTCGCGGCTCTGGTGGTGATGTCTTTGAATGTCGAGGTCACCGTCGGCGGTCGCACAGCGATATTTGCTGCAGAGCCAAAACTGCGCGATGGATTCCTGCAAGTCATGTTCGATCATGCGAATATTGGCGGCTTTTCGGGAAACTTTACGACCGGCACGAACATGCGCGCCCTACGCAATGAGCTTCTGCGCGTCGCACAGGACGTCGCGGGGAACATTGTCACAGATGTTCTGATCATCGAGATCGTACGTCAGGATTCGTAGTCGCTCCGCTTGCGTCGCCTGGTCCGCGCCCCAAGCAACGCGTGTTCGAACAGCGCTTCAGCGGCCTGATCTTTTCCATATGCTTGGCGCAGTTTTTCGCGACAGTTTTCCATCAAGGCAAAGACCTGGGCAAGTTCCGCATTGATTGTCGCCCGGCGCTGGTCCACCCATTGGTGCCAACGCATGTCTGCGCCGGCAATTAGCGCCGCCTCATCCGAACGGCGCGCAGAGCGGGCAAGCGTGGATTTGCTTTCGGTCAACTGCGCCAGATTTCGGCGTAAATCAGCCTCGCGTCGCGCCAACGTCGCCATTTCAGCCTGGGCAGCACGAAAGGCAAGACCGGCAATTTGTGTCAGACCCTCTAAGCGCTCCAAGTCATCGTTCATCTTGAAGCTGCCTTCTGTCTGATTGCCTCGGCGAAACGAATAGCAGCCGCGACAGCCTGATAGTGTTCGGGCGCGATTTCCTGGCCGATCTCGACGCTTGCGTGCAGTGCGCGGGCAGTTGGTGGATCTGAATGAACAGGAATAGCGCTTTCGTGCGCCAATTCGCGAATGCGCGCCGCTATCTCATCAACACCTTTCGCGACACAGATCGGGGCGGACGCCGCGGTGCGATCCCATTTCAGTGCAACAGCAAAATGTGTCGGGTTCACGATCACGACATCCGCTGTCGGCACGTCAGACAGCATCTTGTTCATGGCGATCTCTTGGCCCTTTTGACGGCGCTGTTGCTTCATGACCGGATCACCTTCGGCCTGTTTGAGCTCATCCATCATCTCTTTCCGGCTCATACGGTTTTTGCGAATATGCTCGGCACGTTGCCAAAGGTAATCAACACCGCCAATAACGAAGGCCACGCAGATTACGATCATCGTCATGGACAAAAGCATCCGGCCTAGTTCCGCCACGACCAGAGCAGGCGGTAAACGGATACTCCCAACAATCCGGTCAAGTTGCGAGACGAGAAAGACCGCCATAACGACAGAGTAAATCACCAGCTTTGCGGTGCTTTTGACGAACTCAAACAGCCCCTGCCGCCCCAGTTTGTTCTTGACCCCCTCGATCGGTGATATGCGGTTCAGCTTTGGCGCGATTTTGCTTGGTGTGACAACAAAGGCGCGCTGCGCGATCACTGCCACAATCGCAAACAGAGCCGGAAATGCGAACCAAGCGGCTGTACCCCAGGCCACTTCTTGCAAGATGCCTGCGTGAAACGCCGCCCCGGCGCCTGCAAACATTTCAACCGCGATATCATCGGATTGCCCCAGCAAGATGGACATCGCCGTGCTTAAATCAATCAGTGTTCCGGGGCCGATGGTTATGCAGACGATCAAAAATCCAGCATAGGCAGCAGCCGTCGTCAGATCGGTAGACTTTGCAATTTCTCCCTTCTTACGCGCATCGTCGAGTTTCTTTTGCGTGGGTTCAAATTGCTTGTCACTGTCTTCATCAGGTGCGCTCACGGCCATGCCCCAAAAGGTGCCTGCATGAACGCGCTGAATGCCAGCATCCACGCTGATAGAATAACCGGCGCCGTTAGCAGCAAGAGAAATAAGCCACCTGCGGTAATTGCAGGTGCGCCAACGAAGGACACCATCAATTGCGGCATCGCGCGATTGATCACACCAAGGATGACGTTGTAGATCAGCGATGCGATCAAGAATGGCGCTGCCAGCGTGAAACCAGTTCCGAAGGTACGGGTGACTTCTGCAATCCCGACCTGCAGCACCGCATCGGGCCGCAAACCCACGCCGTAAGGCACGATCGTGTAGCTTTCGATTATGTAGGATGCGGCTTGTACATGCAGCCCAGACAATGCGGCAAGTGCGGTTCCCGCCACGACCAAAACATGCCCTATAGCGGGTTGGGGGTCCACACCTGTGGTCCCACCGAAAATCTGCGACAAGGATGTCGATTGGGCGGCGATTGATCCCGCAATCTGAAGCGCAAGAATAAAAAACCGCAGGAAAATCCCAAAAAACAACCCGGCAAGCGCCTCGGGACCAAGGAGGGCGGCAGAGAGTAGAAGGTTGTCCGGCATCGCCCCGATCGTTGGTGCCACAGCGGGCGCAACAACAAAGGTAAACATGAGCGCGAGGACAAGGCGGACCCGCATCGGTACAGGCTGGTCGCCAAAAGCGGGCAACACCGCCATCACCGCACTGACCCGCACAAAGACAACAAATCCCGTCCATAAAGCCGCCTGTGAAAAGGGCAGCAGTGGCAACAAATCAACCATCAGGCAGCAACCAGACCGACAAGCGCTGGTCGGGCGTCGATCCCGATCTCTTCAAATGATAGAACCGGGTTCATGATCCCTTTTGCAGCCATGACCGTCCGCAGAAACCGCCGCCGTCGCATTGAGGTGACAACAGCGGCATAGGCGCCAGCCTCCGCGGCCTGACCCAGCTTTTCAGCAATGCCATCAGCAAGTTGGTTGAAGTTCTCCGGTGGAAGCGCGACATCCCCACCGCCGCGATCGGTACGAATTTCATATGCGGCAAAGGTGTCCTCCCACTCCGGTGCCAGTTGAACCAGCGGGATCGTCCCATCCGGACGTCGCATTTCGGCAACCAACTGAAACCCCAGACGTTGACGCACATGCTCTGTGATCCCATCAACCGATTGAAACAATTGTCGACCTTCGGCCGTTGCTTCGAGTATCAGCGGTAGGTTGCGAATGGAGACACGCTCCTCCAGCAACATGCGAAGAACTGACAGCAAGACATCAATCGGCACCTTGTCAGGTATGAGTTCATCCAGCATTTTGCGGTTCGCCTCTGCCCGCGCCGCATCGGAAAGATTAACCATCTCATCCAATCGCCGTCGCAAAGCCTTGAACGTCAAAAGACGCGGAAAGTTCCGTTTGACAATTTCCAACAGATGCGTGGCCAGAACCTCGGTAGGCTGCACTGTTGTCATCCCCGCCAATGCGGCCGCTTCCTGTTGTGCAGGATCAATCCAGCGGGCCGGGGCCCCATAGACGGGCTCATCAACCTGTTCCCCCGGAATGTCAGCGACATCGGCGTCGTTAATCAATGCAAGGATTTGATCGGATTTTAGGACGTCGCGAACTTGTTCGACCCCCTGCACATGAACCACATAACAGCCCGGTGGCAACGCCGCGTTATCCGTCAGACGGATTTCGGGCAAAACGACGCCAAAGGATGTGGCCACATGGCTGCGCATATTGGCGATCCTTGCATCAAGCCCTGTGCCAGGGTCCAAAACCATATCAACCAAATCTGGTGCAAACTCAACGTGGATGTCGTCAAGGTCCAGTACATCGCCCATGGACGCCTCTGCCGGTTTGGTTTCCGTGGGTATTGGTGCCGCCTCGGCGGCTTCGCGTGCCCGTCCCGCCGCCGCAGACAATCCAAAGGCACATGCACCCAATGTGATTGCGCCGACCATGAAGGGCAGAAACGGCAAACCCGGTACCAACGCGAAGAGCCCCATAAGGATGCCAACGGTTGCGAGGGCCGCAGGATGGCGACCAAGCTGTGCAACAAGAGCAAGATCTGTCGCACCTGTCGCCCCGCCACGTGCCAACAATAAGGCGGAAGCGATTGAAATCACCACAGCAGGTATCTGCGACACAAGACCATCACCAACTGTCAAAATAGCGTATGTTTCAAACGCTTGTCCTATCGGCATTCCATGGACGGTGATGCCAATGATAAGACCCATAATCAAGTTGAGCGCTGTGATCAGCAGACCTGCAACCGCGTCGCCCTTCACAAATTTTGATGCCCCATCAAGCGATCCGAAAAACGTTGTTTCGGCCTGTTCACGTTCACGGCGTGCTTTTGCTTCCTGGTGATCTATTGCCCCGGCAGAGACATCACTGTCGATTGCAAGTTGTTTGCCAGGCATGGCATCCAACGCAAACCGCGCGCCCACTTCGGCCATACGCGTGGCACCTTTATTGATCACGACAAAGTTGACGATCAAAAGCACGCAAAAGATGACAAGGCCCAATAAAACGTTGCCGCCCATGACAAACATCGCGAAGCCTTCGATAACATCCCCAGCGGCGTCGGTTCCGGTATGTCCCTCACCAATGATGAGCTTTGTTGAAGAAACATTAAGTGAAAGGCGCAGCATCAGGGATGCAAGAAGTACGGTCGGGAATGCCGAGAAATCCAGCGGCCTTTCAATGAAAAGCGTCACTGTAAAGATCAGAATTGCCAGCGCAAAAGACGCCGCCAATCCGATGTCCAACACCCACGCCGGCATGGGTAATATCATCATGACGATGACAGCCATCAACGCAATCGCCAGCAAAACGGTCGGCTGAAAAAGCTCGCGCATCGACAAGCCGGTCATGAAACGGGTCTCGTTTCGGTAGTCAAAGCATAAGATACACGTCGTGTTGGCATATCGACGGGGCAAACCAAATGGATGCCAATGCACGTTGCGATCCGGCTAGCATTCGCCGATACGGCTGAAAAACTCGCGACGATACGTACGGGCAAAAAGTTCGGCAGCACATCACGGGCAGCCGGGCGGAAATGTCCAAAAAGACACCGCAAATTCTTCATCAGACCACACATATTAATCCGCACCTTCTGCTGCCGATACTGGCCGAATTAATGGTAAATCGTTGATAATTGGTAAGCTGTTATGTCAGGCGTCTAGGAATCTGCCGGGGTTTCAAACCGCTGCAATAGGCGATCAACAACGTCGCGGGATTGTGCGGACCTCTCCAACAAGTTGAGTCCAGCGGCAAGGGGGGCATCTTGCGAAAACGCCGGCACATCATCCAAAATAGTCTCTGATACATCACGCAAAAGCGGATCCGACGATGACGACAATGCCGCCCAATCACCACGGCGCCATGACGTGGTCGTAGCCGTGGCGGCAGGCAATCCCCTCCGATCAAATGTATTGCCTAATGCCACGGCTTCTGCTGCATCTGCCAACGCCATGGCCTGGGGCGTGCCCAACCCTGTTAAGGCCTGTGTTGCGCCTTCGGCATCACCCAGCATCAATGCGGCCTCGGCGCGAAGGTACTGGACGATGTCTGCTTGATCACGCGGCTCAAGCAAAGTCAACAACTCGACGGCTCGGACCGGAAAGCCCAGATCCAGCAATCGCTCAGCCATTGTGATGTGGATTGACGCGTTCAACATCAAAGATCGATCATCGAATGCAAAATCCAGAAAACGGATATCATCCGCTCCGCTCAACATTGCGGCGGCGAGTGCGTTGTTTGCCTCTGCCAAGGCAGACGGATCAATTGTTGGTGCAAGTTCATCAATCAACTGCCGGGCCAGATCAAATTCTCCTTGGTGCAGATAGGCGTGAATCTGCGCGAACGCCAATTCCTCGGCCTGCGCCGTCGCTTCATGTTCAAACCTGAGCGCGTCAGCAAGCAAGAAATCCTGCGGGCCAACCGGAATGCCTTCATTTATCGCCGCTTTCAGAAACGCAGTCATTGTCTGCGGCGTTGTTCGGTTGTCCTCTCGCACCAATTGCGTCAAAGTCTCGTTGGCCGCATTCGTTTCACCGAGATCCTGCAAGAGCTCCGCCTCCGCCAACTTTGCATCCATACTCGGTAGGGGCTCAGATATCGCCTTGGCCAGGGATTGTCGTGCGCTCTCTTCATCACCAATGGCAAGAAATCGTTCAGATAAGCGCGGCCCCAAATGCGACTGCAGTGGTGAGGGCAATGCTTTGAACGCGCGCAACACGATGGCCGGATCCACTGTGCCATCAAGCGCACCGCCATCGGCGGCAAGCAATGCCCAAAGCGCCACATTGGACTGACAGCTGACCAATTTGTCGAACAGTCCAGCGCTTACAGGATCTTCGTCCATGATCTGTGCGATCCCCAGCAGATATTGCCGCTCTTGCGACAATACGCCGTCCATTTGCAAGGTCTGCGCGGCCTCTCTTCCAAAACCGAAACGGACAAATAGGCGCGCCGTAGCCAGTATCGACGCCTCATCAAGACGATCAAATTCACCAACAAATGAGGACCTCAATTGTCCGATTTGCTCCGAAAAAGGACGATCATCTCCCCAATTCGCGACATCAAAAAATGTATCTGCGGGGCAGACCTGCCCCTCTTGTGTTCGGAGCGCCTTTTGCGCCGAGGGGACCGCCGCCAAGTCAATGCCCGTTCGTGTCTCAACGCCTGGCGACGGCACGTTTTGCGGCGCCACGTTGGCCTGAACATCATTGGTTTGACCGATGTCAGGGAGCAGCACCCCCTCAGACAGCCCACGCGCCAGACTTTCCGTTATCGACTGCTCAAGCGCCCGCAAATCTGCATTGCGTGCCTCAACCTCGTTCTGGGCTTCTTCATTCGGACGATCCGGCGCGGTTACCGATAGCGCCACACGGGGGGCCGAATTGCTGATGACGGTTGGGGGTTCGCTTTCTGGTGCAGAGTTGCGCGGTATAATGAGCGGCAGAAGTTGACGTTCAGGCACTGAAAAACGTGGTAGCGTCGGCCGTTGTTCAATTTCTTCCGCCAGGAAAACTTCCACCGGATCAAGTGGCTGCTCGAACCTTGCATTGGCAGGTGCAGAACCGGACCGAACATCAATGACAAGTATTCCGGGACGGTCGACGAAGGCGTCGACATAGCACTGGCAGGTAACTGACAGCTGCAACGTGTTTGACTGCGCGCCAATATTTGCATCCAAAATACGTTCGCGGGGGATGAGGTCGAAGAACCGCCGAAGGTCATAGCCCGCGATATCAGGGACCCGCAGGAGATATCCATCCTCATTGCGGCCCAACTGCCAGTTGGCAGCTTCCGGGATCGTGACAACAACTCGTGTAAAATCAGAATGTTCGCCGGTTTGAACGTTTGCCGTCTGCGCCACAGCCTTGCACGCCAACATCACTAGCAAAACAGTTAGCAAAAGGCGCATTATGCAGCGTCCTGCTTGGCTGCCTTTAAAGCCTCTTCCATCTCAGAGAAGCTGGGGCGGTAGTGGCTCGGCATATTCTGGCGCCCGACCTCGATACAAATATTCGGCGCATGCGCATGCAGATTTGCAATTAGTACCTCACGGATCAGTTGATGAAAATGCGCGTCTTCTTCGACAACCGCTTTCACTTTCGCCGAAAAAGGGCCCACAAATCCGTATGCCAAGAATACCCCAAGAAACGTGCCCACCAAGGCACCACCAATCAGTTTTCCCAATACTTCCGGCGGTTGGTCGATCGACGCCATCGTCTTGATCACCCCCAGCACAGCGGCCACAATACCCAAGGCGGGCAGGCCATCGGCGACGGTTTGCAGCGCATGTGTCGAGTGCATTTTGTGATGCAACGTCGCCTCGATCCGCTTTTCAAGGATCTCTTCGACCTGATGTGGGTCATCGTAATTCATCGACGCCGACCGCAGCGTATCGCAGATCAAGGCCACGGCCTCACCATCTCCAAGGATCCGCGGGTATTTCCCAAAGATCGCGGAATCATCTGGCGCTTCGATATGCGCCTCGAGAGCCACCGGGTTTGAACGCGCCACGCGGATCAATTCAAATAAGAGGCAAAGCAAATCCCTGTAGTCCTGGGCTTTCCATTTTGGTCCCTTGAACACCTTGCCCAGATCTTTGACGGTGTGCTTGATCGCTGAATTGTCGTTACTAATCGCAAAAGCACCAATGGCCGCGCCACAGATCATCAACATCTCAAACGGCAAAGCTTTGATGATGATACCCATCTTGCCGCCAGCCAGAAGATAGCCGCCAAAAACCGTCGAAAAGACAATGACGATGCCAATCAATCCAACCATCGAGTCATGTTCCTTTTCTGCGCAAACCGTGGATCGGCAATACGGCAAAAAGATTAATGATCCCTCTGCAGTTACTCGGTTGGGGTATTCGCATTGCGGCCGGCCAGAACAACGCTAAAGGAATAGGCGGTTTCGGGCTCCAGTTCAGTCATGATTTGGGCCGCTGCATCGGGGCGCATCATGCCTAGAAAGCCTGCCGCGAATTGCGGCGGCATTTCTTCAAACAGGGCGGCCGCATCCTTGGGCTTCATGTTTTCATAAACAGTGGTCAGTTGACCGATATCGGTTTCCGACGCCGTGTCGGCCTGCGCGATAGTTGCGCTTAGCGCCGCTTCAGCATTGCGCAAAGCCTGCAGCTTTTCCGTTATTTCAGCCTCTGCGACTGCGAGAGCCTGCATCCGATCTCGCAATTGCCCTTCGCGTGTAATCAAACGCGCCTCTCTCGCCTGCAGCGCCGCAAGGAGTTGGTCGCTTTCGGTTACAGGTGATGGCATGTCAACCGGCGCGCCAGCGCTTACCGCATCTTGGGCCAGCGCAGGCTCTGCCTGGGCGGCGACGCGCACTACCGCAGATGCAATCAACAGACTTGCCAAAATATGGAGTGTGCCGCGGCCGCGCGCGGGTCTGACGGTCTTTGTCATTGTGGAGTCCCCGCCTCCGCTGTACGGCGGACAAAGAATGGGTTTTCAACTGGCTTATTGGCTGCCGGATCCGGCAAATCGTGCAACGATGCTACCAGCAACTCCAGATGGCGCGCCGCAGCTTCCGCGCGTGCGCTTACATCATCAAGGCGGTCGACAGATGATTTTGCTGTGCTTTGTGCTTCTGTCAGCGTCTTGGTCAGGTCGTCAACCTGCGCCGACAGAACGGCAACTGCACCACCAACCCCCTTTTCCAAGTCGGTGAACCTGCGCAAGCGGCGGGACAGAACGTAGCAATAAAACCCTGCGCCCAGCGCGCCTGCAATCAATAGCGTATCTGCAATCATCAGCACTATGATGTTCCCTTACGTTAAGACAAATTCCATGATCAGCAGATCATTGATTCGATCTTCGCCAGCAACAACGCGCACCCGGCGCAGCATCTGTCCACGCAACCGGATCAGCGCTGCTGGATCCTCTAGCTCGGCCAGATCAACCGCGCGCAGATACCCATTCAGCACGTCAACAATACGTGGCTTAATCGATTCAATATCGTTCACATGGGCCGGTGGCACCTCCAGCTGTGCCGCAAATCGCAGATGATTGCGCCCGCCACCACCCGGCAGCGATATAATCAGGGGTTCAAGAGGCACAAACGCGACCGGCGGCAGTGCTTTGACATCTTCGGTGACCGCAGCTTGCGGCTTTTCGGCCATGTCGTCAGCGCCACCCAACAGACCTGACTGCACTGCGAAAAAGCCGCCGCCAGCACCCAATACAGCAAGTACAAGCCCTATGATCAGAGGTAATTTTGACCCCTTCTTTGGGGCTTCCTCAGCCGGATCAGCAGTTGTTGACATAACATCGCCTCTTCGAAATTCGACAACTGATGTCATAAACCAACAAGCCCTAACCGATTGTTAAGGCTCATGGGGCAAACAGGGAACATCGGCAGAACGCCAATATGATGGAGAACTGGTTTGCAAAGCCTCAGCACCGTTTGGGCAGCGCTTAATGCGCCGCGTCGTGTCTTCGTTATTCTAGCAACAATCGTCGTCTTCTCTGCGGTTCTACTACTGGCACGCGGCGCTGGCACAAAAGACATGTCCCTACTGTTTGGCGGGCTAGAAGCCCGGGCAGCGGGGGATGTGATCACTGCATTGGACCAGCGCGGCATTCCGTATGACGTCCGCGGCGGAGCAATTTATGTGCCAACCGGGCAGCGCGACACTTTGCGCATGGCCTTGGCGAGTGAGGGGCTGCCTGCCACGGGTAGCCAGGGCTATGAAATCCTCGATTCGCTATCGGGCTTCAGCACGACATCACAGATGTTCGATGCTGCCTATTGGCGCGCAAAAGAAGGCGAATTGGCGCGGACAATCCTGGCCAGCCCCCATATCCGCGCGGCACGAGTTCACATTTCAACACCTGCAACGCGCCCGTTCCAACGTGATCAGACCCCCACAGCAGCTGTCACAGTCACCACGGCGGGCGGTTCGCTTTCCACGCCGCACATAAAGGCATTGCAATATCTTGTTGGTGCTGCGGTGCCGGGCCTGGCGCCAGAGGCGGTTGCAGTGATTGATGATAGCGGTGGTCTGATGTCAGACATGGATGGCGGTGCGATCGCCACGAATGTTGATGAACGCGCAGAGGCGCTGCGCCTGCGGGCAGAACGGTTGCTTGCTGCACGTGTCGGTGCCGGAAATGCCGTTGTAGAATTGTCGCTCGATACGGTTATGGAAAGCGAAGCGATTACGGAAAGGCGCGTTGACCCGGACAGCCGGATTGCGATCAGTACAGATGTCACGGAAAGTGCTGGCTCTTCGACCGACAGCCGCAGCGGGGACGTCACCGTTGCATCCAATCTGCCAGAGGGCGATGCCGGCGGCAACGCCGGTGCCTCCGCCAATGAAACCACCGAAAGCCGGACCCTTACCAACTACGAGATTTCCGAGACTGAGCGGCAGGTCGTTCGCGCGCCGGGCGCGGTACGGCGCTTGACCGTTGCTGTCTTGGTCAATGACGCGACAACAATCGCTGATGACGGGACAACCGTCACGACACCTCGATCCGAAGAGGAGCTTGCGGCACTGCAAGAACTTGTGGCCTCTGCCATAGGCTTTGATGAAGCGCGCGGCGACGTTATCACCCTCAAATCGATGCCCTTTGAACCCATTGTCCCGCTTGGGACAGAGGTTGCAGCACCCACGGCAGGCCTGCCTCTGGACATTATGCAACTCATCCAAATCGGGGTTCTGGCAGTGGTCGCACTGATCCTTGGGCTCTTTGTTGTCCGTCCAATTCTGGCGCCGTCGCGTTTGTTACCACCACCGACCGGCGCCGAGGAAGAGGGTGACGGAGGCATGGATGACCTGCCGATGTTCGGCATGGCCGAATTGCCAAGTATGGATGACGGCGATTTGTCGATCATGGATCAAAGCGACGATCCGGTGCAGCGCTTGCGCCAGATGATCACGGAGCGAGAGACCGAAACGATCCAGATACTGCAGGATTGGATTGACGAACCAAACGCGAAAGAACAAGCGTGATGGCGCAGCTTTTGTCCCTAGAGTCTTTTGACAATCCAGCGACCGAAGATCAGGCGCAGAACGCGACGTATCAAGATGGCTATGACGCCGGCTATGCCGCTGGGCAGAGCGCGGCGCGAGATGAAGCCGCAGCTCTTAGCGAAGAATGCGTGCAAGGCATTAACACGCTCGATTTCACCTATGCCGAAGCGCGCAAACAGGTACTGGATGAGCTCGCACCGCTGTTGCGACAAATCGCGCAAAAAGTACTGCCGCATTGCGTGGCCACTGGTTTCGCGGATCAGATCGCCAGCCTTCTGATTGATGCGACAGAAAACAGCATCGCCGACGCTGTGGTGCTTCACGTCCATCCCAGCCAGAAAGCGGCAGTGACGCAAGCCGTGCAACGGACCTCCGCCAACGTGGATGTGCAGACCGACCCGAAGCTTAGTGAGCATGCGGCTTGGGTTAAACATGCCGGAACGGAAGCACAATTGGATATGGACGCCCTTCTTGCGGCCATCAGCGATACACTCAGCGCCCTTGATCATATCGACAACAGGACCAACACCCATGGATAACAACACAAGTGAAACACGGCCCACAGGTGACGACCATCCGCTGCACAAGATCCCGATCGAAATTTCAGTATCCGTCGGCAAAGCACGCCCGCTGGTCAAGGATCTGTTGAGCCTGAACGAAAACGCGATCCTGCCACTGGACAAGCGCATCGAGGACCCCGTTGAACTTTATGTCGGTGACCGTTTGATCGCCCGCGGCGAACTACAAGAGCTGGAAGGTGGCGAACCCGGACAATTGGCGGTGAAACTGACGGAAGTTGCATCTGACAAAGGTGATTTGCGCTAGATGCGGGCGACCTGGCTGATCCTGATCGCATGCCTGGCCCTCTGGACCAGCCCGGCACATGCGCAGGAATTATCGATCACCCTTGGGGACGACGGATCGCTGGCCACACGGTCTGTTCAGCTGTTGGTTCTCATCACGATCCTCAGTATCGTGCCTGGCATTGCCATCATGGTAACCTGCTTTCCGTTTATCGTGACGGTCTTTGCAATCCTGCGCCAGGCAATCGGGTTGCAGCAATCACCGCCTAACATGCTGATTGTCAGTCTTGCGCTGTTTCTGACCTACTTTGTCATGGAGCCTGTTTTTGTTGAGGCGTGGAACAATGGGATCGACCCGCTCTTGAACGACAATCTGCCGTTGGAGCAGGCATTCCTGCAAACCATGGACCCACTTCGTACCTTCATGTCAGCGCGGATCGCACCCGATACATTTGCCGCATTGGTCGATCTACGCCCCGATGTTGATGTGCAGACCGGCCCAGATCAGGCGCCACTTTCGATCATGATACCTTCATTCCTGCTCAGCGAAATGGAACGCGCCTTTCAGGTTGGTTTTCTGATCTTCATCCCGTTTCTGATCATCGATCTGGTCGTCGCGGCGGTGCTCATGTCGATGGGGATGATGATGGTGCCGCCTGCGATCGTCTCACTCCCTTTCAAGCTGGCGTTCTTCGTGGTTGCTGACGGTTGGGGCCTGATCGCGTCCAGCCTTGTGCGCAGCTATGGCTAGCAGCGCGACAGCGACACTCAGACAAAGAGAGGGGCCCGACACCAATGGCATCGGACCCCTCATAATTCACCAATGAGCGATCAATTCCCGTAGGCCACCGAAGGTAGCCATGTCGTCAATGCCGGGAACTCGAACACGATAAAGAGGCCCAGCAGCTGCAGCAGCACAAATGGAATGATCCCCCTGTAGATATGACCCAATGTGACACCGGGCGGGCAGACCCCTTTCAGATAGAAGAGTGCAAAGCCGACTGGCGGGGTCAAGAAAGATGTCTGCAGGGTCACTGCAACAAGGATCGCAAACCAGACCACGGATGGGTCACGCACCTGACCAAAGCCGGGCACTGCCAATTCAAGCGCCAGAATGATCGGCAACATCAGTGGCATGATGATGATCGTGATTTCGATCCAATCGAGCAGGAAGCCAAGCAGGAAAACGATAAACAGGATAAAGGCCACCGTCAGATAGGGCTGCCCATCAAACGCGTTCAACACAAGGTGCTGGACAATTTCATCCCCGCCATAGCGCCGCAGCACATAGGCGAAAAAGTTTGCCGCCAGAAAGATCCCGACGATGTAACCTGACGTATTCAACGTCGACCGGCTGACATCCCGCAGCACGCCGAAGCTGAGCTTGCCGTTCATAAACGCCAGCAGTGTCGCACCAAACGCACCAAGGCCTGACGCCTCTGTCGGTGTTGCAAAGCCTGCAAAGATTGACCCCAGCACCAGCAAGATCAGGAACATCGGCGGCACCACCGCCAAAAGCACTTCCTTGACCTCCGGCCAGCCGACGTCACCGGCTTTTTCAGGTGCGGGCATCGCGTCCGGACTAATCAATCCGTAGATCACGATAAACAGGATATAAAGCCCGCCAAGGATCAGCCCCGGAAACAACGCACCCATGAACAGATCACCCAGGCTAATCGCCAATTGGTCGGACATGATGACCAGCATGATCGATGGTGGGATCAGGATACCCAAGGTCCCGGCCGAGGCGATCGTACCTGTCGCGATGGGTTTGGAATAGTTCTGTTTCATCATCGCAGGCAACGCCATCACACCCAGCAAAGTCACCGAAGCACCAATCACGCCGGTCGAAGCGGCGAGGATAATGCCGATCAGCAATACGGTAAGCGAAAGCCCTCCGCGCAGCGATCCAAACAGCTTTTGCATCGCATGCATCATCCGCTGGGCGACACCGGATTGATCCAGCATCAGCCCCATGAAGATGAACATCGGCAACGCGACCAGAACCGGGTTCTTGACGATATTGCCAAATAGCCGCCCGGACAGTGCCTGCAGGCGCTGGTAATTGATGCCAGTCCGGTCGAACTCAATAATATCGCGGAAGAAACTGCGGTATGGATCCAGGAAGAACTCGGCAATCAGCACAAAAATCAGGCTGACCCCGACAAGTGCCATCGCGACGGGAATACCCCGAAACAGCATGTAGATAAACATCGCGAACATCGCCATCACGGCGACTTCGTTCAGTGTCAGGAACTGACCGATAAATTCAAACATGTCAGTAACCCCTTAAACCGCGCTGTTGTTACGGGCGCCGCGATCCAGGATCCGGGCAAGGCCGATCACCAGAAGCGTTACGACCAGCGTAATGACCATCGTATATTTGATGTCATATACCCCCAATTCGAACTCATCGAATATGGCGGCGCGGCCAACCTCGCGCATGGTGGTGTCTGCAGGGCTCGTGACATAGATGAACCACCAGATCACATAATAAACGACCAGATTGATTAGGAACATTGTGGTCGGAAAGGCATAGATCAGCTGTCGCGACAGCGTTGGCTTCATCAGCTTCGCCAGGTAGCGCACATAGGCAGACCAAGCCGCGAACCCGATGATGATGAAGCTGACATTCATCATGATTTTCAGGATCCAGAGATTGTGCAGGCCATTCGGGCTGTCAGACCCTTCATCTGCGACGACCGACGCGATTGCGTAATGTATTGTAACGTCCCAGCACAGGATAATGAACGGCAGAAAAAGCCACGCGAGCGCAAATACGTCAGTGCGTAGTTTTTTCGCTTCGGGAAAGTTATCATACCGGATGTCGACCCGCACATGGCTGTTTGTGGTCACGGCGTATCCAATGCCCACAAGCACAGCCGAGCCGTAAAGCCACCACTGGAAATCGTCGAGCCATGCCTGGTTCATCCCCGCGCCGCGCAGCACCACCTGCGAACAAATCGCGATCATGAGAAAGGGAAAAATCCAAGCGAAAAGGTTGGAGATTAGAACGGTCAGGCGATCACCAGCATTGTGTTCGGCTTTCCCGACCTCGCCAGGGTCATTGACCGCGGCAATTTCTTCGACTGACTGCATGAAACGGCCCTCCTAGACCAAGTGCAGAACCCAAAATCCGGCTCTCCCCTTCCGAATAACGGGCTGGCCTCGGAGCAGATTTTACCTGCCGCGGACCGGAGTGTTGTCGGCGCAAGTGATGCGCCGACACAGTTTTGGGATCAGTCGCGCGGACGCGGCAGGTAGATGTTGTTGTTCCACACTTTGTAACCAGCGCGGAATTCCTGCAGATCGGTCCAGACCTCGGCAAAGAATTCATCTTCTGCAGCAAGTTCAGCAGCAACCTCGTTCCAGGCACCTTCAAAGGCGTCAAGCATCTCTGGCGACCACTGCTTGATC
>JBCBDL010000050.1:0-22748 GCA_038529695.1 Pseudomonadota bacterium | reverse complement strand
ACACCTGATGGGCTGCTTCTTTGCACCTTCCTTGGCGGCCAGACCTTACACGAGCTCCGAAAATCTCTGGCCGAGGCGGAAGTTGCCGTCACCGGCGGTCTGTCACCCCGGATCGCGCCGATGGGCGAAATCCGCGATCTTGGTGCCCTGCTGCAGCGTGCTGGTTTTGCATTGCCCGTGGCCGACAGCACACCTCTGATAGCCAGCTACGCCAATGCGTTTCACGTAATGCATGATCTACGCAAGATGGGCGAGAACAACGCGCTGACCGATCGGGTCAAACACGCGACGCGGCGCGAAATTCTGATTAAGGCATCACAAATCTACGCCGAACATTTCCGCAATACAGACAACCGCGTCGATGCAACGTTTGAGATCATCACGCTCACCGGCTGGGCACCATCGGACACGCAGCAACAGCCGCTGCGACCGGGCAGCGCACAGGCCCGACTGGCTGACGCGCTGGGCACGACCGAGACGTCTTTAATTCGGTCTAAAGATTGATCCTTTGCGTATTCCATTTAAGTACCGTTCAAAGAGCGCTATTTAAGGGGCAATGAAAATGTTCGATGCACAAAGCCAGGCCGAAGAACGCCCAGCCACATGCCCCATGCATGCGCAAGCGGACCACCCGCCTGTCAAACCCGCCCGCGTCGGCATTCTGCTTGCCAATCTTGGCACGCCTGATGGGACCGATTATTGGTCTATGCGGCGCTATCTGAACGAATTTCTGTCTGACAAGCGGGTCATCGACTATTCAGCCTGGATCTGGCAGCCGCTCCTGCAGCTTGTCATCCTTTCAAAGCGCCCGTTTTCGTCCGGTGCCGCATATAAATCCATCTGGAACGAAGAGGCCGATGAAAGCCCCCTGATGACGATCACCAAGGCGCAGACCGCCGCGATCAAAAAGCAGATGGTCGACCGCTACGGTGACGATGTGCGGGTCGATTTCTGCATGCGCTACGGCAACCCTTCCACCAAATCCAAGGTGCGTGAGATGGTTGAGGCCGGATGCACCAAAATTCTGTTCTTCCCGCTTTATCCACACTATGCGGGCGCCACGTCAGCCACAGCAAATGACCAGTTCTTTCGCGCGCTGATGGATGAAAAGTGGCAACCCGTTGCGCGCGTGGTGGAACCTTATTTTGATGATCCGGCCTATATCGAGGCTTTGGCGCAATCCATCGAAAAAGCCTATGCCGAGGCCGAAACAAAGCCGGAAAAACTGATCTGTTCTTACCATGGCGTGCCCGAAAGGTACCTGCGCGAAGGTGACCCCTACCATTGCCAATGCCAGAAAACGACGCGGCTGCTGAAAGAGCGTCTTGGCTGGGACGACACACAGATCGTGACAACGTTCCAGTCCCGCTTCGGCCCAGAGGAATGGCTGAAACCCTACACTGTGGAAGAGGTCGCGCGCTTGGCCGAAGAAGAGGGTGTGAAGAACATTGCCGTCTGCGCCCCCGCTTTCTCCGCGGATTGCATCGAAACACTTGAAGAGATCAACGAAGAGATCAAAGAGAGTTTTGAAGAAGCGGGCGGCGAACGTTTTACCTATATCCCCTGCCTAAACGACGACCCAGCACATATTGATGCACTGTCCGGCGTGATTGAAAGAAACCTCAAGGGATGGCTGGGCTGAACGCTCGCGCCTTGTCTTGGTCGTTTTGCAACAGTGCCCGGCTACGTTGATTAAAGGCGTACTGGCGGTAAAGTAGCTGCAACATGGTAAAGTAGCTGCAATATATTGAACCACAGGCATTCTCGTTCAAAGATGACGCCGCATCGTGCCTTACCAAGCTGCACGGTTTCAGAGGTGACAATGCGCAAGCTCTTTTCGTTCTTTTCCCTCGTGATCACGACACTGCTCAGCCTTACGGCGCCCGCACAGGCGCAAACCGAACAATGCTCTGTCTCGCTCGCGGGCTTTGCGCGCAGCGGCTATCCTGACCAACTGGCGCTGGCGCTCGGTGACTGTAATACCCACTGGTCGGGGACGCTACCGACAACTGGCGTGCCCGCACGTGTCACGGCATCGACCGACGTCTCATTGCCACCCGGCTATCTTGACGCGGTTGTCGCCGCCCTGCAGGAAACAGACCGGACTACATCGACATTGGCGACAGGTTCAGTCAATCCTGGTCGGGCGGTCGAATTCATTGTTGCTGGCCCCGGTGTGATCAGTGCTGAAGACTATGGTGAAACACTGTCGCGTGGTGATGTCTGTCACGTCGTTCTGCTCGAAACATCTTGGGCACCTGCGGACTGGGCCACCGAAATCGGGCCGACCGTGGCCCACGAATTCTTTCACTGCATCCAGGCGGCAATGGCGACCAACCTTTACCTTTCGGAAGCGTCATGGGCCATTGAAGGTTCGGCCACGTGGTTTGAACATCAGGTTTATTCCGGCGTGCCGCTGCGTTTTGTCAACACCTTTGAAAACAACGTATCGCGCATCCCGTTCAATGAACTCGAAAACGAGGGGTGGGTTCTGTTTGCCTTTTTGGCACAAAGTCGCGGCGTAGATACCATCATCCCCTTTATGCAAGGTCTACCTGGTATTTCAGAAACCGTCGAAGGTGTGATTGATGCGCTAACACCGGCGCAATGGCTCGAGTTTTCAATTACATATGTCGAACGTAACATCATCACCCGCGACAGGCGACCGTTAAGCCCAACTCGTGAAGCTGCCATTGATGTAGCCGAGATACCACTGGATGCAGAAAGTGCTGATGTCGTGGTGCCGCGTGGGCGGGCGCAGATAATGCGGCATAAGGTGCGGTTGGGATCAGGTGTTTGGGCCATCAGTGGTCCAGCCGACACGAACGCCTATTGGACACGACTTGACGATGCGGGCAATCCCATGCGTGGCTGGCGCAATATGGCGGACGGTTTTGATGTTGAGGTCCGCTGTCAGGATGAAATCACATTCATTGTCGTCGGCTTTTCAGACACGGACGACGATTATCAATACAACATCCGCTTTCGCGAAGAGACCTGTTCGCTGGCCTGTGGTGAGGTCTTGCACGGCGCCGATCAATGCGTGGTCGGTCAATGGGAGGTCCAGAATGCTGCTGAGGATTTCCAAAATTCGCCGTTCATCAACATGATGCGCGGTTTTGCCATGCTCGGCGGTGGATCGGTGGATCAGGTCGATGTCCAGTCAGAGACCTATACATTCTCAGCCGACGGAACTTTTGCCAGCAATCGCCCGATGACCATGTCAGGTCGTGGGAATGACGGTGCAAATGATTTCGAGATCACAATGGATATCCGCGTGAACGAAGATCGCGGGCGCTGGGGCACAAATGGACGGCAGATGACACTTTGCACAGAGCGCAACATTTTTGAGGCGACAATCACGGGACAAGTCGCCGGCGAAGGAGGCGGGAGCGAAGACATCAGAACAGATGAACCCGTCACTGATGAGGAGCCGATAGCGGCGCGCTATCGTTGTGAGGGCGACCGGTTAACCATTCGACTCGGCAGCAATATATTTTTTGCAGATGATCCGATTATCCTGAATCGCCTCTCGAGGAACTAACCTCATAGCCAACAGTTTTGTTGAAGGCTGCGTCAAGACACTGATTCTGCGCCGCAGAATGAGACCACGTACACGCCAAGCGCGCACTGCGCATGCTGCCTACAATTGTGGAAATCGGTGATGTGCACAACGATAATCATTTGTAAATATTGAGCTAAATTGGCTCGTTGTGTTGTATTAATCTAAAAACCCACAACTTTTCCAAACTAGGCCGCAATGCAACCATAATTCCAGAGCACCTTCCAAAGGCTAGTTTTTGTGTATGGAACGCGCCATTTCGCGCGTAGTTTGGTGAAAAATGGCCGCCGCAACAAAGAAGATCGATGACCTTCCCTCGGAGCAAAACGAAGCGCTTCCGAACGGCACAACGCTGCTTGGTGATCAATTCACCATCAAGCGGCCGCTCAGCAATGGCGGCTTTGGGATCACCTACTTGGCGCAAGACAATTATCTTGAGCGGAGTGTCGTCATCAAAGAATGCTATCCAGAAGTGTTTTGCCGTCGTGAAGGCAACAATGTCCTGGTTAGATCTCATTCCAACCACGAAAAATATCGCGCGATTGTTGAGATGTTCATGCGCGAGGCGCGCAGCATCGCCAAGATGCGCCACCCCAATATTGTCGGCGTGCACCGGATTTTCGAAGACAATGAAACCGCCTATCTGGTGCTGGATCGCATCGATGGGCGCGATCTGCTGGACATCATCAAGGACAAAAGCCAGTCACTGACACCCGCCCAGGTTAAGGCCACATTGATCAAAGTTCTGGATGCTGTTGATCTGGTGCACCAGAATGATTTGCTGCACCGCGACATTGCACCTGACAACATCCTGTTGGACAAATGGGGCAGCCCCGTATTGATCGATTTCGGCGCTGCACGCGAAGAAGCCAGCCGTGAGACGCGCGCACTTTCGGCTGTACTGGTCGTCAAAGACGGCTATTCACCCCAGGAGTTCTATTTTGCTGGCGGCAAGCAATCACCCTCTAGCGATCTTTATGCATTGGGTGCCACATTCTATCATCTGATCACCGGTTCGGCGCCACCAAACAGCCAAACACGCATGGCAGAATTTGCCGGGAATAATCCTGACCCATGCGTTCCTTTGGCTGGGCGTTTTGATGAATACGAACCGGAATTCTTGGCGGCGATTGATCAAGCCATGCGCATTTTGCCCAAAGATCGGTTGCAGACTGCCCGCCAATGGTCGGCCATGATTGCTGCGCAAAAGACGCAGCCTGCGCCGACCCCAATCAAGCCAAAAACCGACGACAAGTTGGAAAAGACACTGACGCGGCTTGTGACTGAGACAAATGAATATGTGCGCAATTCGGAACCGCGCGAAGGCAAGCAAAAGTCGGGCGAGCCCGTGATCAGCCAGCCGCGGGTGTCGGCCCCCAAATGGGTTGAAGAATTCAACGCGGAAACCACAGCGTTTCAAACGAGAAAGCCGGCGCGTGTCGCAGCAAAGCGCACTGATCCGAGCAAACCCAAGGCAACAAAGCAGATACCGGATATCGTACCTGAGCCGATCCAAGAACGGTCGCGGTTTCGTTCATTCATCTCGGATCGCATTTTTAAACGCGGCACAGACTAAAAAAGGGCACAGATTTGTGCCCTTCTTTCGTTCCGTATTTGATTGCAGTCAGATTAACAAAACCTGCGTGCCAACCTGAGAAAAGTTGTAAAGCTCTGCGATCTGTTCGTTATAAAGACCAATGCAACCGTTCGACGACCGGCGCCCGATTTTACGCGTATCATGCGTACCGTGAATGCGATAATACTGCCAGGTCAGATGCAGTGCGTGCGTGCCGAGCGGGTTGTCCGGGCCAGGACCGATGAAATCTGGCCATTCAGGGTTGCGCAGCTTCATCGCCGGTGTCGGCGCCCAACTTGGCCCTTCGACCTTGCGCGTGATTGCTGTGCGCCCCGTGCGCGTCAGATCTTCGGTCAGCGGCACACTGGTTGGATAGAGCTTGTAAATCGACTCATCCTCGGACCAATAGTGCAAAGCACGCGACTGAATATCGACAAGAATAGCGCCCTTATCAAGATTACTGAAATAAGGGCGCCAGTCGAGCGAACGAAAGCTCGAAATGTTCCGCTGAACACCTTGCGAAATGTCGCTTTCCATCTCGGTCGTGCCTGCCGTCTGTGCCGCAGCACTGGTCCCAATCATTGCCGCCGTTCCGGCCAGAAAACCGCGACGGGAAAATGCATTTTTCATGGTCTGCTCCGATTTCGCATCAGAAAATCTTTCAAGGCTGCAAACTAATGTGTCTGGTAAGCCACCGCAATTCAAACAAATGTCATCCACACCACCTGAGCAGAGTTGTGTGTTTGAAGTGTCAGTTCAATGCCGCTAAGGAACACAAACGCAAGAAATGGACGAATATAGGCATGTATCGGCGTAAATTTTTGATTGGGGTGTCGCTTTTGGGAGTGGCCGCCTGCGGCGGCGCGCCAAGTCGCCCTCTTGGCCCCGACGGTCTGCCGCTGCCATCGGTGTACCGCATCCGCCCACAAGACGAGGCTGCGGTTCAGTTTCGCATGCTTGACAGCGTGAATGCCGTGCGTACCCGCGCAAGCGTACCGCCTGTGCAATTGGACGCACGATTGAATGCGGCCGCAGCCACCCATGCCCGTGATATGTCCGTTCAGAACCGGCCTTGGCTCTTTGGATCTGACGGGTCAAGCCCGCTAGACCGCGCACGTCGCGTTGGATTTCCGGGTCGGTTACTTGGTGAAAACATCTCAGAATCTTACGAGACCGAGCTGCAAACACTTGCTGCATGGATGGCGCAAGAAGACACGCGCACGGTTATCCTGGATCCCGATGCTCGTTTCATGGGATTTGCCTGGTTTCAAGAAGATGCCGGCAAATTGTGGTGGACGTTGAACATGGGCAGCGATCCGGCCGTAACGCAGCCGATCCCTAGCACAATATCTTAGGCGTAGATAACAATCTTCGTTTCGTTTTCGACCATCGCGTAGATCTCGTCCATTTCCTCGTTTTTGACCGCGATGCAACCCCACGTCCAATCTGGCGTACCCAGCCAGGCCTGCGGCGTGCCGTGAATAAAGATGTCACCGCCCGGATCAAGCCCGCGCGCGCGCGCATAAGCCACATCGTTAGCATTGGGATACGAGATACCTAAGGAGAGATGAAAACGACTGTTGGGATTGCGACGATCAATCCGATACGCTCCCTCAGGCGTGCGTCCATCGCCTTCGTGAACCTTGTGACCTACAGGCGCAAAACCCAAATCAAACCGATATTGCTTCAAAAGATAGTTCTGATGCAGCAATTGCATCGTGCGGTGTCCTTTGAACACCTGTATCCGCGTCACCTGCGGGCCAGTATATTGCGGCAGACCAGCCCCACACCCGGCCAGACCCAAGGCGGCCCCAACCATCATCGATCGTCTAGAAATCATCACACTGCCTACTGTCCCGGTCTGCGCCGTTTTTTTCTGCGTACAGGAAAAATGTGGCCAAAGGTAGGAAAAGAAAGGTCTTTCCACTCATTTCCGTGTGAACGGTGCCACAATCTCCACATGCGGGGACCAGCGGAACTGATCAACGACCTGCAACCAGGGCATGACGAAGCCTGCATCGATCAGTGTTCTGGCATCCCGCGCGAAGGTGACAGGGTTGCAGGAGACCATTGCGATTGTGTTGATTTCCGAAGCAGCAAGCGTAGAAATCTGCGCTGCGGCACCAGCGCGGGGCGGGTCGATGACGGCTGCATCAAAATGCCGAAATTCGTCTGGTTCCAGCGGCCGCCGGAACAGATCGCGGGTCTCCGTGGTGACTTTGCGTAGCTGGTGCCCTACGCGCCAACCCCGATCCAGTGCCGACAGCATGTTTACCGCGCCTTCGACCGCGTGCACCTCGGCCCGTTTGGCAAGCGGCAGTGTGAAGGTCCCGCAACCGGCGAACAGATCGACGATCCGGCCCGCATCTGTCGTAATTTCATCCACAGCGCGCCACAGTGCATCCTCGCCATGTCGGGTGGCCTGGAGGAAAGCGCCCGGCGGCGGAATCACCGGCGTTCCGCCGAAATGCTGTTCAGGCGGGTTGATTATCACAACCGGCTCATCGTTCCAAACCAACCGTGATAGACCAAATTGATTGGCCAGGGCGGCAAGTTCCACCCGTAGCTGCGGCGTGATCTCTTTATCGGTCGCAACCACAACATCCGCACCCAACGCCGTCTCGGTCACCGTCAAATCAACTTCTCCCTTGCGCGAGCAGGCGAGCAGTGTGAGCGCCTCAAGCGCAGGCAAGCTTGCCATCAGCGCAGGCGTCACGAGTTGGCACTCCGGTACCGCTATGACAGTGTCAGAGGCTTTAGCGTGAAACCCGACCAGCGCCCCTTTTTTGGTTCGCCGTCCGGCAAACTTTGCCCGTCTGCGAGATTGCGCAGGCGACGTGACCACTGGCCGGAATTCTGTTGAAACCCCCCGCGCCGTCAGGGCATTCGCCACGATATCCTGCTTCCACGCAGCCACAAAGGCATCACTTGCGTGTTGCATCGCACAGCCACCGCAGGATTTAAAATGGCGACATGGCGCTGCCACTCGATCAACCGAAGGCGTGATAATCCGCACGGTGCCATCCTGTGCCACCTCGATCTCTTCGCCCGGTAGAACACGCGGCAACAGCGACTGCCCGTCAGAGGCGCGGCCAAGCCCAAGATGCGTCAGGCTCTCGATTGTCAGCATTTATTCAGCGGCGTCTTTCACATTGATGAACCCACCCGATTGCCGGTTCCAATAGCGCGCATAAAGCCCGCCTTTGGCCAGCAGATCGGCATGGGTGCCCTGTTCAACGATTTTTCCTTCGTCAAGTACGACGATCCGGTCCATTCGCGCAAGCGTCGACAAACGGTGCGCGATGGCGATGACAGTCTTGCCTTCCATCACCTGCTCCAGCGCATACTGGATCGACGCCTCCACCTCAGAATCCAGGGCGCTGGTTGCCTCGTCCAGCACAAGGATCGGTGCGTCTTTCAGGATGGCACGTGCAATCGCAATCCGCTGCCGCTGCCCGCCGGACAGTTTCACGCCCCGTTCGCCCAGATGCGCGTCATACCCTTCGCGGCCTTTGTGATCCTTCAAACTAACAATGAACTCGTGAGCCTCCGCCTGCCTAGCGGCCGCTTCGATATCGTCGCGGCTAGCATCCGGATTGCCATAGCGAATATTGTCAAAGGCCGAGCGATTGAACATCGCCGTTTCCTGCGTGACCATCGCGATCTGGCGGCGGAGGCTTTCCTGCGTCACGTTGCGCACGTCCTGGCCGTCGATCAGAACCGCCCCGTCCTCGGTATCATATAACCGTAAAAGAAGCGCCACGAGCGTCGACTTCCCCGCGCCAGAGGCGCCGACCAACCCTAATTTTTCACCGGGTGCGACCTGCAGGCTGACACCACTCAACCCACCAGGCCCGCCACCATAGCTGAAGGTGACATCGTTCAGGACAATGTCTCCATCATCCGCCACCAATGGCGTTGCATCCTTTGCATCAACCAAACCATGATCTGGGCTGAGCGTGTGCATCGCATCTTCAAGCTCACCCACATTCGAATACATGCCCATCAGCGTGAAACTGACCCAGCCGGTCATCTGTGCCAATCGCAATGAAATCGCACCAGCTGCAACAACTTCACCCGGTGTCGCGCTGCCTGCGGTCCAGAAATAAAGCGTGGCACCCACAAGCAGGATCGGCAGCAAGCCACCCAGCGCCATCAGCCAGAACCGGAAAGAGGCCGAGAGCCATCCGTAATGGACCGCCGTGCCCCAATAGCTCGCCATCGCATCAATGGCTGCACGGTCTTCATGATCGTCATGGGCAAACAGCTTGACCGTCTTGATATTGGTGATCGTATCCACGACCTGGCCTGTCACCATTGCCCGTGAGGCCGCACGCGCCTTGGACCGCTTGCGGATCAGCGGCATGAAATACCGGATCATGCCGATGTAAGCGACTACCCACAGCGACAGAAGCGCGGCACTGCGCAGGTCAATCGTCAACAACAAGATGATGGAGCCGATGACCGAGGCGAGCGCAAAGGCAACCGTGTGGATCATATCCACCATCAAGTCGGTCGCCGCCCGCGCCGCCTGCATCTGTTTCTGCGAAATCCGCCCGGCAAAGTCATTGTCAAAAAACGTGACAGCCTGCCCGAGTGTATGCCGGTGCAGTCGCGACAGGATAAGATTGCTCAGCGCTGGGCCCACAACAACCGCCTGCATCATCCCTGAAATGCCCAGCACGATCGGGCGCAGGATGACGAAGAAGGCGGTCACGCCCAGCAGCAGGATCACATTGTCCGAAAAGTAGCTGTCAGGCGACGACACAAGTGCTGCGTCAATCACCAGCCCCAGCATCAGCGCGGTCAGCACCTCTAACGTCCCCGCAAAGGCCGAGACAAGCGCCGCACCGCCCGTCACCTTGAAACTGCCGGACATGCACCACTTCAAAAACGCCATCAGCGTTTTTTGCGGTGGCCCGTCTGCCCGCGCGAAGGGATCAATCCATGTTTCAGGCTTCATTCAGCTACCTGCGCATCCTGCCCCAGAAAGCCGCCCGATTGCCGCGCCCAGAACCTTGCATATTGTCCATTTGCCGCCAGCAGTGCGTCATGGGTGCCGTCTTCGACAATACGGCCCTGATCCATGACGATGATCCGATCCATGCGTGCGATGGTCGACAAGCGGTGCGCAATGGCGATCACGGTCTTGCCTTCCATCATGCCATAAAGCGTACGCTGAATGGCGGCCTCGACCTCGCTATCTAGGGCACTTGTCGCTTCATCCAAGAGCAGGATGGGCGCATCCTTCAAAATCACCCGCGCAAGAGCAATCCGCTGGCGCTGGCCACCAGACAATTTCACGCCGCGTTCGCCCACCTTGGCCTCGTAGCCCTTGTCCCCTTCGCTATCTTCCAGCCCAAGAATGAACTCATGCGCCTCGGCCTGGCGAGCGAGGCCGACATGATCGCCGCCGCCTCTGGGTTGCCATAGACAATGTTGTCGCGCACCGACCGATGCAACAAAGCGCTATCCTGCTGAACCATCCCGATATTGCGGCGCAGGCTGTCCTGGGTCACGTCCATGATGCTCTGACCATCAATGGCAATCACGCCTTTCTCGGCGTCGTAAAACCGCAACAAGAGCTTCACCAACGTCGATTTTCCGGCACCCGACTGCCCCACCAGCCCGATCTTTTCGCCCGGTGCAATCGTCAGGTTAATCCGGTCCAGCCCGCCCTTTTCCTTGCCGTAATGGTGCGACAGATCACTGATCTCGACCTTACCTGCAGTAATTTCGAGTGCCGTCGGACTTTGGTCCACCAGCTTGATCGGTTGGGCAATCGTCTCCATCCCTTCGGAGACGACACCCAGTTCACGGAAAAAATTGCTGGTGGCCCACATGATCCAGCCGGACATCGCGTTCAACCGCAAGGCCAGCGTCGTCGCCACAGCAACAACGCCCACGGTCGCGGTGCCCAACCCCCACAGCCACATGGACCAGCCGACAACGCCGACGATCAAAAGACCGTTCAGCACCATCAGGCCCACATCCATGATCGTGTATAGACGCATCTCAGCGTGGAAGGTGCGGCGGCCCTCTTCCATCGCTTCCTTCACATACGCAATCTCGCGGTCATGATGGGCAAACATCTTGACGGAGTGGATGTTGGTATAGCTGTCCACAATCCGGCCTGTGACCTTACTGCGCGCGTTCGATGCGGCCTCGGATGCCGGGCCTATGCGGGTCACGACCCAGCGCAGCAGCAAGAGGTACGGGATCAACCACAGCAAAAGCGGGATGATCAGGCGCGGATCTGCCTGGCCCAGCAACACAGCGGCTGCAACCACATAAGCGGCTGCAAAAGTCAGCGCATCGAACAGCTGGAACATCACCTCACCAGCGGCAGAGGGCGTTTGCATGATCCTGTTGGCGATCCGACCGGCAAAATCGTCCTCAAACCAGCCCACAGACTGACGCAGCACATGATTATGCGCACGCCAACGCACAAGCGTGGCAAAGTTCGGAAGAATGGTCTGGTGCAGCAGCATTACCTGCCCAATATGTAAAATCGGGCGCAATGTGAGGATGAACAACCCAACGAGGATGAACTCGACCCCATGCCGCGCCCAAACCTCTGCCGGGGGTCCGCTCGAAAGCGTATCAACCAGCCGCCCGACATAGCCCAACAGCCAGATTTCAACCACCGCGATGATGATTGAGCCCAGCGCAGTAACCGCCAATACCCCTTTAAACGGTTCCGCATAGGCACGCAGAAACGGGTAGAGCCGCTTGGGCGGCGTGTCGGTCTCCTGATACGCGGTATAGGGATCGACCAGGCCTTCGAAAAACCGAAACATTGGTCTGCCTTATCGGGGTTACGCGGCGTCACATAACAGGGATTTCGTCAAAGGAAAACCAGAACCGAAAACACGCCAAGCGCGAGCGCCATTATGCGCATAAAGATGCGCCAGGCAGTTGGATTTGTCAGCAAGTAGGACAAGAGCGCACCCGCCGAGGTCCAGAACAGGCAAACGCCCAGATTCAGGCCCGAAAAGGTGGCCGTCAGTGCCGCAGCTTGTCCTGTTGGGGGCAATACGGGGACATAGGCCATAGCACTGAGTGCCACGGCCCAAACCTTGGGGTTGACCCATTGGAACAAGACCGCCTCAATGAATGTAAAAGGACGGTCACCAGTTTGCGTTTTTGCCGGATCGACCCGCCATAGGCTGTATGCCATCCAGAGAATCCAAGCCGCCGCGGCAATTTTCAGAACCAGCGTCAGCGTCGGCCGCGCCTGCAACAGCATACCCACACCAAGACCCGTAACACCAGAAATGATACCCACACCGATGGCTACGCCCAGTATATGCGGCACGGTTCGCCGGAACCCGAACCGCGCACCCGATGCGGTCAGCAGGATCACATTCGGCCCTGGTGAAAACAGACCGAAGAATACAAAACCAATCAAAGGCAGGAATTCAGTCAAGCAGATCGGCTTTCGTCAAAGTGAACCCCGATGCAATCCAGCGCGCCTCGGCCGCCTTCAGTGCCTCACCGAGTGCCGCACCCTGCAATGCGGGCATCAGATCAGCAGCCGCGAGGGGAAAGATCTGATCTACCGCCTCTTGCACAGATCGAGCCGTCTCATCATCGATTTCTTGACCCAAAGACGCCGCTTCAATTGCAAGCCGATCCATGCCAATCGCTGCGCCAAAGCGAAAAGCGGCCTCTGCATGAGACATATTAGCCCCGATCTGTTCCAGACGCTTTTTCTGTTCTTTCGACAGGCGCAGAGCCACCTCTGGCGCACCACCCAATATGGCAAGTCGGCGGATCGGGTCGGGCGACAGCCGCGCCTGCTCCTCCACATGCACCAACACGGCAAGCAGCACCGCCTCTGCCCCAGGAAGGATTTGCGCAAGCGCCCCGGTCGCGGCCATCGATGCCATGGCAGGCGCCGGATCAGGAGCCGCCAGCAATTTCAACATCTCGCTCGTCACCCGTTCGACCGAAAGCCGCGCCAACCCATCGACATTTGCTGCACACGCCGCCAACCCTTCCGGGTCCGGCCCATTCTGCCCGTACCACGCATGAAATCGAAAAAACCGCAGGATACGCAGGTAATCCTCTTTGATCCGCTGATCCGCATCCTCGATGAAGCGCACACGACGCGCGGACAGGTCTGCAAGACCGCCGAGCGGATCGGCAATCACACCGTCCGGCCCGGCATAAAGCGCATTCATGGTAAAGTCGCGCCTGCGCGCATCGTCTTTCATGTTATCTGCAAAAGCGACAGTCGCCCGCCTGCCGTCGGTTGCGACATCACGGCGGAAAGTTGTGACCTCGAACGGAACGTCCGCGACCACAAGGGTCACGGTGCCATGATCAATCCCTGTTGGAATAACCTTGAACCCCGCTTGTTCGGCCAAAGCCATCACCTGATCCGGCAACGCATCGGTCGACAAGTCGAGGTCGACGACGGGTTCACCCAGAAGCGCGTTACGCACGCAGCCCCCTACAAACCAGGCCTGATACCCCGCATCCGTCAGCAGGCGGCAAACCTTTTGCGACGCATCGCTTGATATCCAATCCGCCTCAATTCGGGTCATGACATCCGATCCGCCAGCGCACGTAGAATGCGTGCCGTGGCACCCCACACGTAATAGGGACCATAGGGTACCGTATAGTAAAACCGCTTGCGCCCCTGCCAACGCCGCCCCTCCACTCGGAACATCGCGGGTTGCGCCAGATGGGCAAAGGGGATCTCGAACACCTCGCTGACCTCACCCGCCTCTGGCACCGGGTCAAAGCTGTCGTCCAGCACCGCCACAACTGGGGTCACCTGATATCCCGTCACAGTCTGATGCGGCGGCAAGGTGCCCAGCACGCGGGGGTAGTTGCGGGGCAGGCCAATCTCTTCTTCCGCCTCACGCAAAGCAGCATCAACAGATGTCGGATCACCGGCATCCTGTTTGCCGCCGGGAAAGGCGATCTGACCCGGGTGGTGCTTCAACCGGGCCGATCGTTTGGTCAGGATCACGGTCTCCCGCTCTAACCGTACCGCGACAAGAACACCTGCCGGGGTCAGTTTACGTTCAGGAATCTGCACATCCTTGTTCAGGTCAAAATCCGAAGACGCGCCGCCACTTCGCGACAGCGCATCACGCAAGCGGTTTTCCAGATCAGGCACCGGCGTCCTTGGCTTCAAACCCCAGCGTGTCCGGGTCAAACGTATAATGCGCGCCGCAGAACTGACAGTCCGCCGTCACGGTGCCTTCATCAGTGACCATTGTCCCGATTTCTTTGGCCGAGTAGATCGACAGGCTTTGACGCACCTTATCTGCGGAACAACTACAGCCGAACTTCACCGGTTGTGCATCAAAAACACGCGGGCTCTCCTCGTGAAAGAGCCGCACCAACACATCCGTCGGGGCCACGGCCGGACCGATCAATTCCATCTCCTCAACAGTGTCAAGCAGCGTGTTTGCCCGCAACCAGTTTTCGCCCTCGTCGTCATTGAGGATATCGCTCGCATCAAGCAACCCATCCTCACCCGACCCGCCTTCACCGGTCACATGGGGCGAGGCTTTGGGCATATGCTGCAGCATTACGCCACCAGCACGCCAATGGGTTCCTTCGCCGGGCAGTTGCGACTGCCCGTAGGTCAGTGCAAACCGCGTCGGCAGCTGTTCGGACTGGGCAAAATAGGTCTGCGCACAGGCTGACAGCGAACCGCCAGCAATCGGCGTGATCCCCTGGTAGGGGGTCATACCCTGACCCTGATCGATCAGAATGGCAAAATATCCTTGCCCAATCTGGCCAAACGCATCGGCATCCGTATCCAGCTTTTCGGCATCATAAGAGGCGTAAGCGCGAATGCGGGCCGGCTGTCCATCATCGCTTGGACCATAATAGTCAGTGGCAATCAAACGTACTGCCCCCGATCCCCGCACCTGCAACGACAGTTTCCAACGCAGTTTGACGGTCTGACCGATGAGCGCCGTCAGCAATGCCATCTCAGCCACCAGGCCTTCAACAAGCGGTGGATAATCATGCTGTTCCAATACCTGCTCCAACACACCATCAAGACGCGCCACCCGACCACGAATGTCAGAGGCGTCAAGTTGGAACGGCAGGACGGTATCGTCCCAGGCGATTTGCTGGCCGAGGCTCATAGGCTTTCCTTACATGTCAGGGGCTGGCATACCGCGCCCATATAAGCGGGGCAACCATCGCTGCAAGAGGGGTAGCTATGATCAGACGGTATGGCGATGCGCCGCGAAACGGGCAGCGATATATTCAGCGGCCAGGCGTCTACGCGGTCTTGCCACGGGGTGGTAAACTGCTTTTGACCTATCAGGGCATACCGCATGAGGAGATCCAGTTGCCTGGCGGCGGCGTTGATCCGGGCGAAAGCCCAATCCGCGCGCTTCATCGCGAAGTATTCGAAGAAACGGGCTGGCGCATTGCCCATCCACGCCGCATCGGTGCGTTTCGACGTTTTACCTATATGCCTGAATACGGGATTTACGCAGACAAGCTTTGCCATGTCTACGTCGCCCGCCCCGTCCGGCGCTTGGGGCCACCGACCGAAGCAGGTCACATCCCTCTTTGGCTAGAGGCCCAAGATGCAGCCCAATTGGTCTACAATATGGGTGATGCGGCGTTCATCCGGCGGCTACTGGGCGTGGCGTAATCAACGCCCGCGCCGCCAGACAAAACCACCCCGCGCCCTGCTGTGGCGCGCCCTGGCGTTGCTGACCAGATACACCGCAACAAAGACCATCGATGAAAAAGGGGTCCGCAAAAGACGCAGCATGTTGCCAAAGCTCTTGTTGAATTCGCTGTCATTGTCCTCAAGTTCAGGGAATGTCTTTGCCAGTTCTACATTCCCTTCACGCCAGCGGTGGCGGACATGGACAAGGTTGGCAAAACCTTCGGGCAACGGCCAATCGTAAGTCGCTTTGGCTTTATGTCGCTCGTGCGGTTTGAATTGCAGGCGGACAAACCGGTCATCGCCATAAATTGGCGGGAATGCGCCCCAACGGCTGCGCCCAGGAGCATTCACTGCATAAAGTCCGATCCCAGGCACCCCGTCCCTTACAAATGGCAGGCTAGTCCAGACCTTGGCATAGGCGCGGCTGACAATGCTGCGAGGGCGGGGAACATTGACGGTACCGCTCGCATAAATTGGCTTGTCGGCGGCCAAGAGATCGGCAAGTTCGCGCAGCATACGTGGTGCAATGACAATATCTGCATCCAGGTATACGCGACGACCAAACTTTGCGACCGCTTCACCTTGGTTCAGAGCATTCATCTTGTTGCCGATGGCGATATCGAGCACTTGCAAATCAAAACCAGCCGCGCTGAACTCTGCGGCCTTTGCCTGCGCAAGTGGCACTGTTTGATCGTCACATCCATTTGCCGCAACAATGATTTGCGTCGCGTGGCCCTGCGGCAAATCAGCCTGATCAATGATCGCATCCAAACAGGTCTGAATACAGGCTTCTTCGTTGTTACTTGGAATGATCACACTCAGCACAAGGTTGGTCCTTTGTCGCGGCTCATTTTCGGATATGCCCATATGGTGCTATCGATGCAAGGATTGTGGGCAATGCTTGAATAAGCCGACAGGTATCTGACAACTTCAGGATTTCGTAACTCGCTATACATCCCGCGAATGTGCAATCAGAGATCTATCTTCGCTTCCACAACCCCAGGAAGAATCGAACTACATTACAACACCCAAGCCCCATATTTTATTGGGAAAAGTTATGGACATGAGCAAATGCGATATGGCACGATCAATCTCACTTAATAATTACATGGTTACTGTTTTGTTTCTCGAATTTTCCAAATACGGGGTGTCTGTGAATATTTGGGTTGGTCGATAATGGAACCAGCACCAATCTATGTGACGCGCCCGTCCATACCACCGCTGTCAGATGTTATCCCTTTGCTTGAGCAAATCTGGGACACCAGAATGCTGACCAATCGCGGACCGCTGTTGCAGCGGTTTGAAGCGGCGCTGGTGGATTACCTCGGTGTGCCGCATATTTCACTGGTCGCCAACGCAACGCTTGGCACAGTATTGGCGATGCAACAGGCCGGCATTACCGAGGGTGAGGTCATTACCACACCATTTTCCTTTGTTGCCACGGCCCATGCGGTCAGAATTGCAGGCGCGACACCGGTCTTCGCCGATATCGATCCTGTGACGCTAAACCTGGATCCTGCGTGTGTAGAGGCGCTGATCACTCCGCAGACACGTGCAATATTGCCAGTCCACACCTTTGGGACTCCGTGCGACGTGGATGGCCTGGCAGGAATTGCAAAGCGCCACGGGCTTAAGCTGCTTTACGATGCCGCACATGCCTTTGGCGTCCATCGCGATGGTCAATCCGTACTCGCTCACGGAGACATGTCTGTGCTAAGTTTTCACGCCACAAAAGTCTTCAACACTTTCGAGGGAGGCGCCGTTATCGTGCCTGACCACGAAACCAAACAAGCTATTGATCGACTGGCAAATTTTGGATTTGCAGACGCCCAATCCGTTGAGGCGATCGGAACCAACGCAAAAATGAGCGAGCTTGGCGCGGCCATTGGCCTCGCGCAACTTTGTGGCATCGATAAAGTACTTCAGCAGCGTTCGGAGGTCGCACAGCGCTATGCCGACCGGCTGGGCGATGTGACTGGTCTGCGTTGTGTCAGTCCGACCGGGGTGAAAGGCCACAACCACTACGCTTTTCCGATCCTGCTGGACCCAAGTTGCCACGTGGATCGGGAAACGCTTTTGGCGCGACTGGAAGCGCACAACATCTTTGCAAGGCGGTATTTCTATCCACTGATTTCGGACTTGACGCCTTACAACAAGTTGCCGTCATCCGATCCAATAACGCTGCCTGTCGCCCAAAAGGTCGCTGACGAGGTTCTTTGTCTACCGCTCTACGCTGATCTTGATGCGGCATCACAAGATCGCATTATTGATCTCGTCCTGGCGCAATGAGATTGAACTGGCCCATGATCCTACGGGCCGGGCATCGGTTGACGATGAAAGAACCGGGACATTTGCGTGATCTGGCGCATCAGACAATCGAACTCGCCCCCGAAGAGACGAAATCTGCGCCCGCGGCGCTCTATCCGCCTGATGCTTTGGAAAAAGTGGTGGGGCTGTCACCATGGCGGAGCTGGCCCGTCGAGACCGCGTTGATCAACGGCGAGGCAATAACGCATGCGGCGACGAAGGCGCATGTGGTCAAGGATGTCAGCATATTTGGTCCCATGGTGTATAAGCACGCCACGAAATACGATGCGGGATTTGGGGCTGAACGGATCTGGCGACAAATCAGCGGTCCGGCTCGCATCATTAATGACGCGGTGCTTGTTTCTTGTTTCGCGGGCAGCCGCTTTTTCGGACCGTTCCTGAAAGATAGCCTACCGCTAGAGCTGTTACCGGATGAAGGGGCGCACATGATTGGCCTGCGCACCAAGACCTATGGCCACGAGACTGGCTACCGCACTTTGTTTGGCCTACCTGCCCCACCTCTTGTAGATCACGCGCATGTCCGCCATCTGACATTTCACGATGACGTTGGCCAGAATTCAGGCAAGGCCGCCCGCTACCAAACCCTGCGCGATAGATTGCGCCTGCGACTGAAGGTGCCAAGTCATCAACCACCAAAAGGCATCTATCTGAAGCGCGGAAAGACCGGTGAATCACGCCTTCTGACAAATGAAGCCGTGATTGAGGACCACCTCACGAAGCTTGGTTTCGACATCGTGGAACCCGCCACACTTTCGGCCGACGAAATCGCTCGTCGGACCCTTGATGCACCCATTGTTGTCAGTGTCGAAGGCAGCCACATGTCGCATGTCGTCTACAGCATGGCGGCATCCGGAACGCTTTTGGTACTGCAACCACCGGATCGGTTCGCCATGGCGTTCAAAGAGTTCACTGATCAGATTGGTATACGATTTGCATTCTTTGTGGGTGACGCGGCCCACGGTGGCTTTGCAATCGACCCATCCGCATTTTCGCGCTTTGTGGAGCGTGTGATGCCATGAAGGACAACGTACCCAACGAACTGATTATCCTGCCTGTTTTGAAGGCAATGCGCGGTCCGCGCGGCGGCTTCGTTCTGACGCAGAAGTACCTGAATGGCGCTGCAGCCTATGCCAACACCTGGCCCGGCCCCGTCACTAGCCTGATCGAATTGACTGACACTCCGACAACCGACATGGACTTGGTGGAGATGATGCCAGATCAAGCAGCGACCGGTCTGGAATTGCGCCCCACAACGCCAGAGGCGCTGGCCGATCGCATCAGGAATGCAGCACTCGTATCGGCGTTCCTGTCACCATATGAACTGCCAACGGCAGAACTATGTCATCAGCTTGGCATCCCCATCGCCTTTGTCAGTGAGTATTCGTTAAACACCGAAATGCAGATAATTCACGCTGATACACAAAATCCGTTCTTGCGGCTTAGGCGGAAAATATGGGCCAGAGGTGCGGAAAAGAAGCGTCGCAAGGTGCTGACACTCGCCGCGGGTTTGCAATGCAGCGGAACCCCCACCTTTAACGCCTATCGAGACGCCATCAACAACACGCTGCTTTTCTTTGACAATCGGGTTCCGCAGGACAAAGTGATCTCGGAGGCTGATCTCGACCGGAAAATCACTGACATGATGGCGGGCCAACCGCTGCGGCTGATTTTTGGTGGTCGTATGGTCGCCATGAAAGGTGTGATGGATCTGGTGCCGTTTGCAAACGCTCTGCGACAGCGCAACATACCATTCAGTTTCGATATCTACGGCGACGGCCCGTTGCGCGCTGATATTCAAACTCAGATCACGGCTATGAACCTCGCCGATCAGATCAGCCTGCGTGGCGTTGTTGATTTCGAAACCGGCTGGGTCCCGGCATTGCAACGTGAGGCGGACCTCTTCATCTGCTGCCACCCCCAAGGCGATCCCTCAAGCACTTATCCCGAGGTCATGGCATGCGGTGTCCCCATTGCAGGCTACGATAATGAAGCACTGGCAGGCGTCATTGCCACATCCGATGCGGGCTGGGCCACACCGATGCATGACGTAGCCGCACTGGCCGACACGGTTGCCAGGTTGAACCGCGACCGTATCGATTTGGTCAACGCGGCTCAGAAATCACACGCATTCGCAGCAGAGCACGCATTCGAAGCAACGATGCGCCGCCGCACCAAGCATCTTATCGGTATCAGCCGCTTGCCAGCAGCGCTCAAGGGATAGCGTCAATCTTCCGGGGACCAGGAAACAGGGTATCGGTCTTGTCTGTCAGGTAGTAATACAGAAGGCCCCGCCATTCATGCGCCCCGGCATCGGTCAGGCGCAAACCATCGCTGAAGTGATGGAAATAGCTGAAATCAAACGGTGGAATCCATTTAAAATCAACTGGGTAGGGAACCGGCTCAAAGCCCAGTTTGCGATAGGAACCCATCAGCCGTGGCATCCGGTGGGCCGGCGTGATCGCCCACCAAACCTGATCAGCATCCTCCCCAATCAATGTCAGCGTGTTGCGCGCCCGCGCTGCGGTGGTGCCAGAGTTTGGATCAACAACGATCCGCTCTTCCGCCACGCCAAAAGCCATCAACACACGGCGCATCCCGTCGACGCCACGCAATGGCGCGGGCGGGAAGTCGGTGCCACTGCCACCGCTAAGGATGATCCGCACATCGGGATAACGCTGCGCCAGCAGAGCTGCCGTCGGAACAGCCTCTCCACCGTCCTCTAATTCGATCAATGCACCGGTATGATTTGCATGCACCTCACTCAAACCCGCCCCAAGCACTATGATGCCAAACGGCGGCTCTGCTGTCGCCAGATCAACGGGCGCAAAGCGGGTCACCAGAGGCGCGATCAATACCTCGCTAAGACTGGTAAACCCAAAAGCGACGAAACCCGTTAGCCCAAGCGTCAAACATGTCATCGCGCCGCGACGCCAGCGTAGAAGCAAGGCGATGAGCGCCAGTAAGATCAACAAAAGCAAAAAAGTCGAAGGTGTCGTGATAAAATCAGTGATGCTTTTCAGCATGACAATATGTACCTAGTGCAGTTATCCGCGTCGTTATGTACGAGTCTGTGGCAAAAGGCACAGCGCAATTGGTCAAATGCTGCGACTGCATAATTGTGTATCACCTACAAGCGCGATGCGTGCTAAAAATGTGAAGGGAATCCAATTCTCCCGTCAAGTCATGATTTTCAGAACTGACTTTTTAACGGCGTAAAGCCTTTATACTGATCATAAATTGCCATAGGTTTGCCTGTGTTCATCATTTTACTAAAACTGTCCTTTGCCGTGACGTGGTTCGTTTCATGAGTCTCGATTTATCCGCCCTTGATATCGCCGAAACCGACATTGCCATTGTCGGCATGGCCGCGCATTTGCCCGGATCTGACACGGTTCAGGCCTATTGGGACAACCTCAAGAACGGGATCGAGTCGATCCGGCATTACAGCGCTGAGGAACTGCTCGCCGGAGGTGAAGCTGCGCATCGTTTGAACCGCCCTGACTACGTGCCAGCGGCCGCGCCACTATCGGGCTATCAGAACTTTGACACCGAATTCTTCGGCCTCTCTGCCAAAGAAGCCGCGATCATGGACCCCCAGCACCGGCGATTTCTTGAGGTGTCGTGGGAGGCACTGGAAAACGCAGGCCATATGCCTGAGAATGCCGATGGCCCCATTGGCGTTTTCGCGGGATGCGGCATGGGCAGCTACTTCTATTTCAACATCTGCTCGAACCCGAAACTGGTCGATAATGTCGGCATGTTCCTGTTGCGCCATACCGGCAATGACAAGGATTTCCTGTCCACACGGCTGAGCCATATCCTTGACCTCAAAGGACCCAGTGTGAACGTGCAGACCGCGTGTTCAACTTCGCTGGTCGCGACCCATTACGCGACGCAGGCGCTCTTGTCTGGCGAATGTGACACGGCCCTCGCCGGTGGTGTGACCATCGAACTGCCCCAAGATCGCGGCTACATCTACAAAGAAGGCGAGGTCCTGTCGCCCGACGGCCATTGCCACGCCTTCGATCACCGCGCACGGGGCACCGTGTTCGGGTCTGGCGCGGGGGTTGTCGTTTTGCGCCGCCTGAAGGACGCGATTGCCGATGGGGACCATATCTGGGCGGTCATCAAAGGCTCTGCGATCAACAATGACGGTGCGGCCAAGGCTGGTTACCTCGCCCCGTCCGTCGATGGTCAGGCAGAAGCAATTGCTGAAGCGCATATGATCGCCGAAACCCCTGCCGAGACGATTGATTACGTCGAATGCCACGGCACAGGCACTTACTTGGGCGATCCGATTGAGGTCGCGGCCCTCACGCAGGCCTTCAATGAAACGACGGAGGAAGTCGGCTTTTGCCGCATCGGTTCCGTCAAGACCAATATCGGCCACTTGGACACAGCCGCCGGGGTGGCGAGCCTGATCAAGACATCACTCGGCCTGCATCACAAACAAATCCCCGCCTCATTGGGCTATGAAAAACCCAACCCCGCCATCGATTTCGAAACCTCGCCTTTCCGCGTGAACGACACGCTAACCGATTGGGTCAGCCATAAGGGACCACGCCGCGCGGGCGTGAACTCGCTTGGCGTCGGCGGGACCAACGCGCATGTGGTGCTTCAAG
>JBCBDL010000049.1:0-22804 GCA_038529695.1 Pseudomonadota bacterium | reverse complement strand
GCGATGGCATCACCGAAGGAAGGCCATCCAAGGTGATCGCAATCTTTTGTGCAGCGCCGGGTCGGGCAGCGATGAAAAGTGCCAGAAGCGCAACGGCCGTGAACCGGATGAATGGCACGGCTATGCACTTGCCCGTGATGCCCGCGTTGCAAAAAGCCCGGCCAGAAACAGGCATGACGCGCCGATCCGATTGACCATGCGCATGACAGCAGGTCGGCGCAATTGCGCGCGCAGGGTACTGGCACCAAACAGCCAAAGCAGACTGTTGAGCGCTGCAACCACAAGGAATGTTGCGATCAGAATTGCAAATTGCCCAAAGATCGGTGCGCTCGGGTCCACAAATTGCGGCACGAATGCCATGTAAAAGATCGGACCCTTTGGGTTCAGCGCACTCACCAGAAAAGCCTGCCAAAACAGACGGCGTAGTGGTTGGGACGCCGCATTGTCATCAACGGCAATTGCCGCGACCGGCGCGGTCCACAACTGGTAAGCCAGCCAGATCAGGTAAGCAGCGCCCGCCAGCTTCAGGAGCGAAAACAACGTGGCCGAAGCCATCAGTACTGCGCCAGCACCGGCAAGCGATGCAGACATCGCGACGAAAGCGCCTGCCACCACACCGGGCACGGTCGCGATGCCGGATCGGGGGCCGCGACTAATCGCGTAGTTCACGGTCAGCACAATATTTGGTCCGGGGATCAGCACGACGAACGCGCTGGCCAGGGTAAATGCGATCCAGGTCTCAAAGCTCATGACGGCCTCCTGCTGGCCGTACTAAAGCGCTGCTTGACCCAAAATGATAGCCCGATCAGATACTTTCACCAACACTCGCGCCGCTCCATTCACCCGAAATCAAAATTCCAGACTGGCATGGACAGCATCCCATCCGCGATAAATCCGATCTCTACAGTTTCACCAACGCCGATGTCCTCACTTCGACCACTGCCAGAGATCACCGCCATATCATCCACGCGCTGCATATCACCGCGCCACAACTTGATGATGTCAAAACCGTCCATCTCCAACAACAGCGTCCAGTCATCAATGATCTCATCGGAGTCGTTTGTGATGGACAGCGTCCCTTTGAAACCGCCTTGCCACGCCTTTGCGACATCCATTGCTATATCCGGCGCGGCGCCCGCATTTTCAGACGCTTCAGGCACGGGGGCGCCAGGCAATTCAGCGGCCTCTTCCCGCCCTGCGACCTGTGTTTCTGGTGGATCAAACACTGTTTGCGGGGAGGCTGACGCATCCTCACGCAATCCAACATCCGTCGGATCGGTCGAAATGACAAATTCATCGAAATACGCGTTCACATCACGCTCGGGTAGCCAGCCATCGTCATTGCCACCGAAAAAGCTGCTGAAGTACAGCCGATCAATCCCCGACCCGTCGGTCACAAATCGCAAGCCATCCAGATCAAGCACTTCCTGGCCATCCATCCAGACAGTGATTTCACCATTGGCCTGACGACCGTCATTAATCGTCACTTTCTGGATCAGCTGATGCCATTCACCGGGTTGAAATTTGATCGGCTCATCATCCGCATCCACGAATTCAAAGCTCTCACCATACCGGCCCGGTTTGTCCATGTGATAAAGGTAAAGCTCTGCCGCGCCGTCTTCGCGCCACATGTAGCGGGCGGTAAAGCCGTTTTCACCGGTCACGTCACCACCCCCGCTTGCCAAACCATCAGAGGCCAGACCAGGCAACTTGCCACCGCTGTGATCGTCACCGTTAAAGTCAAAGCCGTCCTCGAATAGGACCCAGTAGGACAAGTAATAGGTGTCCTCTTCCGGCAGCGCCCATGACGATGCAGCGGCGTCGTTCTCATCATCTTGATAGGTGACCCTCAGGGACTGGCCGCCTGATACCGCGTATTCGTTACTGATCGTCGCATTCTCGGCTGTCGTTTCACCAAAACGGACATCCCAATCCCGCTCCTGCAGCGATATCTCATATTCCTGTCCGTTGTCATGATTATCAAAACCACGCCGGATGGCGCCACTCGTCACTGTCCCGTCTGATGTTTGATAGTCTTGCATGTCGGCTCCGGTGGTTGGTGGATCCTCCCGTAGGTCGGGCGCTACAGGGCATGCCCATGCAGTTCAAAAAACATCTCTGTGTCTCCCCGAAATCAGCGGAAATTAGCGTCGGCCTTGCAAGGACCCGCCCATTAACGCCGCGGAAACCGCTTGCGCGACAGCAGATCGTTGCTACGGTCGCGCGCAATCACAGCCGGAGCCCGCAGATGCGTCTTGCCCTTGTTCTTAGTCTTTTTGCCAACACAGCCGCCGCACAGACCTGCGGCGGAAACGTTGGCAGTTTTATCGAAGGCGTGAAGGCCGAGGCACGTGCCACAGGCATCCCCGCCGCAACTGTCGATCAGTTCTTTCAAGGTGCGCAGATCGATCAGGCCGTCATCCGCGCTGACCGGGCGCAAGGCGTTTTTCAAAAGGACTTTATCAGCTTTTCGCGCGCTCTGATTTCGCAAAACCGGATCAATAACGGTCGCGTTTATGGTGACCGCTACAACAACACGTTCAACGTCATCGAACAACGCTTCGGCATCCCGCGCGGTGTGCTGTTGGCATTCTGGGCTTTTGAAACCGATTACGGCCAGGTCCAGGGCACATTCAACACACGCAACGCGCTTCTCACACTGGCCCATGATTGCAGGCGGCCAGAGCTGTTTCGCCCGCAACTGATCGCAGCAATTGAGCTTTACAGGCGTGGCGGGATGGACCCTGCGCGCACAACAGGGGCCTGGGCGGGTGAAATCGGGCAATTGCAAAAGCTGCCGCGCGAAATTGTGCGCCAAGGCGTCGACGGTGATGGCGATGGTGTTGTCGATCTGAAGAACTCCGCCCCTGACGCGCTGATGACGGGAGCGAACGTACTGTCATCGCTCGGCTGGCGAGCGAATGAACCGTGGCTGCAAGAGGTGAATGTGCCCGCCAATCTGGATTGGTCGCTGACCGGTCTGAACAACAAATCCAGCGTACGCGATTGGGCCGCACGCGGTGTGACGGCCCGGCAAGGCAGCCTGGGTCCCGCGAATCTACAGGCCTCGATCCTGCTGCCGATGGGGCGCGAGGGGCCTGCCTTCCTCGCCTACCCAAATTTTGAGGTCTATTTCGACTGGAACAAGAGCTTTGTCTACGTCACCACCGCCGCTTACTTTGCAACCCGTCTGGGTGGCGCGCCGGTCTACAATGCCGGTAATCCCAGTACGCCGCTGAGCGGTGCACAAATGCAGCAACTGCAGCAAAAGCTGACAGCGCGCGGCCATGACGTGGGCGGGATTGACGGGATTCTGGGTGCGAAAACCCGGGCCGCGGTTCAGGCAGAGCAGGTCAGACTTGGTCTGCCGGCAGATGCATGGCCAACGTTGGATTTGCTGGGGCGGCTTTAGCGGATTTCACGCACCGGATAGCGCTGCCCATCCTCGGTCAGCAAGACCAACCGTTCACCGGCCTGCACGAACATGTCGCAACGGCTGCGCAGCGTGCGAAAGTCGATACATACGGTACCGTCGGCGCCGATCTGATGCGTGCCATACCAGCTACCACCGCCATTGGCCGCCGAGTAGGTCCAGCTATAACTGCCGCCGGGCGAATAGCGCGAGACCCCACCATCAAAGAATTCCAGATCACGTCCCAAAATGATTGTCGCTAAAGCATCTGAATCCAACAGGGTGTCAGAGGGTCGCGTCTCAAACGATTGGGCATGGGCCGTGCTGGCAAGGAACAGAAATACAAAGGACAATTGACGCATAACGTGCACCCTAACCTATTCCTGCCGCTGACCAATTCACGAATTGGTGTCGGCGGGTTAGGCATCTGCTGCGGCAGCGACCTTGCGCCGGGCGCGCATATCAACGGCACGTACCATCATGAAACGCCCCGACCAATGTGGGTCATTCGGAAAGCGCCAAAATCCGTCGATCCGGGTCAGGGCGGTATTCAGCGCACCTTCGTAAACCGGATCATCACCTTGATCAAAACCGTCATAGGTCTTGCGAAACGATACATCAAAGCCTGTCCGCTCGCCCAACAGCAATGCCGCCAGATGCGCGCCCATATCACGGCGAAATGTATTCGGCTCGGTCACCTCGCCTGATAGGATGCCGGCATTATCCTCAAGCGCGGCGTCAAACGGTACAGGGGCTGCTTTGCCGCTGTAATCGTAACGCCCGGTCCATCGCCCGGTTATTGAATTGCCACCATCCCCCATGACCGTACTATCTTCTCACAAAGGGGGCGTCGGGTCTATGGGATGCTGGGTGGGGCGTGTTGCGTATGCAACAGCGCCGCCTGTCAGGCCACGAGCGCCTCAGCTTTCTTGAGGTCGACAGACACCAGTTGCGACACGCCCTGTTCGCCCATTGTCACGCCGAAAAGCCGGTCCATCCTGCTCATCGTGACAGCGTGGTGGGTGATGATCAGGAACCGTGTTTCGGTGCGCCGCGTCATCTCATCCAAAAGATCGCAGAACCGCGTCACATTAGCATCATCAAGCGGCGCGTCGACCTCATCAAGCACACAGATCGGGGCGGGATTGGCCAGGAACACGGCAAAGATCAGCGCCAGCGCTGTCAGCGTCTGTTCCCCGCCAGACAGCAGCGACAGTGTGCTCAGCTTCTTGCCCGGCGGCTGGCACATAATCTCCAAACCCGCCTCAAGCGGGTCGTCGGATTCAACCAGAACCAGCTTCGCCTCGCCACCGCCAAAGAGATGCGTGAACAACAGCCCAAAATTCTCATTCACTTGCTCAAAGGCCGTCAAGAGCCGCTCGCGCCCTTCTTTGTTCAGGCTCGCAATTCCGGACCGCAAGGCCGCAATCGCCGCTTCCAGATCCGCCTTCTCACTGACCAGCGCATCATGCTCGACCTGCACCTCCTTCGCGTCTTCCTCCGCCCGCAGGTTGACCGCGCCCAAGCTGTCACGTTGGCGTTTGAACGCATTTACCTCGCCCTCGATCTTCTCGGCAGCGGGCATCTGGTCGACATCCAGATCCAGCGTTTCAAGCAGTTTGTCCGGTGTGACTTCCTGCGCCTCCATGATCCGCTCCGCGGCATATGCCACGGTTTCACGCGCGGCGTCGCTGCGCGCCTCTGACCGCGCGCGCGCCTCGCGTGCCTCTGATGCGACGCGCTCCGCCTCACGCTCTTCATGGCCTGCATCGCGCAAGGCGCCATCAGCCTCGGCCAGTTTGTCGGCTGATGCCTTCCGCCGCGTTTCGGCTTCGTCGATCGCATCCGCGAGTTCGGCACGCTTCGCGGCGATTTCTTGGGGTGCAGCGGTGGCTTCGGCCAATTCCGCCTCGGACTTTTCCTTGCGCTCGGCCAATTCCGCCGTGCGCTTGTTCGCTGTCTCCAACCGATGCTTCCAGCCGGAAATCTCTTTCGTAATCTCCTGTGACCGCTTCAACCGCTGCTCGCCTTCCCGGCGCACCTCATCATGGGCCGACCGGCGGGACATCATCGTAATGCGCGCCGCCTCAACCGTCATTTTGACATCTTCGACCGCCGCACGCGCAGCATCCAGATCACCCAATGCACTGGCGGCCTTTTCAGCCTCAGCCAACGCTTTGCGCGCATTCATTGCCTCTTCTTCATGGCGCTTCATAGCCAGCCCGAGGCTTTCCATCTTGCCCTGCGACAGGTTCCGATCCGCTTCCGCCCGGCTTGCTGCACGGTTCGCATCCGCCACCGCCCGATCAGCATCGCGGCGCGCAGCACGGGCAGCTTGATCCGCCTCCGTCTGTTCTTTCAGCAGCACCGTCAGCGCCTCATGCGCCTGCGCCGCGCCAATTGCGGTCGCATTTGCTTCCTCAAGATCGCGCTTCAATTCGGTCAAGCGGTTCAGCTGCTGCAAGCGCAAGGCTGCCGCCGACGGCGCATCCTCTGCCCCCGCCCGGAACCCATCCCAGCGCCACAGATCACCCTCGACCGAGACCAATCGCTGCCCCGGTTTGAGATCCGCCTGCAAATGCGGGCCATCGGCCTGATCAACCAACCCCACCTGCGACATCCGCCGCGCCAACACCTCTGGCACAGTCACGTAATTCGTCAGCGCCATCACCCCTGCGGGCAAGGTCTGCGGGGCCGCATAACCAGGCAGCAGCGCCCAACCTGACTTTGCGCCCGCATCCACCTCTGGCGCACGCAGATCATCGGCCAATGCCGCACCGAGCGCCTTTTCATATCCGCCCTGCACACGCAGCAGATCAAGCACTTGCCCACCTTCTGCTGTATCCCGCTCCACCAGCTTGGCCAGTCCGGCGACTTCGGCCCGCAGCGCATTGGCCTCACCTTCTGCCTCGGACCGCAACCCGCGCGCCTCGCTCTCCCGCGCTTGCGTTTCGGCACGTGCGGCTTCTGCTGCTACCAGCGCCTGATCGGCGGCCTCAGCGGCCGCGACCGCGGCCTTTTCGGCCTCACCTGCGCTCACAAAATCAGCTTCGGCTTGGGTTAGTGCCGTCTGCGCGTCCTCCATTGCGCTTTTCGCGCGCTCCGCTTCTGCCTCGCTTTTGTCTAATGTCGTGCGGTTGTCATCCAACAGCCGCTGCGCCGATTGGTGCCGTGCCGCAAGCCGCGCCACGTCCTCAGTCATCTGCGCTGCGTCAGCCTCGCGTTCCTGTAGCACGCCAGCCGCCTCGCGTGCGGCAACCTGCGCCGCGTCCAGCCGCCCATCATGCCCGTCACCGGCCTTGGCCAACTCGCGCGCTTCCCATTCGAGCCGCTCAATCGTCTCACCAGCATCGCGGTTCAGCCCGCTTTCGCGCTCCATATCCCGGCCAAGCTGATCGATCCGGGCGCGCAACGTGTCAATCATGTCCAGCGCGCGTTGCTCCTGATCGGCCAGCGTATCGCGCTGGACCTGCAAACGCTGTAACACAGCCGCCGCAATTGCTTCTTCCTCGCGCAGGGGCGGTAGAGCATCCTCTGCCGCCTGCCGTGCCCGGCCCGCCTCCCGCGCGGCTTTCTCGGCCTGCGCAGCGGCCGTCGTGCGTTCGCGTAGCTGTTCAGCGGCTGCAAGCAATGCCTCATCCGCCTCATTCCAGCGCCGGAAGAGCAACATGCCCTCGGCCTTACGCAACCTTTCCCCAATCTCGCGATAGCGCGCGGCCTGTTTGGCCTGCCGGGCCAATTGCCCCAGTTGAGACGCCAGCTGCTCAATCACGTCGTCCACGCGGGTCAAGTTTGTCTCCGCGCCTTTCAGCTTCAGCTCGGCCTCATGCCGGCGCTGATAGAGTCCCGAAATCCCGGCAGCTTCCTCCAAGATACGGCGGCGCGCCTTGGGTTTGGCGTTGATCAGTTCCGAAATCTGGCCTTGCCGCACGAGCGCGGGCGAATGCGCACCTGTGGAGGCATCCGCAAACAGCATCTGCACGTCACGGGCCCGCACATCCTTGGCCCCGACCTTGTAGGCCGACCCGGCGTCCCGCGTGATCCGGCGAATGATCTCCAGATTGTCATTGTCATTGAACGCCGCAGGCGCAAGCCGTTCACCATTGTCGATGATCAGCGACACCTCGGCAAAGTTCCGGGCAGGTCGGGTCGATGCACCTGCAAAGATCACATCTTCCATAGAACCGCCGCGCATCGCCTTATGGCGATTCTCGCCCATGACCCAGCGCAAGGCCTCCAACAGATTCGATTTACCGCATCCATTCGGCCCCACAACACCCGTCAGACCATCCGCGATGATCAGATCGGTGGGGTCCACAAAGCTCTTAAAGCCATTCAGTCGCAATTTGCTGAAACGCACGAAACACCTGCTCTTGATTCCCTCAAGTTGACAAATTCTGTGCTCCGAGAGCCCCCAGAGTCAACGAAAGCCATCTACATAAGGCCGAAACGCGCCAGTTATCCACAAGATATTGAAAAAATCATCATCATCTTGCCCCAAATACTCCCGCCGGAGGCATCGGACCTGTCAACAAAAGCCGTCATTTCGACTGTAAACGTCGGTTTCCACCTTGACCCCTATGCGCAGAGAGGCGCACAAAGACAACGCACGGTTCCCCGACGATGCCAAGCATCAGGGGATCAAATGGGAATGTGGACGGGCCGATCCAAACCAGAGGTCTCAAGCCACAGCCGCCCCCGCGACTGTATGCGGAGAGTGCTTTGCGACAACGCCACTGGGATGACCCGGGAAGGCCGCAAAGTGCATTGACCCGCAAGCCAGGAGACCAGCCATGCGCAAACTGCAACTTGCCGTCGGGGTTGACGGCGAAGGAGGATAGAACATGCATATCGAACCCGGTGTCGTTCACGGCGCCAAAATGGCCCTGGCCTATGCCACCGCTGCTGGTGGGCTGGCTTTTACCGCAAAACTCGCCATCGACGAAATCAAGGCACGCGGCATCACACCCTTGATCACCCGCAGCGTCATCGCGACATTGGCCGTCTTTGTGTTCTTCGAGGTTCTACCGCATTTTGCGGTCGGCATCTCCGAGGTGCATTTCATTCTCGGCACAACAATCCTTCTGTTACTTGGCACCGCGCCGGCAGCCATCGGCCTGGCGGCGGGGCTGTTGGTGCAGGGCGCACTCTTTGCCCCATCGGATTTGCCGATGTACTTCGTCAACGTCACCACACTTTTGGTACCGCTTTTCGTGATCGCGGAACTGGCCAAACGGATTATTGCGCCAAACACGGCTTATGTTGACCTGAAATACACGCAGGCACTGAAACTTTCGGCCGCCTATCAGGGTGGTGTGGTCGCCTGGGTCGCCTTCTGGGCGCTATACGGTCAGGGCGTCGGGGCCGAAAACCTGAGCGCAATTCTGTCCTTCGGTGCCGCCTACATGCTGGTGATCATCATCGAACCCATCGCGGACCTTGCGGTTCTGGCGGGCGCAAAAGCCGGGCGGACATTCCTTGCCAACCACCACCTGACCACCCCGCGTCTGCACGGCACCGCCTAAAGCGCCAATCAAAACATGCTCTTATGGCGGTCCTGCCGGGGCCGTCATTCCGCTTGGTCAATTTCGATAGGACACGCAAATGCCCGCCAAAATCCCTGCGACCGTGGTGACCGGTTTCTTAGGCGCCGGAAAAACGACCCTCATCCGCCACATGCTGCAAAACGCCGACGGCAAGAAAATCGCCCTGATCATCAACGAATTCGGTGATCTCGGTGTTGATGGCGACATCCTCAAAGGCTGCGGGACCGAAACCTGCACCGAAGATGACATCGTCGAATTGTCCAACGGCTGTATCTGCTGCACCGTCGCTGATGATTTCATCCCGACGATGGAACAACTGCTCGCCCGTGAAGACAAACCCGACCACATCGTCATCGAAACCTCCGGCCTCGCCCTGCCGCAACCGCTTGTCCGCGCCTTCAACTGGCCGGGCATTTCCACCAAAGTCACGGTCGATGGCGTCGTGACGGTTGTGGATGGCCGCGCGGTCCACGACGGCCAATTCGCCCACAACGTCGATGCCGTCGATGCCCAACGCGCGCAGGACGAAAATCTGGACCACGAAACACCACTCTCCGAGTTGTTCGAGGATCAAGTGGCCTGCGCTGACATGATCGTCGTCAACAAAACCGACCTTCTGAATGAAGCGGAGGCAGGCGCGCTGACCACCCGTCTCAAATCAGAATCTCGCAACGGTGTGCAGGTTGTCAAAACCGCCATGGGCGCGCTCCCCGTGGACGTGCTCCTCGGCCAAGGTATCGGGGCGGAAAGTGACCTCGCCAGCCGCAATGAAATCCACCATCACCACCATGATGACGAAGACGATCACGATCATGAACATGAACATGGCCATGACGAGTTTGAGTCTTTCATCGTCAGCCGTGGCGAAATCACAGATACCAATGCTTTCGCTGAACAGGTGGCAGACACGATCCGCGCCCATAACATCCTGCGGCTCAAAGGCTTTGTCGCAGTCACCGGCAAGCCCATGCGCCTGACCCTGCAAGCTGTCGGCCCCCGTGTCGATACGTATTTCGACCAGCCCTTCGGCGACACCCCCCGTGAAACCCGGCTGGTTGTCATCGGTGAAGCGGGCCTGGATCAGGCGGCCATCACAGCCGCATTGAAAACATGATCATCGTCGAAAAGAACTCCCCAAAGCATCCCGATGCCGTGGCTTTGCTGGAACAAAGCCACGCGCTCATGCGGTCTCTGTTCCCGCCTGAGGAAAACTTTTTTCTGGATTTCGACGCACTTGTCGCACCGGACATCCATTTCTTCACCGCCCGCGAAGGCAATAGCATCGTGGGAACCGGCGCGTTGAAAACCTGCGACGGCTATGGTGAGATCAAGTCGATGTTTGTTGCAGAAGATGCGCGCGGCAAAGGCGTCGCAGACGCCATCCTGCGCCAGATCGAGGATCAGGCGCGCGAAGAAAAGCTACCCATCCTCAAGCTGGAGACCGGCGACGCCCTGGTCGCTGCGCTGAAACTCTATGTGCGCAACGGATACAAAACCTGCGGTGCGTTTGGGCAATACATGAACGCAACGCGCTCCGTTTTCATGGAAAAAACGCTGTGACCCAAACGAAACGCCGCCCTGGACCCCGATCCGGGGCCTCTATCTGACATGCACCTGCTCGCCGCCACCCCCGGCGCGATCAGCGACGGGACCGAACCGGTTGATCTGGGCCAGACCCCCGCCGACATAGTGTTCATCTCAGCCGCCGACACCGAACTTGCTGCCCTTTCCGACGCCCGCGCCGAGATGGCAAACCCGCCCACCTTGCGGCTGGCCAACATGATGCATCTCAGCCACCCGATGTCAGTCGATCTGCATCTGGACAATTGCGCCACGAAATCCCGGCTAGTCGTCGCCCGCATCCTTGGCGGGGCAGGCTACTGGAAATACGGGCTGACCCAATACGCCGCGCGCCTGCATGACGCGGGCATCCCGTTCGTGGCCTTGCCGGGCGACGACAAACCCGACCCTGAGCTGCGCGAACTCTCCACAATCGGCGCCGAAGACTACGACAACCTCTGGTCCTACCTGATCGAAGGTGGCCCACAGAACAGTACAAACCTGCTCGCCTATGCGCGGGCCATGCTCGACGGCGGCGAAAAGCCAGCCGCCCCAGCCCCCCTGCTGCGCGCAGGCGTCTACTGGCCCGGCGCAGGCATCGCGGACCTGGCCGCAGCCCAATCCGCATGGACGAAGGCCGCCCCCATCGTTCCCATCATCTTCTACCGCGCCCTCGTCCAGGGTGGCGGGCTGAACCCGATCAACCGCCTGACCCGCAGCATCACGCGTGCCGGCCTGAACCCACTGCCCATCTTTGTCGCAAGTCTCAAGGACCCAGTCAGCACTGCCACGTTGAAAACCCTGTTTGACAGCGCCCCGCCTGACGTGATCCTGAACTGCACTGCTTTCGCGGTCGGCTCGCCTCATGACGGCGACAACAGGCCCGAAAATCCGCTCGTCATCAACAACGCACCCATCTTCCAGGTCATCTTGTCCGGCGCGGCGGAGGCTACCTGGGCTGAAGGTCAACAAGGCCTCACTGCGCGTGACATCGCCATGAACGTGGCCCTGCCGGAAGTGGATGGGCGCATCCTTTCGCGCGCCGTCAGCTTCAAAGGTGAGGCGTTTTTTGATGAAGCAACTGAATGTCCCATCGCCACCTACCAGGCCCGCGGCGATCGGATCGATTTCGTCAGCCAACTCGCGAAAAACTGGGCGACGCTGCGACGCACCGCGCCAAATGATAAAAAAGTCGCCGTGATCCTCGCCAACTACCCGAACAAGGACGGGCGGCTTGCCAATGGCGTGGGCCTCGATACACCCGCCGCAACGGTGCATGTCCTGAACTTGCTGCAAGCCGAAGGCTACGCGGTCACACCACCGACCGACAGCGCAGCCTTGATGCGGCAAATCATGGACGGCCCAACAAACTGGCTGACCGACAGGGCGGAGAAAGAAGGCGGGCAATTTCTCCCGCTCGACATCTACAAAAAACACTTCGATGCCCTTCCCTGGGACATCAAAGAACAGATCACCACGCGCTGGGGCCAACCCGAAGATGACCCTTTTATCATCTTGCCAAAAATACTCCCCCCGGAGGGTCCGACCCAAGCAACTGGCTTCGCCCTCTCAATTCACACCTGCGGCAACGCCATCGTCGGTCTACAACCGGCGCGCGGATACAATATCGACCCGACCGACACATACCATTCCCCCGACCTTGTGCCGCCGCACAACTACCTCGCCTTCTATTTCTGGCTGCGGCACCACTGGGGCGCGGACGCAATCGTGCATATGGGCAAACACGGCAATCTAGAGTGGTTGCCCGGCAAAGCCGTCGCCTTGTCCGAGACCTGCTGGCCCGAAGCTGTCTTCGGTCCCACACCCCATATCTACCCCTTCATCGTCAACGACCCTGGCGAGGGCACCCAAGCCAAGCGCCGCACATCTGCGGTGATCATCGACCATCTGACCCCGCCGCTGACCCGCGCGGAAAGCTATGGACCCTTACGCGATCTCGAAGCGTTGGTGGACGAGTATTACGAAGCCGCCGGCGTTGATCCACGCCGGATCAATCATCTGCGCCGCGAAATCCTGTCGCTATCGGATGTGACGGGCCTGGCCAAAGATGCAGGCTTCACCGGGGACGCTGATGGCGATCTTGGCAAGCTCGACGCCTATCTTTGCGACCTCAAAGAGGCGCAGATCCGCGATGGGCTGCATATCTTCGGGCGATCCCCGACCGGTCAGCAAGAACGCGACCTCGCCATTGCGCTCGCCCGCGTGCCGCGTGGCGACGGCAAGGGCCCCAATGCGTCGCTGCTCCGCGCACTGGCCACTGACTTGAAACTCAGCATTGACCCGCTTGATAGCGACCTCGGCGCGCCAGCGCCCGAAAAACCCGAAGCTCTGGTGGATGGCACAACCTGGCGCACCAATGGCGACACGGTTGAGCGGCTCGAAAACCTCAGCCAAATGCTCCTACGGGATGGCGGGTGGGGCGATGTGGGGTTCACCCCACAAGCGTCACAGGCCGTCCTGACCGAAATTCAAGAAAAGATCCTACCTACGATCCAATCGTGCGGTGGGTCCGAGGGGACAGCCCTCCTCACCGCCCTTGCAGGGCACTTCGTCAGCCCGGGCCCGTCAGGTGCCCCGACCAGAGGGCGCCTTGATGTGCTCCCCACTGGGCGGAACTTTTACTCTGTTGATAGCCGGGCCGTCCCCACACCAACGGCTTGGGCATTGGGGTGGAAGTCAGCCAACCTCTTAATCGACAAACACCTGCAAGACCAAGGCGACTGGCCCCGCACCATGCTGATCACCGCATGGGGCACGGCCAACATGCGCACCGGCGGTGATGATATCGCACAGGCGCTCGCGCTGATGGGCGTCAAACCCACCTGGGACAGCGCCAATCGGCGCGTGACCGGTTTCGACATTCTGCCCCAATCCGTGCTTGGCCGCCCGCGTGTGGACGTCACTCTGCGTATCTCGGGCTTTTTCCGCGACGCCTTCCCCCAACTGATCGCACTGGTCGATAGCGCAGCCCGCGCGGTTCAAAACCTCGATGAACCTGCTGACCTCAACCCCGCTGCGGCCCGCACCAAAGCGGGAGAAGATAAAACCCGTGTTTTCGGCGCCAAACCCGGCGCTTACGGCGCGGGCCTGCAAGCGTTGATCGACGAACGTATCTGGTCGGACAAAGCGGATTTCGCCGAGGCCTATCTTGAATGGGGCAGTTACGCCTACGGCGCAGGCGCAGAGGGCCGCAAGGCCCGAAAAGCGATGGAACAGCGCCTGTCCCAAACCGAGGCGATCGTACAAAATCAGGACAACCGCGAACATGACATCCTCGACAGCGACGATTACTACCAATTCGAGGGTGGCGCCGCCGCAGCCATCAGCACGCTGCAAGGCAAGGATCGTCCCATCTATCACAACGACCATTCCCGCCCAGAAAGACCCGTCATTCGCACACTGGATGACGAAATAGGCCGCGTCGTCCGCTCGCGCGTCGTGAACCCCAAATGGATCGATGGGGTCAAACGGCACGGCTACAAGGGCGCTTTCGAAATAGCGGCAACGGTCGATTACCTCTTCGCCTTTGCCGCAACCACGGGCGCGGTACGCAACCACCATTTCGACCTGGTCGAAGAGGCGTTCATTGCCGACGACGACACCCGCGACTTCATCGCTGACGCCAACGCGCCGGCGCTCGCTGAGATCGCGCAAAGACTACAGGAAGCCATCGACCGCGATCTGTGGCAGCCCAAATCCAATTCAGCCCGCGCGCGTATAGCGGGACTTTTGACATAGGCTCGGTGTAACCTATCAAACGAAAGGGACTCCTAATGACCGAAGACGATGACCGCCACGCCGCCAAGATGGCCAAGAAAAAAGCCGCGCGCGACAAAATCATGGCGACCAAAACCGACAAGAAAGGGCTGATCATCGTCCATACCGGCAAGGGCAAAGGTAAATCCTCGGCTGCATTCGGGATGATCTTTCGTTGCATTGCTCATGACATGAAATGCGCCGTCGTTCAATTCATCAAGGGGGGCATGTCGACCGGGGAACGCGACTTGATCCTGTCGAAATTTAGCGACACTTGCGCCTTTCACACCATGGGGGAAGGCTTCACCTGGGAGACACAGGACAAATCCCGTGACACCGAGATGGCGCAAGCGGCCTGGGCCAAGGCCAAAGAATTGATCCTTGATGAAACCAACCACATGGTCCTGCTGGATGAGATCAATATCGCCATCCGTTATGATTATGTCAGCGCCGCCGAGGTGGTCGCGTTCCTAAAGGACCACAAACCGGAAATGACACATGTTGTTCTGACAGGCCGCAACGCGCATGACGACCTGATCGAACTGGCCGATCTGGTGACTGAGATGGAGCTGGTCAAGCATCCGTTCCGGTCAGGGATCAAGGCGCAGATCGGGGTGGAGTATTAAGCGCAAAGCAGCTGTTCACCCGCATCGCGAGAGTGTGAATGAGAGCGCTTAAGTAGCAGTTGAACTGCACCGTTCAGTACTTAAGTGACAGGATCATGACAGGCGCGCTGATCCTCCCATCGTCCAACCTTGTTGCCAGCGGGGTTCAACGTGCCGTCTATCTGCACCCCACTGACCGGACCAAACTTGTTAAAGTGCTCAAACCCGATGCCGCGCAAAAGCGCCGGAACAATTTCAATGGGGTCATGGATCGGTGGTTTCCCCGCACGCGGCTGCGCCAGATCCGCAAAGAATATACCGAGTATCTGCGGGTGATGCTGGACCATCCCGAACCAGGTTTTCGCGCGCCGATGTCGCATATGTTCGGGTTTGTGCAAACCAATATCGGGCTTGGGTGCCTGACAGAACGCGTGATGGCACCTGATGGATATCTGGGCGACACGCTCGATGCGAAGGTCAAGCAGGGCACGTTGACGGATGCCGATATCGCCCAACTCAATGATACGATTGCGCGATTGTTCGAACACAGCATCCGCGCCAGCGACATGAACCCAAAGAATTTCGTCTTTGGTCAGCGCGATAACGGCACCGGTGTCGGCCCGCGGGAATGTGTGCTGGTCGACGGCTTTGGGGATATCCACGCCATCCCGGTCCGTTCGATGGCAAAATGGTCAAACCGGATAGGGCTGGCTGACGGGTGTAAACGCCTGGCGCGCAATACTGGATTGGTCTGGCACCCCAAGACGCGACACTTCTCGCGCGGCTGACCGCCCCCGCGCGTTTTCTCATCTCAGGGAGATGCCATTTCGCAACGTTGCGGCAATTGACGCCGCGCGCGAATTGCAAAACGGCGCCTGCACATTATGTAACGGCGCCATGACAAAAATGCTGATCTTAAAGGAAACGGACCTGGTCGCCCGCGGTATGCAACGGGAGATCTATCTGCATCCCACGGATCCCGGAAAACTCGTCAAAGTCTTGCGCGCGCATCCCGAAACCGCCGCGCGATCGGGTTTTGGCAATTTCATGGAAAAGCATTTTCCCATGACGCGGGTGCGCCACATTCGCAAAGAATACACCGAATACCTGCGGTTGATGCTGTCCAATCAGGACCCGGCCTTTCGTCCGCCGATCACGCATATGTACGGGTTTGCGCCGACCCAGTTGGGCTTGGGCTGTGTGACCGAACGGGTCACGACCAAACAGGGTGGTCTGGCCAAGACGCTGCATGCGCTTGTGCAGAATGGTGGCGTGACGCCGCGCAACCTTGATCTCTTGAACGACACAATCAATCGTTTGTACCAATGCAACATCCGCGCCAGCGATCTGACGGCCAAGAACCTTGTTTTCGGGCGCCGCGATGGCGGGCCCAAGGAATGTGTCCTTGTCGACGGGTTCGGCGACATCCATGCGATCCCGGTCCGATCAATGGCAGGCTGGTCAAACCGGCTGGGTCTGGATGACAGCTGCAAACGTCTGGCGCAACGCACCGGGCTTTCGTGGAACAACAAGACGCGAGAGTTCTCGCAACCGGCGTGACAAGGGGCTAGGGTCCTTCCAGGCACATGGAAGGGTTCAAATCATGCCAAAGCACCGCGTTCTGACTGAATTTGGGATGGGCACCAGTCTGCGCCGCCAAGACTATACCGAGGCCGCGCGGCGCGGGCTGCAAGACGCGCTGTGGCATAATTCGATCAATATGGCAGAGCTTTTCGGGTTCGAAAAAGAGGCGATGCTGATCGATGTCGACATCGGCGTGCAACAGCCCGATCAGGTTGATGCAGCGCGCCTTCTCGACATCTTTCCCTACGGCCAACCCACGGTCACCGTCCATCATGGCGGGCTGGATATCCCCCGCCCCGACGGCAAGCCGACCGTCATTGCGAATGTTGCAATCAACGTGTCGTTTGACATGGAGCGGACATGACCGACCAGCGTGTCATCATCGAAATGGGCATGGGCAACGACCTGCACGGGATGGATTATCAGAAGGCCGCCGCACGTGCGATTGAGGACGCGATCAGGCATTCAACCTTGCCGATTTTCGACAGTATCGGCCTGCCCCATACGGACATGCGGGTTGAAGTGACGGTTGCCGTGCAAGACCCGGGCAAAATCGACACCGCAGCGCTGAAGTCGGGTTTGCCGCGCGGGCGGGCGCAGGTTAAGGCCGTCAAGGGTGGGCTGAATATCCCAAACTCTGAAACCGGGGACACTGCCGTCGTGGCCACGGCGGCGGTTGAGGCGTTTCTGCCATCACAAAAAGGCAAATGGAAAGCTGCCTAATGGAATTGACAAAGGCCCATCGCAGCGCGCTGCACGACGTTTTGCGATGGCGGCGCGATGTGCGTCATTTCCTGCCGGACCCGATCGCGCCAGAGGTTCTGGCACACCTGCGTGCCGCGATGGACCTCGCACCTTCGGTCGGAAACGCGCGCCCGTGGCGTGTTTTGCAGGTCACGACACCTGCGCTGCGCGACGCTGTTATCACAAATTTCGAGACTGCAAACACAGCAGCGGGCGCAATCTATGATGATGACAAGCGGGCGGCCTATGACCAGCTGAAACTTGCGGGGCTGCGCGAGGCGCCGGTGCACCTTGCAGTGTTCACAGATCAGGAACCAGATGCAGGCCACGGGCTGGGTCGGCAAAGCATGCCTGAAATGCTCAGCTATTCCACGGTGTCGGCGATCCATACGTTGTGGCTGGCCGCACGTGCGGAAAACCTCGGCATTGGTTGGGTGTCGATCCTTGATCCTGAGAAGATTGCAACGCTCCTTGGCGTCCCTGCAAGCTGGCGACTGACGGGGTATCTCTGCCTCGGCAAACCCGCATTTGACGACGACACCCCACTACTCGACCGCAAAGGCTGGCAAGCGAATTCACCAACACTTTGGAAAGAGGTCTGATCCGGGGCCAGATTTTTCAGGAAATCTGGGCAATTTCCTTGCAAGGAAATTGTCAGCGCTGGGATGCAGCTTCGCGCACCGACGACAAGGTTGCGCCTGTCGCAAGCGCCTCTTCATCCACCTGGCACGCGATTACGGCTACTGTTCCGGCCGCATGCGCACGGTCGAAAGCGCCCGGAAAATCCGCGGTTCGCGTTACCAGTTCTCCATGTCCGCCATAGGCCCGAGCCAATGCGGCAAAGTCCGGGTTGGTCAGCGCGGTTCCAGACACCCGCCCCGGATAGGTCTTTTCCTGATGCATCCGGATCGTCCCATAGCGGCCATTGTCCATGATGATCACAATCGGCTTTGCGCCATGCTGCATAGCCGTCGACATTTCATTGCAGGTCATCTGAAAACAACCATCCCCGGCAAGACAAATGACAGTCCGGTCCGGATGCGCGATAGAAGCCGAAATGGCCGCAGGAAAGCCATAGCCCATCGACCCGGAGGTCGGTGCAAGTTGCGTACCATATTGTTTGTAAACGAAATACCGGTGCAACCAGGCCGCATAATTGCCCGCCCCATTGGTGATGATGGCATCATCAGGCAGATGATCTGACAGCCATTTGATTACCTGTTCTTGCTTGAGCGCACCGGGGCTTTCTTGCGGATGCACCCAGTTTTCGTAATCGGCACGGACCGCCGCCGTCCAATCTGGCCACGCGCCTGCCGGGGCCGCATCAGCCAAAGCGCGCAGCATATCCGGTGCAGTCGCGACAATGCCGATATCAGGCGTATAGACCCGACCGATCTCATCTGCGTCGGCATGGACATGGACGATGGTTTTTTGCGGATTAGCCGGATCGACCAACGTGTAGCCCTGTGTCTCAATATCGCCGAAACGTGTCCCTAGAAGGATCAGGGTATCCGCTGCGCGCACCCGCGCGGCCAGCTTTGGATTGATCCCGACATTCATGTCACCGGCGTAATTCGCGTGGTGATTTTCCATATAGTCCTGCCTGCGAAATCCAACCGCGACAGGCACTTGCTGGCGTTCTGCAAAGGCGTGCAGATCTGCCTGGGCTTGTGCGCTCCAATGCGGACCGCCAACCACCACAAACGGCTTTTCGGCCCGACCCAAAGCATGCATGACCGCCTGCACAGCATCGCCTGGCACAGGCTGCGAGATCATGTCGGGCAGACGCAGGTCAGGCACATCGGCAGCAGCACTCAGCATGTTTTCCGGCAGGGCAAGGACCACGGGACCAGGCCGGCCAGACGTCGCCATGCGAAATGCGCGCGCGATGTATTCGGGCAAACGGTCGGTATGATCGACCTGTGCTACCCATTTGGCTAAGCCGCCGAAAAGGGCTTTGTAATCAACCTCTTGAAACGTCTCGCGATTTGTATGGCGGTTGTCGATCTGACCCACGAACATCACCATCGGCGTGCTGTCCTGCTGCGCAATGTGTATACCTGCACTTGCATTCGTCGCACCGGGCCCACGCGTCACAAAGCACACGCCGGGCTGTCCGGTCATCTTGCCATAGGCTTCAGCCATCATGGCCGCACCCCCTTCTTGACGGCAAACGACGTTCTGAATGCCACTGTCATAAAGTCCGTCGAGGGCGGCCAGAAAGCTCTCACCCGGCACCGAAAAGACACGGCCCACACCCAGCTTAACCAACTGATCACTCAGTATTTTTCCGCCGTGCCGGATCATCTTCACCTCCTGTGTCGCCGCGATTGGGATCATGTGCGAAAGCCTTGGGTTGCGCAATCGGGCAAACGCGTTAGCTCTATGGAAAATCACAAACAGGTTTGGGCCATGACAACACTTCTTGGGATTTCGGGATCACTGCGTAAAGCGTCGACGAACACGATGCTGATGCGCAATGCGGCGGAGATTTTCGGGCCGGATAAGTTTATCGAAGGCGATATCCGGTTCCCGCTTTACGATGGCGACCTCGAAGCGACCGAAGGCGTCCCTGCATCGGTTCAGATACTGTCCGATCAGATCGTGGCGGCCGATGCCGTGATCATCGCAACCCCCGAATATAACAAGGCAATTTCGGGTTCACTCAAGAATGCACTCGATTGGGTCAGCCGCACAAAGGGCGGCCCGTGGAGGGGCAAACCAGTCGCAATCATGTCTGCCACGGCGGGCCGTGCAGGGGGTGAGCGGAGCCAGTTTTCGCTGCGTCTGGCAATGATGGCGTTTCGTCCGCATATCCTGCAGGGTCCCGAAGTTCTGGTGGCAAATTCCAGCAAGGAATTTGACGAAAACGGGAAATTAACAGGTGAGATGTATGTCAAGCTTCTGACCGAGTTGATGGATGAATTGCGCAGTCTGACCTGACCTTGGAAGCCCTGGTACAGAAAGCGTACAGAACCCGTACATATCCTGTACGTACAGGTGTAATCTTGGCGCGGCTGGCAATTGGAGCGTTCTCGCCTTAGGTAGGCTTGCAGACCAAAGCGAATATGGAGAATGCGATGGCGCGCGGTGCAGGTGGCAGCGATGGCGGAACGGGCAGCTTTCTGATCGGCCTGATCATGATGATCGGGGGTGGTTATCTGCTGTTGAACAGCATTGTCGTACGCCCGAATTTCGGATTTGGTGCGGTCGCGTTCCGGTTCGGCGGGTTCCCCATCACCAGCGGCATGATCCTGATCCCGTTCATGTTCGGGGTGGGGATGATTTTCTATAATTCCAAAAACTGGATCGGCTGGCTGCTAGCCGGTGGATCACTCATCGCTTTGATCTTTGGGGTCATCGCCAATATGGAATTGCAGCTTGCCCGGATGAGCGCGTTTGATCTGATTGTGATTCTGGTGCTGCTTGTGGGCGGGATCGGGTTGTTTTTGCGAAGCTTGCGGGCGGGGTGACGGGTGCGCGCGACCAAGCTACGAAAGTGACGCCGCCTTCAGGTACCTATTGACGGTTTGCTGGGCGCAGATGCCCCAGCGTAGATCGCATCGCCTCAAACCGCTATTTTGTCGATTGTGATCCGCAATGGATGGCGCCTCGTTGCGACAAGTCAGCGCCGGCAGTGCTGGACCTCACGTTCGTCCCGCGGGCATTCTGCCCTTCCAAAGCGCGCGCATTTCTTGCTGGGACATCCGCTCAATCTCGTCGCTTTCATCTGGTTGACCATCAATACGATCTTTGATCTCCAGATAGGACAGCACGGCGCCTGCACATTGCAAACTGAATAGCCACAAGCTGAACGACATAAATGCCACCACCAGAACAATAGCCTGCCATGTTTCAATTGGTGACTTCACCCGCTCGAACCCCGCTGGGACCGGCAAACGCGAGATCACCAGCCCAAGGTCCAACCCCATCAAGGATGCGACCCAATTGAGGAAAGGCGCATTGAGAAAGTTCGCCATGTAAGCGGCCATCACCAGGATTGTTAAAGACAAGCAGCGCGTTCCGGCACCCCAGAATGGAGTATGCTTGCGACCATCCGGATCCAGCCCAATCGACGCGCCCGCGAACGGGACAAGAAGCGCCGCCCGGAACGCCATCAGTATCAGGCCGACCCCGACCAGAACACAAACGAAGATGCTCTTGTTTTCTTCTATGACAGCGTCAAAGGCCTCTGGCGTTGCAAGACTGGCAAGCGACGTCAGATCTGCCAATGTCAGCGGCGATATCATCAGGAAAATCGCAGCGCCCCAAGATATTACGACGAGTGAAAATAGGGCTTCCATTGCGCCGTATCCCAAAGCCGGCAGAAACATCGAAGCATGGTTCGCTTTTACGATCACGCCTTTGGCCTGCAAACCTAATCGCGCCCCGATCATTAACGGAACCACAGATGTTGTTGCGATCATAATCGCCAAAATGCCCAACAGCATGATCTGCGGGAATTGTATGACCAGCGTGGAAAGCAGAAAAATCACCGATGGGAAAAACACCGCGACGCAGACCAGCCAAATCACGACCATGGCGGCAAATACCATCAATGCAAGCGTCACAAAGGGCATGACGACGAACAACCGCCAGAGGATTGCGAAAGAAAAAATAAATGACTTCAAAATAATCACGACAGACCTACCAACGTGGACGCATTAACAAATTGGTAATCACTGCGTAGCAACAACGTTGGAATACTGCAAAGTATTATAACCAAAAACGAGGTAGATGTTGCATCTGTACGTCGGAAGGGGTGCTGTTCAGGTTACATGCTCTTTCAGTAGCCCACCGCACACCCGTCCTTTCGGGGATCACTTCCGCCTTCCAACACACCATTCTCGTGCAGCAGGATCGCCTGTGATCCACCGATGGCCGTTTCTGGCGTTTGGACCTTGTGGCCCAAATCGCTCAGTTTGGCGCGGACATCGTCACTGTAACCTGTTTCCACATTGAGCACGTCGCCCTCTGCAAAGCAGCGGGGGGCGTCCATGGCGGCCTGCGGGCTCAATCCGAAATCGGTGACATTGGTGACGAACCGCGCGTGGCCGGTGGACTGGTATTGCCCGCCCATCACGCCGAAGGGCATGTGGACCTTGTCGTCCTTTTTCAGGATCGCGGGGATGATCGTGTGCATGGGGCGTTTGCCGGCGCCAATTTCGTTCGGGTGGCCCTGTTCCAGCGTGAAGCCCGCGCCGCGGTTCTGGAACAGGATGCCGTATTTGTCGGACGCAATGCCAGAACCGAATGAATGGAAGACCGAATAGATGAGCGAGACGCACATGCGGTCTTTGTCGACCACGGTGATGTAGATTGTGTCCTTGTGTACTGCCTCGGCCCCCGGCACGTTGCCGGGCATGACCCTTTTCGGGTCGATGAGGGCGGCGAGTTTCTGGGCCGTTTCCGGTGACGTCATATGGTCAAGCCGCGTCATATGGTCGGGGTCGGCCATGAAGCGGTTACGGGTGTCGTAGGCAAGCTTGGTCGCCTCGGCCTCGATATGGGCGCGATCGGCACCCCATGGGTCCATCCCGGCGATGTCGAAATGTTTGAGGATATTCAAAAGCAGG
>JBCBDL010000048.1:0-23376 GCA_038529695.1 Pseudomonadota bacterium | reverse complement strand
TCAACGTCGATGACCTGCGCTACGACAAGATCATCATCATGACCGACGCGGATGTGGACGGCGCCCATATCGCGTCACTTTTGATGACCTTTTTCTTCACGCAAATGCGCCCCCTCATCGACCACGGCCACCTCTATCTCGCCTGCCCGCCCCTCTACCGGCTGACCCAAGGCGCGAAACGGGTCTACGTCGCCGACGACGCCGAAAAAGACGCCGTTCTGGCCAAGGGCCTCGGCGGCAAAGGCAAAATCGACGTGCAACGCTTCAAGGGTCTGGGCGAAATGGACGCCAAGGACCTCAAAGAGACGACAATGGACCCCAAAACCCGCAAACTGATCCGGGTGACCGTGCATGACGACGAGCCAGGGGACACCGCCGACCTGGTCGAGCGCCTGATGGGTAAAAAGCCCGAATTGCGGTTCCAGTACATCCAGGAAAACGCGCGGTTTGTGGAGGAGTTGGATGTTTAGAAATGAGGGGCAACCTGTATGACAAGTATTCGGTATGATTGCCCTCGATGCAATAGCAAGGGGGCAGCGTTCTTGTTGCTACATGACGTACCATCTGTGGCGGACAGTTATAAATGGTACACGACTGCCAAGTGCGGTGTTTGCTCACGACCTTCCCTGTTCGAGTTTGAAATGAGCATTACAGGCAAGGGACCATCGAATGTCGAAAGTAGATACATTGAACGCTTCCTCGGCTGTCATCCAAAGCCGCCAGAACCTGAGGTTCCAGACTCAATTCCTGAAAACGTAGCGAAACCCTTTGTTGAGGCCGAGCATAGTTTTGCGTCGGGTCACTTCAGCGCAGCTGGCTCTTGCTATCGAAAAGCTATGGAGCGTTCACTTAAGCATGTTGATCCGAACATATCTGGCATGCTTAACAAACGTATCCGTGCACTTGAGAAAAGCGGGCTGCTACCCTCAGGAATGATAGAGTTGCTCGATCAAGTTCGTCTATTCGGGAATTCTTCGATGCATGAAGATGACGTGGATCCGACGAAGGAAGACTGCGCTGCCGCAAGAGAGTTTGCACAGCTTTTTCTCACTTATGTATTTTCTTTGCCGGCGAAGGTGGCAAGTGCGAAAACCAAAATCGCAAATCCGTAGGGTAAATGCCAATCTACTGCTAGCCAAAAAATAGGTGGTGACTAGACACTCATAGACTTGCAAACTCTGCCTCCCAACTAAGAGCGGCGCCCGGACCTCGGGGCGGGCGCACCGACGGGTCCGCTTCGCGGGACATCGCCATCACTGCTGACGGCAGCGCGATTTAAAACGCTGCAGAAGCGCCCTCCCCGTGGGGGAGGTCCGGGCGCTGCCCGGCAAGCCGGGCGGGCATTCGTAGCGAAGCGCGGCATTTCGTAGGGTGGGTAAAACCCACGCCTCTAAATCGCGCATCCGCAGCCCCGGACTTGATCCGGGACTGCGTGGGCACAAAAACCCCAAACCCGACCATACAAACTGTACGTACAGGATCTGTACAGCTTCTGCACGCATTGCATACACCCCTTTCCGCCCTACCTTCCCGCCATGCGCCACTTCATCCTCGCCCTCGCTTTCGCCGCGCCCGTCTCCGCCCAAGGTATCGAAACCGACCTCGAACTCGTCCTGCTGGCCGATGCGTCGGGCTCCATCGACGCCGATGAACTGCTGTTCCAGCGCCAATCCTACGCCACCGCGATCACCGATCCGGCAGTTGTTTCGGCAATCCAGAACACGCTCTACGGCTCCATCGCAGTCACTTACGTAGAGTGGGCCGCCACACAGGCCACGGTCGTCGATTGGACGCTCATCGCCGACATGGAAAGCGCCACAGCCTTCGCCGAAGCGCTGATCGGCCCACCCCGACAGGCCAGCGGGCGCAACGCCATCGGTGCAGCGCTGATCTACGGGATGGAGCAGATCGAAACCAACGATATCAACGGCTTCCGCCGTGTGATCGACTTTTCCGGCGACACGATGGCGAACTCATTCGGCCCGCCCATCACCGTCGCGCGGGATCAGGTTGTGGCCGCTGGCATCACGATCAACGCGCTCCCCATCCTACGGAACACGCAATGGCAAACCGGCGACCTGCCCGCCGCCTATGAGGCGAATATCATCGGCGGCCCCAACGCCTTTGTCATGCCCGCCCGCTCTGGCCCGGAATTCACCGACGCGGTGCGGCGCAAGCTGATCCTCGAAATCGCAGGCACAACGCCCCAGACCGAATACGCCTCACTCCTGCTGGATGGACTTAAGGAACGCCAATAAATCCACAATCGGCTGCGAGGTCATAATCGGCTGCCCCGTCTCCGCCTTCGTCGCCACATCCGTCCCTTCAAAGAAATCCCCATAAACCGGCATCATGCTGCCATGGCTGACCAGCGGGTCGCGCCCATCGATGCGCATCACCACGCGAACAGTGGGGAAAACCCCTTCGTTTTCAACACTTAGCGCGGTGAGGTTTGTCGGCGGCACAACCAAGGATGGCGACATCGGCCCATTGCCCATGGCGGCTGTGCCGTGGCAGGTGGCGCAGTAAAAGTCATAGATCGCCTTGCCTTGGTTTGCATCTTGTGCGGCCGCCGGGGCGGCACAGGCCAACATCATGATCAGTGGTAATGCGCGCATCAAAGCCTCCATCATCAGGGATGATCAAAGCCTAGCAGGGCCATGCCGGCCTTGCGTTGATGCAAGTCAATCAGCGCAAGGCCAAATTGCCAATCGCTGCGCGGATCATGCTGTCGGTATCATCACTGTCGCCAGACACGGCCAGCCCCACCAGCGCACCGGGTTGTCCGCCAAAGGCACGCGCATAATCCGCTGCCAGATCAACATTTTCGCTATGCGAACCGGTGCCAGCCTGGCGCAAGGCAATCGTCACACCCTGGCCTGGAGGACCGTAGGGCGACTGGATCACCTGCCCGCGGCTGTGGTTTCCACCCCAGGCATACTGCATGATGCGCACCTGATCATTGCCCAGCAGGCTACGGATATTGGCGCCGTCCAGGCTGGGGGCGAGGCTTTCTGGCACAAACACAAAGTAAAGCGAGATATTCCGGTCATCCCCACCCTTTTGCGCCAGGTTTGTGGCAGGTACCGATTGCTCGACCGTCCAACTCCACGATGCGCCGCGCTTGTTCCAGTTGTCACGCGCCACACGGGTCCAGGCAATCGATACAGACCCGTTTGACGCCATCGAAAGGTTGTTGCCAAACGTGTAGTCGTTCGAGCTAAAAAGCGACAAACGCTGTTCCTGCCAGCCATTGGCGAAACTGATGGGGCCAGCGCTGGCAGGCAATGCAAGTGTGAGGGCGAGAGCGGCGGAAACCAGTTTGCGCATGATCGTGTCCTTTGACTGTTCGTGCAAAGACCTATCGCAAATGTGGCATCCCCCAACACGCGATCCCGTGAGGTCACGGCATTGTCAGTTTCGTTACTGCTGGATGCTTTCCAGATACTCCGTCAAAACCAAGAGCTTCTGAGGCACCGGTGTACCCAGCCCGTCATTCTCGACGATAATGGTTTCACCCAGATCGCCAGCGCCGAATTCCGGCATGGCCGTACTGAAATGCGGATCGCGGTTGAGCCCGTCGATGACACTCATCACCTGATCGCGGGGGAATGTGCCGCCGTTGCGGGCGCTGATCATGGTTAGATCAGGTGCTGCGACGCCCAAGGCACGGGCTGTCGGTCCGTTGCCAGTGCCGTCATTCGCGTGGCAGCTTGCGCAATTTTCCAGGTAGGCGGTGCGCCCATCCACCGGTTCCTCAACACAGGCCCCCAAACCCATGGCCGCCAAAATGATGAAATACCGCATGCTCTGCCTCCTTTGTTTTGGTCAGGTTAACAAAGGCGGTGGCGCGCGGCCATGATCTAAGTCAGGCTGGGGCCGAGATAACGCAAAGGACCGCTCATGCTGCATCACGCCTTGATCATGCTCGCCGCCGGGATCGGCATCCCTGTTTTGGCGGCCCTCAACGCCGCCCTTGGACGCACGATTGGATCGCCGGCGGTGGCGGCCACAATTCTGTTTGTTGTCGCTTTCGCCACCGCCGCTGTCGTCGCGATGCTCACCAACCCTCAAGCTGTGACAAAGCTGGCAAGCGCGCCGAAACACCTATTCTTTGCCGGTGTGCTGATCGCGTTTTACGTCCTGTCGATCACGTGGATTGCCCCAACAATGGGCGTGGGTAATGCTGTCTTCTTTGTGCTGGTGGGGCAGCTGATCTCTGCCGCGGCAATTGATCATTTCGGTTTGTTCACAGCGCAACCCACGCCGCTGAACTGGACACGCGCGGCGGGCATCGCGCTGATGGCAGCGGGTGTATTCGTTACGCAGAAAGCGTGATCACGAGGTCCCAGAGCGCGTCCGGCACGTCCACTTCTGTTATCTCTTGCCGGTCCGCGCCCGGAATCCGCGCGCCCTCTTGCGCCGCGACACCCTCAGCCACCCGTGCGAATCGGTCAGCGAAATCACCGTGATAGGTCCCAGGGTCCAGCAGGATATAGAATTGGCCCAGCCCATGCGGTGGGCCATCAGGCAGCTTCAGCCCGCCCACATCAAGCGAATTGACCGAGCCGGTCATGCCCGCCGCGAGCAGTTCCACCATCAGCCCCAGACCCCAGCCTTTGTAGCCGCCCGCGCTGACCAATGCGCCTTTCAGCGCGGCCTCAGGGTCCGTTGTCGGCTTGCCCTCTGCATCCACGGCCCAACCCAGGGGGATCGGCTCGCCCGCTGCTTTGGCCATTGTGATCTTGCCCAAAGCCACGGCAGAGGTCGAAAAGTCAAAATGCATCGCCATTTTGCCATCACCCGGCACCGACATCGCAAACGGATTGGTCCCGATCACGGCCTTGTTGCCACCGGGCGGCGCGACCACGGGCGAGGCATTGGTGGCACCAATCCCGATCAGCCCGTGCCCGGCAATCTGTTCGGTGAAATAGCCCAGCGACGTACATGTGTGGGCGTGGGCGACGGCCAGTGTCGCGACACCATTTACCTTGGCCGCATCAACCGCCTGCGGCAACCCGGCGGCAAAGGCAGGTTGCGCAAATCCAAACCGCGCATCTGCCAGAACAGCACCTGGTCGGGGCCGGCTAACAGCCGGCTCGACGGTCCCATCCACCCGACCGGACCCCAGCTGCATGCAATAGCTTTCCAGATAGTAAAGCCCGCAAATCACGTTGCCGAACGCTTCGGCCCGCGCGACTGCATGCGCAACGGCCCCCGCCTGCATCTCACCCGCGCCATGGGCGATCAGCGCGGCTTTGCTCTGCGCCTCAATCTGCGCGACGGAAACCTTCATGCAGCCTCCAACACACCACCACTCAGCCGCACCTGACGGTCCATCCGGGCGGCCAGATCAAGGTTATGGGTCGCGATCAGGGCGGCAAGCCCGGTATCGCGCACAAGGGCCATTAACGCATCAAATACGCGGTCGGATGTATCGGGGTCCAGGTTCCCGGTCGGCTCATCCGCCAGTAAAAGCGAAGGTTCATTCGCCAGCGCCCGACAGAACGCGACACGTTGCTGTTCACCCCCTGACAGTGCGGCGGGCCGATGTGACGCGCGTTCGGCAATGCCAACGCGGTCAAGCAGGGTCATCGCGCGGTCCGTCGCCGCCTTGTCCGCCACGCCATTGGCCAGCTGCGGCAGCACGATGTTTTCCAGCGCCGTGAATTCAGGCAACAGGTGGTGAAACTGATAGATGAACCCAACGCTTGATCGTCTGACACCCGTCCGCTTGCGATCCGACAGGTTGGTCATATCTGTCCCGCCAATCGCGACCGTCCCGGCATCGGGCGTATCCAAAAGCCCCGCGATATGCAGGAGCGTCGATTTGCCCGCGCCAGAGGGCGCGACGAGGGCGACAACCTCACCCGGCGCCACATCCAATGACACGCCTTGCAGCACACGCACTTCGTTGGGTTTGCCGAGGTTGTAACCCTTGGTCAGGTCGGTCAGGCGCAGGGTCGGATCACTCATACCGCAGCGCCTCTACCGGGTTCATGCGTGCCGCACGGCGGGCCGGAAAGATCGTGATGATCCAAGAAAGGCCCAGCGACAGCGACACCGCTTTCAACACATCCGTCAGGTGGAGTTCTGCGGGCACATTGTAGATGCCACGGATGGATGGGTCCCACACACCGCCGCCTGCCACAAAATTCACAAGGCTGAAAATCTGGTCGATATAGATCGCAAAAAGGCACCCCAGGATGACCCCCAGCAAGGTACCCAGCGTCCCGATCCCTGCCCCACAGATGAAAAACACCCGCAGAATCGACCCTTCGGTCAGGCCCATCGTGCGCAATATCCCCACATCGCGCCCCTTGTTCTTTACCAGCATGATCAGCCCGCTGATGATGTTCATTGATGCGACGAGGACCAGAATCGACAGGATGATAAACATCACGTTGTCTTCAATCGTCAGCGCCCTCAGAAACCGCCCAACCCGGTCCTGCCAGCTATAGGCCCACATGCCGACCCCGGCGGCATTTGCAATAGGTTGTTTGAGCTCTTCGGACAGGTTCAGATCATCCAACCTGACCTCCAACTCATCCACAACCCCGTCGCGATTGAAGATCAGTTGTGCAGTCTCAAACGGCAGATAAGCGCGCACCTCATCAATCTGGAACCGACCCGTGGAGAAGATGTAGACCACATCATAGGCATTCCGGCGCGGCGCCTGGCCAAATGGGCTTTGCGCGCCGGACCGCACGGTGATCTCGATCCGGTCGCCAATCGTGACACCTAGGGTGTTGGCCAGCGCCGATCCCAGCGCGATACCGTTTGGCAGATCATCGATATTGCCGATTGTCCGTTCGCTTTCGACAATCGCATCCGACGCCTTCAAATCCTCCAGCCGGATCCCATAGATATCCGCCAAACCGATCCGGTCGGATGCAGAGGCCATCGCCTGTCCGCGGATCAGGGGAGAGACCGATTGCACGCCCGCGATCTCGCGAATGCGATCCGCCATTTCTTCATAATCCGCAATCACCTCGCGCGGGCGCACGACCGAAACATGGGCATTGGCACCGGCAATCGTGTCAATGAACTCCGCCCGAAAGCCTGATCGGACAGCCAGTGTCGCGATCAATGCGAAGACGGCCAATGTCACCCCGATCAGGCTGATCCAGGTCATGACGCTGACCCCGCCTTCGGCGCGCTTGGCGCGGATATACCGCCAGGCGATCATCCATTCGAATTTGGCAAATGGCTTGGTGTGTTTGACCGCGGCCATCGTGGCTCCTGCTCTTGGTTTGCGCGCAAGGTGGTGCGCCTTTGGCCAATGGTCAACCGCTACCAGTGATTGCCAGGGGTTTGCAGCGCGGTCAGGTCGCGCCCTTTGGCAGCTAATTTGCTTTCCGCGGCCCAAAGGAGACCACGACGCAGCATTTCGTAAGCCGGTCCTTTGTCGATCACGTCCAATTGGTGCCCCAACGCATTGTAGTAGACACGGCCCAGCCCCCATTCGCGGGTCCACACGACAGGCATATCGACTGGACCATTGGGGCTGTGATACCAGGTCACTGCATCTGTAAGGGTCGTGGCGAGCACGGTGTTGGCCGGATCAACATGCAGGTAATACTGTTCTGACGTGACATCAAAGTCGGGGATGCCAGCCACGAGCGGATCATCCGATGTGATCTGCACCCGGTATTTCACCCCGTCACCGCCCGGATGCGCCACCCAATTGGCCCCCGTCATGAATTGCCAAAGCGGGCTGTTGCGAAACGCATCGCACATACCGCCATGACAGCCCGCAAGCCCCGTGCCACGCGCCACCGCTTCGGCGGCATTGGTCGCAGCCTCGCGGCTTAGCGTGCCGTCCGTCCAGACCGGCACGATCAGGTCGTAGCTTTGCAGCTTGTCTGCATCGTCAAATACGCCCAGTTCACGGGCGACATCCACGGCGATCCCGGCCTCTGTCAGGATGGCTTCGAAAAGTCCCGCAACCTGTTCCGGCTGGTGCCCGTCCCAGCCGCCCCAGACAATAAGCGCGCCGCTCATCTTTGCGCACCGGCCAGACGCGGCCGCTTTGGCGTCTCGGCCACTAGCATCGGGCGCATAATGGGCGGGTCCTTTTTCATGACCGGCTCATTGCGCTTCACCTGTCTCTCAGTCCGGGCCAAACGGCGAAACGGTGCCATCAGCCCCGCGATGAGCAACGCGAAGAGCGCCCAGCCCCCCAAAAAACCCGCACCAGCCGATGCCGCTCCCGCAGCACTGACCGGCATGGCTGGTGTGAAATCAGCCCAGACCTCCCCAATTGTCGGGCCATCGGACATGCGATGCGGTAAAACCAAGCGCTCCAGTGGCGATGCCGCGCGCAAGGCCAGCAGATTGTCACTTAGCCGCGCATGCCGGGCGAACATCGCCCGCATATCGACCTGACGCCGATCCAGAAAATCCGACCCTGCCAGCGCCTGCAACGCCTCTTCCCGACCCATCCCTTCGGCGAGCGCACTATCATCAAAACGGCGCACCTCAATCGTTAGGGCATCAACCTGCCCTGCAAGACGCTGCAGATATTGTTGCGAGAATTCGGGATACTGGGACAGACCGACCGCACCAGTCAGACCGCCCACAAGACAAATGACCCTGATCATCGCAGGGCCCCAACGCAAAATTTCAGTGTCATCTGCTGCCTCGTGACGTTTGTTTTGACCGAAGATAACAGATTTGCCGCCAGCGTGAATTGAACTTTACGTCGATACGCGCCCATCCGCGTGAGATTGCAGCCATAGGGTCACATTATCCGCATCCCGGTCGGGTGGAAAAACGGGGTAGAACACCTTTTTGATCACACCATCCACCGCAATCATCGTCAGGCGTTTGTGCAAATGCTGCCCGGCAACCTCCATCCCTGGCAAGTCGAGCGCATCCCCAAGCTTGCGACCCGCATCTGATAATAGCGGGAAGGGCAGATGCAACCGTTCTGCCGCTTCACGCTGGTAATCTGTCCGCTGTGTCGACACCCCAAAAAGATGCCGCACCCCCAGCGCTTTGAGTTCCGCATGATGATCGCGAAAGGCGCAGGATTGCGGCGTGCAACCGCGCGCGCCGGGAATTTGATCCCAGCCATCGGGCAAATCCCGATCCGGGCGGCCCGTCATCGGATAGACGTAGATCACCGCGAGCCCGTTCAGATCAGACAGCGTCACAGAAGGTCCGCTGGTCGCCATCAACGTCACATCCGGCAGCGCGATGCCTTCCAGATGATCCGCCTTACCGTCATCAGATGGTGACGGGATCAGGGACCAGTCGACCTCGGTCAGGCTCATGCGATACCTGCATAGATTTTCGCGATCTTGGCGACGGCATCTTCGGGCGGCAGTTCCTCACTTTCGCCCGTGCGGCGACTGGTCAGTTCCACCACGCCGTTCTTCAAGCCGCGCGGCCCGACCGTGATCCGCCAAGGCAGGCCGATCATATCCATCGTGCCGAACTTGGCCCCGGCCCGTTCGTCGCGATCATCGTAAAGCGGCTCCAACCCGCAAGCGATAAGCGCAGCGTAGAGCGCTTCGCAAGCGCCGTCCGCTTCCGCATCGCCGGATTTCAGGTTCACGATGCCGCAATGAAACGGCGTCACACCTTCGGGCCAGATGATACCCTTGTCGTCATGCGATGCCTCGATAATCGCGCCCAATAGCCGCGACACGCCAATCCCGTGGCTGCCCATATGCACAGGCACCTTGTTGCCTTTGCCGTCATCGACGAGCGCATCCATCGTCTCTGAATACTTGGTTCCGAAATAGAAAATCTGCCCCACTTCAATTCCGCGCGCAGTGCGCTGGCGCTCTGCTGGGATCTGGGCAAAGAGGCTCGCGTCATGGGTCTCATCCGTGCGGGCATAGGGCGTTGTCCATTCATCGAAAATCGCCTGACACTGGTCCACACTGTCGTAGTCAACGTCCCGGTCACCTAAATGCAGATCGGTGACGGCGCTGTCATAGAAGACCTCCGACTCACCGGTTTCCGCGAGCACAAGGAATTCATGGGTATCCTCACCACCAATCGGGCCACTATCGGCGCGCATCGGGATCGCTTTCAGCCCCATCCGTTCATATGTGCGCAAGTAGCTGACCAGATGTCGATTATAGGCATGCAGCGCGTCGTCCTTGTTCAGGTCAAAGTTATAGCCGTCTTTCATAAAGAACTCGCGCCCACGCATCACACCAAAACGTGGCCGCACTTCATCCCGGAATTTCCATTGAATGTGATAAAGCGTCAGGGGCAATTCCTTGTAGCTCGTCACATGCGCGCGAAAGATATCCGTAATCATCTCTTCATTCGTGGGGCCGTAAAGCATCTTGCGCCCATGCCGGTCCACGATGCGCAGCATTTCGGGGCCATAGGAGTTGTCGCGCCCTGATTCCTCCCACAACTCTCCCGGTTGCAGTGTTGGCATCAGCATCGGCAGATGGCCCGCGCGCTGCTGTTCTTCATGCACGATGTTTTCGAGTTTACGCAAAACCTTGAAGCCAAGGGGCAGCCAGGAATAAATCCCCGCGGTCGCCTGTTTGATCATACCTGCCTGCAGCATGTAGCGGTGGCTGACGATCTGCGCCTCGCGCGGTGTTTCTTTGAGAACTGGCAGAAAATAGCGGCTCAGGCGCATGGATGACCCCGTCCAAGTGGTTGTTCCGCTCAGGTTTAGGGCTGTGGTGCAGAACTGGCAAGCAGATGGATCAAAACCCCGCTAAGACCCCCGGTCGACCCATGAATATCGACCGGGGGACAGACAGATCATGCGCACTCTCACCTACACATGATCCGGCGGCGCGCTTGAAATTGATACGCGCGCCAGCAAGGACAACCGTGACATCATTGAAGGCGTCGCCGGTCCTGTCCAACTCGTAGCGGCGGACGCCTCGATTAAGCACCGTACCGACAGCATTGATCTTATACACGGGCAGAGCACTCTAAGATGTGGCCAGTGCCGCGGAACTGGCTACGATAAGTTGAAGCTATCTCATTGCTATGCTCGAATATTTCTAAACGTCACAAAGTTCGTCTCTGCAACTTAGGTGCGTCATTTCGAAAATGCTGTAGCAGGCTGGCAACCACGAAATCGTATGGGTTATCTATATGATTTCACGACACAATCGGCGATAAAATGTTTTCTGACGTCGCGTTGCGTCACGCGCTCACAAAAAACGCGATCTTGGTGTGTGTCTGTGTGAGGTTACCGTGATGACAAACCTGCGTGAACGGCACCTTTTGGCTAGTCGCTTCGCAGTGTTCTGCCGATTTCCTTGGGATTGTCCGGCGCGCCGTCGCTGAAACAATACTCACTGCCGGTCGCGGACCTGTGTGCGGCAAGTGAGCATCACAAAAACCCACAAAACTTGTGCGTTGATGCAGTATTCTGGTGCCCGTTTTTTGCCGTTGCGGGGAATAAACCAGCCACACAGCGCGTAGCCTCTTCAATGGCGGCACATACAGCAACCCAATGAACCCGGTGTGAGTCGCACAGAAAACACGCTGCCTTGATCCAAGGACGCACTAGATCGTTTTATAAGGAGACCTGCCATGCCCCGCCTTTTCGTTGCTATTGCCGCTGCCATCGCCCTTTTGCTGCCAGCCAGCCTATGGGCCGATCCAATCCCATATCGTTTGCAAGCCGACCGGTCCGAGGTCGGGTTCATCTTCAACCTGTCGGGCGCGAATAATCGCGGTTCCATGCCGGTACGTGCTGCAGATATCGTGATTGATTTCGACCGTTTCACAAATTCATCCGCCGATGTCACTGTCGATGTCAGCCGCGCCCGCACCGGATTGATCTTTGCCACCGAAGCGCTAAAGGCAGGCAGTGTTCTGAATGCCAGCGCGCATCCTACGATCCGGTTTCAATCCACAGCTATCCGCCCCAACGACCCGCGCAATCTGTCCGCCGGGGGCAAGATTGACGGGAACCTCACCATTCGCGGTGTGACCCGCCCCGTCACGCTGGATGCCGCCCTGTTCCGCCAACAAGGCACAGCCGAAGGCGACCTGAGCCAATTGAGCTTTCGGATCAGCGGTTCGGTCAACCGTTCTGATTTCGGCGCAACAGGTTATAGCGATATCGTTGCCGATCAAATCCGCCTTGATATTGCCGCGCGGGTCATCGCGGCGCGTTGAATTGACGTCCCCCTTGCACTGATCCATTTCATGCCGCATCTAACATGCACGCAAGTCTGGACCCCGCATGGCATTACCCGTTGGTCAACAAGTTAAATATTGGAGCATCGCAGCCGCGGTGTTCCTTATTGTTTTATGGTTCCTCGGCGACGTGATCCTGCCATTCGTGCTGGGGGGCGCAATTGCCTATTTCCTTGATCCCGTGGCAGACAGGTTGGAACGGGCGGGATGTACCCGAACGATTTCGGTTGTGATCATCTCGGCGGTGGCGACGCTGATTTTCATCCTCCTGATCCTGCTTGTCATCCCGACACTGATCCAGCAGACCGCATCGCTGATCAACACAGCGCCCGAACTATTCAGCCGCTTACAGGCCTGGCTCACCGATCGGTTCCCGTCGCTGATGGATGCCGACAGCACGATCCGCCAGCAGCTTTTGGCCATCGGCGAAACAATTCAGGCAAAGGGTGGTGAGCTGGTTAACGGGCTGGTCAGTTCCGCACTTGGTCTGATCAACATTCTTGTGCTGATGATCATCGTGCCTGTCGTTGCGTTCTACATGCTGCTCGATTGGGACAACATGACCGCCAAGATCGATACGATGCTGCCGCGCGACCATGTAGAGACGATCCGCAAACTTGCCAAGGAAATCGACCAAACGCTGGCCTCTTTCATTCGTGGGCAAGGCACCGTCTGCCTGGTTCTGGGCACCTATTACGCAGTTTTCCTGATGATCGCCGGGCTGAATTTCGGCCTGATCGTGGGGTTCATCGCGGGCCTGATCACCTTCATCCCCTATGTCGGGGCCTTGGTCGGCGGGATCTTGGCGGTTGGTCTAGCGCTGTTCCAATTCTGGGGATCGATTGAGGTGGTTGACGGCGATACCGTCAGCTACGCCACCAATTGGCTGCGGATCGGTATTGTTGCCGCGATCTTTGGCTTGGGTCAGTTTCTGGAAGGCAACGTGCTGACCCCAAAGCTTGTTGGCGGATCAGTAGGGTTGCACCCGGTTTGGCTGCTTTTTGCGCTCTCGGTCTTCGGTTCGCTTTTTGGCTTCGTGGGCATGCTGGTTGCCGTGCCAGTGGCCGCTGTGATTGGTGTGGTCACCCGTTATGCGCTGGAACAATACAAGAGCAGCCTGCTCTACCGCGGTTTGTCGCAGGACGAATAGATGGCGGATCAGCTTTCCTTTGACTGGCCAACGGGTGTTGCGCTGGGGGCAGATGATTTCTTTGTCTCTGACGCCAATGCGCAAGCCTATGCAATGATCAACGCGCCAGAGACATGGCCCGACCGCAAGCTGGTCATCGCCGGGCCAGACGGATGCGGCAAAAGCCATCTGGCGCGCATCTTTGCGGATGTATCCGGGGCGCACGTGATCCATGCCAATGCATTGAGCGCCGACTTCCGCACCGATGCGCCTGCCGTGATCGTCGAAGATATGGAACAACTTGCAGCATCCAACGAAGAGGCGATGTTTCACCTCCATAACCACCTGCGCAACACAGGTAGGATGCTTTTGATGACAGCCCAGATGCCGCCTGCGCGCTGGAACATCGCCCTGCCTGATCTCGCCAGCCGCATGCAGGCGACGAATATCGTGCAAATCGACAATCCCGACGATGCGCTTTTGTCAGCACTATTAATGAAACTCTTTGCAGACCGTCAGATCATGCCGAAACCGGCTTTGATCAAATATCTGACGCCGCGCATCGAGCGGTCGTTTGCCGCCGCTGCCGACATCGTTGACCGGCTGGATCATGCCGCTTTGGCCCAGGGGCGCAAGATCAACCGCGATCTGGCCCGCGACCTGCTGGACAAGCGCGACTGACACCGCAATACTTGTCATAGAACCGCAACAAATGCGGGACACAAGGCCTCATGACCAAAGCAAATTTCCTAGAGGCGGACACTCCGCCGCCCACGACGCTGGATATTGACCTGACCAGCCCTGCGCGCTTCGTGAACCGCGAGCTGAGCTGGTTGCAATTCAATTGGCGCGTACTGGAAGAGGCGGAAAATCCGAACGTGCCACTGCTGGAACGGCTACGGTTTCTATCCATCTCGGCCACGAACCTGGATGAATTCTACACGGTTCGCGTGGCCGGACTGCGTGAATTGGCGATTGAGGGCAACACGACACCGGGCCTTGATGGGCTGAGCCCGGCAGAGCAGCTGGTCGTGATCGATCAGGACGCCCGCGCATTGATGAGCCGTCAGCAAACGGTGTTTGAGACACTGCAGACGGAGATGGCGCAAGAGAATATCCAACTGCTGCACCGTGCGGACCTCAGCAAAGCGGATATCGCCTATCTCGAAGACGTGTTTATCGAACAGGTCTTTCCGGTTCTCTCCCCCCTTGCCATCGACCCCGCGCACCCTTTCCCGTTTTTGCCCAACGAAGGCTTTGCGCTGGCTTTGCAACTGGAACGGCCCAGCGACAAACGCCAACTCCGCTCGCTCCTGCCGGTTCCGGCCCAGATCGACCGTTTCATCGCGCTGCCTGCCGAAACCGGACACCGGTTCCTGCCGTTGGAGGAACTCCTACTGTTGCATATCGCGCGCCTTTTCCCCGGCTATCAGGTCAAGGGGTCTTGTGCGTTCAAGGTGCTGCGCGACAGTGATCTGGAACTGGAGGACGAGGCCGAAGACCTCGTGCGCGAATTTGAAACCGCACTGAAACGCCGCCGGCGGGGTGAGGTTGTGCGCCTGAAATTGTCGGCTGGGGCGCCCGCAGCGCTGAAATCCCTGATCATGGATGAGCTGCACGTGACCGAGGAAACCGTGATCGAAGTCGATGGCCTGATCGGCATTGCTGACTTGGGCGAATTGGTGCTGGATGCCCGCCCCGATCTACTCTGGCCACCCTTTTCCCCCCGCGTGCCGGAACGCGTGCAGGATCATGACGGTGATATGTTCGCCGCAATACGTCAGAAAGATATGCTGCTGCACCACCCCTATGAAACCTTCGATATGGTGGTGCGTTTTCTGCATCAGGCCGCGCGCGATCCGAACGTGGTCGCAATCAAACAGACGCTTTATCGCACCTCCAAGAAATCCCCGATTGTGGAGGCGCTTTGCGAGGCTGCTGAAGATGGCAAATCCGTCACTGCGCTTGTGGAACTCAAAGCACGCTTTGACGAGGCCGCCAATATCCGGCAATCGCGCCGTCTGGAACGCGCGGGCGCGCATGTGGTCTACGGGTTTCTGCAATATAAAACCCACGCCAAGATCAGCACCGTGGTTCGGCGTGAAGGCGACAAACTGGTCACCTATACCCATTTCGGAACTGGCAATTACCATCCGATCACAGCGCGGATTTATACGGATCTGAGCCTTTTTACCTGCGATGCAAAGCTGGGCCGGGATGCGACCAAGGTCTTCAACTACCTGTCGGGTTACGCGCAGCCCGAAGGCCTCGAAAACCTGGCCATTTCGCCGCTAACCCTCAAGCAAACCCTGATCGACCGGATCCGGGCAGAGGCCGAGAATGCCAAGGCGGGCAAACCTGCGATGATCTGGGCGAAAATGAACTCGCTGATCGAAAGCGATGTGATTGACGCGCTTTATGCCGCAAGCCAGGACGGCGTGAAAATCGACCTTGTTGTGCGCGGTATCTGCGGGTTGCGACCGGGGGTCAAAGGCCTGTCCGAAAATATCCGCGTGAAATCCGTCGTGGGGCGCTTTTTAGAGCATTCCCGCATCGTCTGTTTCGGCAATGGGTCTGCGCTACCCTCCAAAAAGGCAAAGGTGTACATGAGCTCCGCCGATTGGATGGGGCGGAACCTGAACCGGCGCGTCGAAACGCTGGTGGAGATCAAAAACGCGACCGTCAAGGCCCAGATCGTGAGCCAGATCATGGCCGCCAACATGGCCGATGTGGCGCAAAGCTGGGTGATGTCCGCCGATGGCAGTTTCAACCGCGCAACGATCGGCGATGATGAATTCCCGTTCAATTGCCACCGCTTTTTCATGGAAAACCCATCGCTTTCGGGTCGCGGATCGGCAGGCGCATCGGACGTCCCGCGCTTGACCCATACGCATGATTGATTGATACCTTTCGGCGGGGACGACTGCCGGGGACATTCATGACCGAGATGCTTGATCCGGAAAGTATCGATTGGGGGCCATTCGGGCGCCCGCTTTTCGAAGATGCTGCTGCCAAGGGTCTGAGCCGGGTTGGGGTGATCGATGTCGGCTCCAACTCGGTCCGTTTGGTCGTATTTGATGGTGCCGCCCGATCACCGGCCTACTTTTACAACGAAAAGATCATGTGCGCTTTGGGCGCGGGCCTGTCGGAAACGGGCCATCTGAACCCCGAAGGACGCGTGCGCGCTTTGGCAGCCATCCGGCGCTTTGCCGCCCTTGCTGATGGGATGGGTATCTTGCCACTCACCGCCGTCGCCACGGCGGCTGTGCGTGAAGCCTCTGACGGCAAGGACTTTCAGGACGCGGTCTTACGCGAAACCGGTATCAAGCTCTGGGTCATTGACGGCAAGGAAGAGGCACGGTTGTCAGCACAAGGGGTCCTTTTGGGCTGGCCGGGCAGTTACGGGCTTGTCTGCGATATCGGTGGCTCATCGATGGAGCTTGCTGATCTGGCCGAAGGCCGGGTCGGGCGGCGCGTGACCTCAGCACTTGGCCCGCTGAAACTGCGCGAGGTCAAGGGCGGGCGCAAGGCGATCAAGGCTTACGTGCGCGAAACCATGGAGCGCCTGCATGACGAAATGGGCAATGAGACCGGCAGGCGCCTATTTCTTGTCGGAGGGTCATGGCGGGCCATTGCACGCGTTGATATGGAACGGCGGGATTATCCACTGACCGTTTTGCATGAATACCGTATGTCTTCGCGCCAGATCAGCAAAACGGCTGAATACATCCGCAAATCCGACCTGCAAGACCTGCGCAGCCGCTGCAATATCTCGGACAGCCGGATGTCGCTTGTTCCTTACGCGACAATCGTGCTGAAAGAATTGATGCGCGTTTTCAAACCCAAGGACGTGACAGTGTCATCATACGGCATCCGTGAAGGCATGCTTTATGAACAGATGCCGCGCGAATTGCGCGAACGCGACCCGCTGATCGAGGCGTGCCGCTTTGCAGAAGCCAAAGATGCCCGCCTGCCCGGCTTTGGCCGCGTGCTTTATGACTTTGTCAAACCGCTTTTCCCGCGCGCCAATTGGCAGCGCAAACGGATCATCAAGGCGGCCTGTCTTTTGCACGACGTCAGCTGGCGCGCGCATCCTGATTACCGGGCAGAGGTGACATTCGACAATGCCACCCGTGCCAATCTGGGTGGGCTGAAACATTATGAACGGGTTCTTTTGGGTTTGGCGCTGATGAACCGCTACACAAGCAAGACCGCGAATTCGCGCTTTCAGCCTTTGTTTGAAATGCTCAACGCCGATCAGATCCGCGAGGCCGAGATCTTGGGCAAAGCGATGCGACTTGGCGCGATGTTGTGGATCACAGCAGATGAAAAGCCTGGGGATCTGAAGTGGAGCCCGAAGTCGAAGGAGCTGCGGCTCACGCTCACCGAGAAAGCACGGCCCCTCTTTGGTGAAGTGGCGGAAGCCCGGTTCGCGGCACTCGCCAATGTACTGGATGTGCGTCCGGTTGTGAAATTCAAAAAGTAATATCCTTCGCCGATACACTTGATCTTGGACAACGGGTATTAGGGCGCTGGGCTGGAATTTCGTGCAAATTGGCAAAATCTGCCCAAAAACCCGGCAAAGCAAACATGATCATTTACCTTTGATGCAAGCGCCATTATTTTGCCGCATTTACGCCCGATTTTTGCCATCATCTGAAGTGCTGGTGTTGGTATTAATGTTTTATTCATAATCCAATTTTTCGACCACAAACCTTTAGTGTGACAAATGAGTAGGAGTGTCGTTCATGCTCGATGCAGATGCCGTGCAGACGGAAGTTATGACTTTTGATGTTGCCACAGCCGCAATCAAAGGCGCCAGAGAATACCAACAAGATAGCCTCATCTCCAGTTTTCCGCTTGGCCAAACGGCCGGCTTTGCGGTTGTGGCTGACGGTCTTGGTGGCCATGTCGGCGGACATGTAGCAAGCGCGCTTGTGACCGCGGAAATCTTCGGTCATCTCAAGATGAAGGAAGATCAGCTTGACGATGGGACGATGAATATCCCCCTGACCTTGCGTGAAGCGGCTGATGCCGCAAATGCGCGAATTGCAAGTCAAGTCGGCCAAGATGATAGCCTGTATGGCATGGGATCAACGTTGCTGGTGCCTGTTATCCGAGCCGACAAATTGTTCTGGATTTCCGTGGGCGATTCACCATTGCTGCTCTTCCGCGGTGGCGCGTTGCGCCAATTGAACAAAGATCACTCCATGGCACCGCAAATTGACGCGATGGTCAAATCAGGCGCGCTCACCCCGCAAGAGGGTAAAGAGCATCCTGACCGCAATACGCTGACATCTGTCATCAGCGGCGAGGAAATTGAAAAGATCGACTGCCCGACAAAGCCCATCGCTTTGGAAGCAGATGACATCATCATTGCGGCAAGTGACGGTCTGCAGTTTTTGTCCAATAACGTGATTGCGAATACGCTCATGCTTGCCAAGGACGGCCGCAGTGTAGACATCGCAAACGCGTTTCTCGAAGCGATTGCCGAACTCGATGACCCGCATCAGGACAATACGGCATTCGTAGTCATCAAATTGAGTGTCGGTTCATCCGAAACCGAAACGGCAGATGCCGAAGAATTGCCTGTACTGGCGGTCGCGGACGACTATGATGTCGCTGATGAGGTCGACGAAGAAATTCCTGCAGACCAAGGTGTGAACGCCACATCCGAGATGGGCGCGCCGCGTGCAATCCGGGCCGTGGCAAGAGCAGCCGCCGCCGCCGCACAATCAGAAAGACGCCGCGCGGCACAAAACGAAGCCGCCGAAGCAGAAAAGCCATCCGCCGAAGATGCAACAGATGAACGCAAGGCGTATTGGTATCGCGGTCAAAAATATTACAAGGACTAGGCGCTGCCTGGTCTTTGACTACAATTCGATCTCACCGTTATCGTTTTGCGGCACCCAGAGCGGAGCATCAGGTTTTCGCCGGATGATGATATCACCATTGGGCAGGAATTCAGGCACCTGGTAATGGCTGAAATCATCCACTTGGTTCAGCAGATCGGTCATGGCCGGCCCCATAGTGGCAACGAATTCACCCAAAGCAGGCGCCATGTCCTCAAACGTGTCGCGTAATTCGGTTAGGGCCGGTTCGACTTCGGACATGAGGCCGCGCATCAACATCCGCGCGCCCTCTTCCATCAGGTTAAAGCCATCTGTGATCTCGGCACTTTCGTCCTGCGCGTAGACAGGGCTGACGCTAAGACCAATGGCAAGTGTCAGTGCAACTATCTGTTTCATGAGCCACAATGTAAGGCCCGGAGACGATCGTTTCAAATCACAGTTTGATGTCCAAAACGACCGGGAAATGATCAGAAGCGAGCAGCAGTGCTTCGCGCAGGGGGGCGTTGTGATAGCATTCCGGGTGATCAAACGGGTGCCAGATCTGCCACTTTGGCGATGTCTCCATCAGATCCGGTGACACCATGATGTAGTCTAACAGGGCCTGCAGATAGGGTTCACCCTTGCGTTTGAACCGCGCAGTTACCGGTGTGGCCCCTAATCTGCGCCCCAGCACCATGCGCGCATGCGGATCGAACAGTTTGAGATCTTCCCCCTCGCCCAGGACAATCTCAACACCAGATCGTCCGAACAGTTTTTCATATTCGTCCAGACCGGGGCCATCGTTGAAATCTCCCAAAACGATGAGCGGTTCTGCGTCAGCAAGATGCTGTTCCACGCGCTTGCGCAACCAAATGCACTGCGCCAATTGCTTGCGGCGGTTTTCGATAGAAATACGGATCGCCTCTGCACTGTTTTGCGCCCCGTGCGGCGCTTTGGACTTTGCATGCACACCGATTAGCCGCAGCGCGCCCTTTGCTGTCGTAAGCGCCACCTCCAGCGGTGGTTTGGACCAGCGGATCGCATCCGGGGCTGCATCCACATTTAAATCGCGCTGATAGGCCCGATCAAAACGCGGGCAGTCTGGACTGTCTTTTGGATCATGCACGGCTTGCATAACAGTCGGGTCATAAAGCAGTGCAATTTCCTGTTGCGTGTCATTGGTAAACCCCGTCAGCGCGTCGGTGGTGCGCAGTTCGAATGCCTCCGCAAAATGCGTCAGTGCCTTAATCGTGCTGCGGTGGCGGCTGGTATCGGGGGCCTCGATAATCATCACCGCATCCGCATCCATCGCACTGAACACGGTGCCAAGCGCAGCCGTCTGATCGGCCTTGGTCACGTCCCAGCGGGATGACCAGGTGCCATCATTGATCAGTTGTCCGTCATCGTCGAAAAGCGTGTTGAACCATTCGACATTGTAGGTCGCAATCCTCACGCAGCCGACCTTTGGATGTCTTCCCACGCGCGGTTGATCGCCACCATGCGCCGTTCGGCCAGCTTGATCGCCTCTTCGGGGATACCACGCGCCATCATCTGATCGGGATGCGTTTCGCGGACCAGTTTGCGCCAGGCGGCGCGTGCCTCATCCATGCTCGCACCGGGATCAAGGCCCAGCACGTCATAAGGGTCCCGCTCCGCTTCAGCCACGAATTGAGCCCGTATCGATTTGAACCGCCGATCGTCAAAGCCAAAGATATCAGCCACCTCACGCAAAAACGCATCTTCGTTCAGGTGATAAACACCATCCGCCATCGCGATATGAAACAGCCCCTCCATCAGGTCGCAAAGGGGTGCGTCATCATCCGCATACATCGCCTTGATCCGGCGGGCATAGATATCAAAGCCCGCCACGTCCTGCCGGGCAAGGTTAAAGACACGGGCGGCGTTCGCCTCTTCCTCGGGCGGGATCAGGAACACCTCGCGGAATGCGACCACTTCATCCTTGGTCACGCGCCCATCCGCCTTTGCCATCTTGGCACCAAGTGCGATCACAGCGATTGTAAATGCGACAGTCCGGTCGGGGGTTTCGCGCAGTTTTTCAAAGACTGCCGACAACCCTTCACCCGCTGCAAGGGCAGCCAATGCGTCCGCGATGCGTGTCCAGATGGACATGAATTCCCGTTCCCTAAAGGCGTTTTTGCATCAAAACCAAATCGATCCAACGCCCAAACTTGAACCCCACTTCGGGCAGGGTTGCAACCGTCTGAAAGCCGCAGGCCTTGTGAAACGCAATCGCCTCTGGGCTTTCGGCGCTGCATCCGGCGATCACGTTGCGCATACCTTGCGCCCTTGCCAGGTCGCAAAGTGCGGTGAGCAGCGCGCACCCAACGCCCCGGCCTCGCGCTTGCGGCGCCAGCATGATTGTATGCTCGACCGTGAATTTGTAGCCCTCACCAGCCCGAAATGGAAAGAAACGCGCAAAACCCAACACCATGCCCGCCTCGTCCCAAACAAGCGCATCGCGGGTGATCAGCCCAGCGACGTCGCTGATGCGCTTCTCGGTTGGGGTGAATGTAATTGTGGTGTCCCGAATGATCGTGTTCCAGATCGTGGCAATTGCCGGCGCATCCTCTGAAGTCGCTGGGCGGATCATTGCAGGGTGCGGGGGCCGTTGGGTGTATGAAAGGTCGCCCTGAAACTTGGCGCTCCCGTCTCGAAACGTACGCGCGGGTCGGCAAGGTCAATCATGGATCGTATCCTGTCCGCTTCGGGATGCGTGATTGTCAATGTAACCAGACGGCATCCCGCATCAGAAAGACTTTGCGCCGGATGGGTGACGTCCGCATCCCATTTGATCAGCGTTGGATAGGCCCCGTCGAAAGGCAGGCTGCCATTCTTTGGAACCGTCAACTGCCACGCCAGATCGCCTCTTTTCAGCGGCACAGGCGGTCCTGCGATGGGATCAAAGTGATCCGTCTGACAAATCCAATTGGCCAATCGCGGTGATCCGGTGAACCTATCCAGGTCAAACCAGCGCGGTCCGTCAAACGGGGCCGCATCGGCGTCAGGTGCAATGACCTCCAGATACATATCGCCAAGGCCCAAAAGCGTGTTGTGCGTGCCGTAGCGCACATGCTGTCCACCAGGTTGCATCGTCACGCCCAACTGCCCCTCGACCCAGGCGGTGCCTTCCGCAAGGTCCCGACAGGCCACCGCAAGATGATCGAGGATCAGAGCCATCAGTATCGCGTGATCAAATTTCTAGAAATTTGATGCACCTCAACCGCGTGCCTCGCGGATTAGGTGCAGGATATCCTGCGCCGCCTTTGGAATATTCGTGCCCGGCCCAAAGATCGCCTTGACCCCTGCGTCATAGAGGAACTGGTAATCCTGCTGCGGAATCACACCACCGCAGATCACGATGATGTCCTCTGCATCCGCGTCTTTCAGGGCCTGCACCAGCTTCGGCGCAAGCGTCTTATGCCCTGCCGCCTGGCTGCTGATCCCGATCACATGCACGTCGTTATCAATCGCATCTTGCGCCGCCTCAGCGGGCGTCTGGAACAGCGGGCCGACATCCACGTCAAAGCCGATATCGGCAAAGGCGGTTGCAATCACCTTCGCCCCCCGATCATGCCCGTCCTGGCCCATTTTGACGACCAGCATGCGCGGTCGGCGTCCCTCTTCCTCGGCGAAAGCCTCAACGCTTGCCTGTATCTCGGCAAAGCCTTCGTCGCCCTCATAGGCGGCCCCATAGACACCCGCCAACGTCTTCACCTCGGCCCGGTGCCGTCCGAATGCTTTTTCCATCGCCATGCTGATTTCTCCCACAGTGGCACGCTGACGCGCGGCTTCAACCGCTGCCTCCAGCAGATTGCCGCCCTCACCGGCGCGGCGGGTCAGTTCGGCGAGCGCGGCATCGCAGGCCGATTGATCTCGCGCCGCTTTCGTCGCCTCAATCCGTTTGATCTGCGCATCGCGGACCGCCGCGTTGTCGATATCGAGGATATCAATCGGGTCTTCCTTGTCCTTGCGGTACTTGTTGACCCCGACGATTACCTCGATCCCCCGGTCAATCTCGGCCTGACGGCGGGCAGCGGTTTCCTCGATCCGCAGCTTGGGCATGCCAGAGGCGACCGCCTTGGTCATGCCGCCCATCTCTTCGACCTCTTCGATCAACTTCCATGCGGCTTCAGCCAGTTCATGGGTCAGATTTTCGACGTAGTAAGACCCCGCCAGCGGATCGACCGGGGGATCGAGGTAATCGTCGGGGTCAACAAGTACCGCAAGGACAAGGAAGACCCGATTGATATCCTC